>NZ_JALQDC010000030.1:0-386855 GCF_023631445.1 Caballeronia sp. GAWG1-5s-s | reverse complement strand
CGCTCGGAGCTCGAGCGCACGAATGCGGAACTCGAAGCTCGCGTCGACGCCCGCACGCGCGACCTGGAAGTCTTGCTGAGAGAGCGAGATGAGTTCCTATCGATGCTGAGCCACGAACTGCGCAATCCACTCGCGCCGATTGAGAGCGCGATCGAGGTGATTCGCCGTTCAGTACCCGAACAAAGTCCGGCCGCGGCGGCGAGCAATATCGTCAAGCGCCAGGTGCGCAACCTTTCGGTCATTCTCAACGATCTGCTCGAGGCGGACCGAACGGTGCGTGGAATGTTTTCAATCGACCCAGTGCCGGTCGAACTGTCGGCGATCATCGATGAGGCTGTCGATGCAATACGTCCTGCGGCCGCGCAGAACGGGCAGACCGTGACAATCGATGGACTCGACCGTTCGGCGACGATTGCCGGGGACCCCGTGCGCCTTAACCAGGTGTTCGTCAACTTGCTGAACAATGCGACGACTTATGCGCCGCCGCACGGCCACATCGATATTTCGATGGTCGTGGGCGACGGTGAGGTGAGGGTCTGCGTCAGCGACGACGGCCCTGGCGTGGCGGAGCCGCTGCGCGATCGGGTGTTTTCGTTATTCGTGCAGGGGCCGCGCGAACTTGACCGCTCCCAGGGTGGGTTCGGCATCGGGCTGGCGGTATCGCGGCAGATCGTCGAGAGGCATGGCGGCTCGTTGACGCTCGAGCGGGCCCGCAGTGGCCGCTGGTCCCGCTTCGTTGTGACGCTGCCGTGCACGCCGCACCCTATGTCGGCGCAGCCTGCGGCCGATCAAACGCTCGCCCGGCCGGCAATCGTCAGCCGCCGCATCCTGATCGTGGATGACGAACCGGACATCGCATCTGCGTTGCTGACGCTTTTCCAGATGGAAGGGCACGAGGTCCGTACAGCTTTTGACGGAGAAACCGCGCTGGAGATCGCCAAGACCTTCGCGCCTCAGGTCGTGTTCGCGGACATAGGCATGCCGCGCATGGATGGCTACCAGTTGGCGCGCAGGCTGCGCGCATTACCCGCGACCGCGAAGGCCACGATAGTCGCCGTCACTGGCTACGGGACGAAGGGCGACCGCGAGCGTTCGGAACAGGCGGGCTTCGACCTGCATCTGGTGAAACCGGTGGCCCCGCCCGCGTTGCTTGAGGCGATCTCTGCCGCAGGCGACCAACTCGCGAATAAAAGCTCATGCTGACCATGTGGCAAAGCCGAATGGCTCGTATTGTCCAGTCATCTGCCGCTCGGCGATACAAAGGGCAAGCGGCGCCTAGGGGTCGTCAAGCGCCAATGGTGTCGGCCGGACAGCCACAGTTCAGGATTGCGACGACCTGCCCAAGTATCGATACGGTTACAGATGCGTATGCAGACCGCGCTATTGCGATAAGTTTTCTTATCGCAATAGTCGCTTCTCCGGCCGCAACTGCGTCGGTGCGAATCGCACCTTGCTCTCGGTCGCGGGGGCCGCGCAATTGCCTGACTCTCCGCCACGTCCATTCCAGCAACAAATCAATAGGATAGAGACGAATTTAGGGTTCGCGATGCGAAGTGACAGATTCAATCCGGACTGAGGCGAATTGACACTTTCATTGCGCTCGAAGCTGAAGCAAAGGTGTCACCGCAACGCCGCTTTCCCGCATCCTGCCGTTCCGCGAGTGGTGACAGTTTCATTGCGTTCTACGACATCGTGGATCTTGCCCACGCGCTTCTGATCGTCGGAAACGATGAAAGCGACAGCGTTGACGCCCCGGCGAGTTTGAATGAAGGCAATGCTTGGAGCATCGATGCTGAAGGCCATATTTGCGACTCCTGAGCTAAGCCGAGCGGCTGCTCGGACAATCACTTTAGGCTATCGCTCAATGGGCGTAGTCAAGCATGGACGCGACGTCGCGGTGAGGGCGGCGGCACATCAGGCGTGTGTTTCTCGGCTAAAGACGCACGCCTCGGATGGCTGCGCGTCTGCGCGCCTTGTCGCATGAGACGCGAAGGTGCGGCAGGAGGTGGTCGCTGATCTTCTCCGAGGGGCACGCCGCAGCCCCGGCATAGGGGAAAGGCAGCGCGAGCGGGGGCGGCACTATGCCACGGATCACCAAGTTAGACTTCGGTCCGGTCTGTTGTAAGCACGCAATATCCTCGGACGTTACAAAATCTTACACTGAGCGTCGGCCAAACGTCAGGCCAGACACAGGAGAATAAGCAATGAAGGGCCAAATCATTACAGCCGCAGCAGCGGCGGTCATCCTCACGGCATGTGGCGGCGGCGGTGGCGGCGGTGGCGGCAGCAACTCGACGCCTGCATCGACGAACCAATCGGCAGCCGGACTCTACACGGGCTCGACCGATACGAACCGTCAGACCTCGGTTCTCGTGCTCGACAACGGACGTGTGTACTCGCTGTACTCGGTCGTCGGCCAGCCCAGCGTCATCGCTGGCGGAGTGGTCGGAACGTTCACGTCTAGTAGCAATGGCACGTCCATTGGCACCGGGTTCGACTACAACCTTGAAGGCCAAGGCACGGAATCAGTGGGCGTCAACGCCACGTACACCCCGAGGTCCTCTCTGACGGCGACCATCGGATACCCGAACGGCGCGAAGACAGTCTTCAACGGCAAGTACGACAGCAGCTACGACACGACGCCGACCCAAGCGACCGTCACTGGCACCTTCAAGGGCACCAGCGTCACGAACCTCGGGTCGGATTCCAACGTCGCGATCACGGCGGATGCCAACGGCTCGATCACCGGCACGGGCACGGGTTGCTCGTTCACGGGCACGATCAAGCCGCACGCTTCGGGCAACGTCTACGACGTGAACTTGAACTTCGGTGCCTACCCCTGCGCATACCCGAACACGTCGGCGTCGGGCGTGGCCGTCGTCAATAACTCGGTGATGCACGCGATCCTTCAAACGGGGTCGTATGCGGGCGTCCTGTTCCTCGGGACGAAGCAGTAAATGCCTCGCAACGGCGGGACAGCTACGGGACAGGAGAGGGACAACAATCCGGTCTTTGGGTGGTTGAGCGAGCCCTGAGAGCCTTATGAAATAGAGCCCGTTCGAGCGATCAGCGGTAGAGCACTGCCTTCACACGGCGGGTCACTGGTTCGATCCCAACACTACCCACTAGAATTCTGGTGCTGGTAACGCCAAGACACCGAAGACTACTAGAAGGCCCAAGTCTAGCGACTTGGGCTTTTTTCATTTCCCGCCACGTTTCTACCTTCGACTGAAAACCCTTATTGCCGGCGTCCGCGCATTGCCGACGCCGGCAAGGCTGATCTCACGCGACGCGGAACTGACCAACGGCGGCTGAGAGCTCATTAGCCTGCGTTTGGAGCGAGGATGCGGCTGCCGCCGACTGTTCGACGAGCGCTGCATTTTGCTGAACCATTTCGTCGAGTTGCGAGACGGCGCGGTTGATCTCCTGGATTCCGCGCGTCTGTTCGTCCGCTGCGTTCGTGATCTCGCCGATGATCGTGGTGACGCTCGACACACGTCCGACGATATCGTTCATCGTCTCGCCTGCTTGCTGCACCAGCGACGCACCCGCCGACACACTGGTCAAGCTCGAATCGATCAGTTCCTTGATCTCCTTGGCTGCTTGGGCGCTGCGCTGAGCGAGCGTGCGCACTTCGCCCGCCACAACGGCGAACCCCCGGCCGTCTTCGCCTGCGCGTGCGGCCTCAACCGCAGCGTTAAGCGCAAGAATGTTTGTCTGAAAGGCGATCCCTTCGATTACGCCGATGATGTCGCTGATCTTCCCGGACGCGCCTTCGATTTCCTGCATCGTCGAGACGACGTCGGACACTACCGGGCCGCCACGGGATGCTGCGCTCGCTGCGGTGGCCGCGGTCTGGTCGGCCTGTCGAGCGGCGCTGGCCGATTGCGACACCGTCGAAGTGATTTCTTCCATGGAAGCAGCGTAAGCGGCTCGCGTGGGCCGTTCTCGACGTTACGCGGGCAATTCGCCAAAGTCGGCGTTCGTGGGCAGGATCTGTGATCTACCAGGCAATCAGGAGGTTGAGGCAGGAGGGCCGCCCTTGTCGCGAAGCTTTGGGGCCACATTCCAGGGCAGTAGCTCTTCGATGCGGTTGACTTTGTGATCGGCGATATGGGTCAACACGTATTCGAGATAGGTACGCGGATTGATACCGTTGAGCTTGCAACTGCCGATCAGACCATACATCGCGGCGGCCCTCTCGCCACCGCTGTCGGAACCGGCGAACATGAAGTTTTTGCGACCGAGGCTTACGCAGCGCAGGGCATTTTCGGCCAGGATATTGCTGATCTCGGCCTGACCGTCTTCGCAGAACAGCATCAATTCGGCCCAGCGATTCAACGAGTAGTTGATTGCGCCGGCCAGCTCCGACTTGCGCGACAGCGTCGCAACCTTGGCCCTGATCTTCGTCTCGAATGCGATGAGCAGAGGCTTGCTCTTCTCTTGCCGCACTCGCAGCCGTTCGGTGGCTGGTTTGCCGCGGATATCGGCCTCGATGCTGTAGAGCTCGCCGAGCATATCGAGCAGTTCCTGCGTGTCGTCGGTCGGCGTGCTGGCGTGAATTTCGTAGTACCGTCTGCTGGCATGGTCCCAGCACGCTGCCTGACGAACTTTGCCGCTGGCGTACAGCTCGTTGAAGCCATCGTAGCCGTCCGCTTGCAGGATTCTTTGAATCCGGCGAGACGGGTCTGGGGATGGATGCCTTTGCGGTCGGACGAGTAGTCGAACCACACTGCGGCCGGTTCGTTCGAACCCGAGCGACGATCGTCACGGACGTAGACCCACAGGCGACCGGTCCTGGTCTTCTTGTTGCCCGGCGCGAGCACGGGAATCGGTGTGTCGTCCGCATGCAGCTTCGTGCCGGCCATCGTATAGCGGCGCAGTGCCTCGGTCAGCGGGCGGCAGAGCTCCTCGCACTGACCAACCCAGCGCCCCATGCTCGCGCGGTCGAGCGTGACGCCGTCGCGTGCGGCGATCTCCGACTGACGGTACAACGGGGTATGGTCCGCGTACTTGGCAACGAGGATGTCAGCCAACAGGCTCGGGTGGGCAATGCTGCGCTCGATCGGCAGACCAGGCATCGGCGGCTGCGAGAAGTGATTGCAGCAGGTGCAGACGCCCTTGCGTCGGATCGTGCGGATCACCTTGAAGGCGGCCGAGACGCGAGCGAGCTGCTCGGAAATGTCTTCGCCGATCAACTGCATGGCGTTTCCGCACAGTGGGCAGCCCGGATCGAGTTCGAGCACATGCTCTTCGCGCGGCAGATGGGGCGGCAGCGCCTCCTTCGGCGACAGGTTACCGCCGGACGTGCTTGCGGGCGACGCGCGGGCACGGCGCACATCCGCAACGCCGCGCCCGGCAGCCAGTTCCTCCAGCTCGGTCTCGAGCCGGGCGATCTGACGGTCAAGCTGCTCGGACTTGCGACCAAAGTGCATCCGCTTGAGCTTGTCGATCTGCGCCTTCAGCCGCTCGATCTCGAGATCCTGCTCGGCCATGTCCCGCCGCAGCCGCTCGATCTCGCCACTTTGTTCGGCAAGCGACGCGCGTTGCGCAAGCACCAACGCTTGCAGCGCGTGGACATCCTCAGGGAGATCGGCGCCGTTCGACATGAGGCGCAGTTTACGAGCCTTCCGCGCGGTTTACAACATCGACAGTGCAGCGGTGCGGCGTGGTTGCCTCCAGTCAATGCCCTCAAGCAACATCGAGAGCTGAGCAGAGGTCAGGGAGACCTTGCCGCCATCGGCCTGTGGCCAGACGAAACGCCCTCGCTCCAATCGTTTCGCGAGAAGCCAGATCCCGTCCTCAGTAGTCCAAAGCACCTTTACGAGATCACCGCGGCGCCCGCGAAAAATGAAGACGTTCCCGCCCAGGGGGTTCTCTTCAAGCGCCGTTTGCACCTTGGCGGCCAGACCCTGGAAGCCGCAACGCATATCAGTGATACCCGCTACAAGCCAGACGCGCGCGCCTGAAGGCAGGCCGATCATCGGGTAAGCTCGCGAATGAGTAGCCGCAGTATCGCCGGTGAAACGTCACCGGCAATGCGAACGCGTGCACGATCAAATTCGATCTCGCAGACGTTCTCGGGTGGCGAGTTAGTCTCGTGGCTATTGGGCGCGACCTCCGACGTCTCCGTCACAATGCTCACCGGCAGTAGTACCGGCGCACCGGTCTCAGGATTTGCGACTGCAGCCGCATGCTCGGGATGTGGTGTACCGAAAATGCCCTGAAGATACTGCCGTCGCCACCTGAACAGCAGATTGGTGTTGATGTCGTTACGCCGCGCAACCAGCGATACAGAAGCCCCGGGCTCGAAGGTCTGCTCGGCCAAGTGCCGCTTGGTAGCGACGGGAAAGTTCGGTCGTTTGAACTTCGGGCTACGACTCAATGTCTCGTCCACTTTAGTTCCCATCAAATCGTTTAGTGGGAACCAAACTACCGACCATCTCAATCAGCCGTCGAGAACGGCCCTCGCGAGCCGCTTACGAAGCAGCAGTCTCCTCGAGGCTTGCGGCAGCCGATTCGGTGCGACGCGACAGGTCGTGGTTGCCCGATGCGATCTCGTTGGCGGCATGGCGAACGGCCTCGCTCGTGTCGCGGATCTGCACCATCACGCTGTTGATCTTGCCGACGAACGCGTTGAAAGAGCGAGCGATCTGCGCGACTTCATCGTTGCCGGCGGCAGGCAGGCGTTGCGTGAGGTCTCCGCTGCCCGAGCCGATACCTTCCATAGCGCCACGCACCCTCGCAAGACCTCTGAACGCCGCTCCGGTTACGGCGCCAATAATGGCGGCGGCGATCGCAGCAAGCACGGCGAGCGAAGCGATCGAGCCAGCCAGCAGCGAACGCATCCCGGCAGTCGCTTCAGACTTGTCGAGCGCAACGAGAGTCAGCCAATCGGTGCCCGGGACCGCGCGGGTACGCACGAGCTTCCGATCATCTGCGTTTTCGATGTGACCCATTCCTCGATACCGGCCTCGTGGCCGGTAAGAACCGCCGTTAGGCTGTTTTCGATAGATTCGCTGTTATAGCGATGAGCGACTGTGTAGTTGACGCCCGTATTGACGGCCAAGCCTGCAACGACGATGGCGACCGAAGCAGCAAGAACGCGACTGCGAATAGAAGAGAACGTGTGAGCCGTGGAAGATTCGCGATGGCTCAGTTAACGGCACGCGCGGCGCGCACTTGACAGGGTAGGTGTGCTGAGTTTTCCGACAGCCTTTCCGCTACATGCACTACCTAGAAAAGCTCTCTCTGGGCGAGAGCTAGGCTCAGCGCCTCGTTCTGCTCCGGTGTCAGGTGCCGCGGCTCAACAAATTCTTGCTGGTGAAAAATCATCGAGCCATAGACGTCAGCGAGCACGCGACCGCGCGGGCAGATGGAGAAATCGTCCGTCGAAGCTTGGCGCGCCCGCCAATAGTTGATGGCCTGCTCAACGTCAGTTATCGAGTACATCTTTCGCAGTCGTCGATTTCAGATAGGCTCTCAGTTTTTCGCGGCCAGCGCCGGGGTTTGCGAGCCTAAACCTGAGAGCGTCAGCGACCTCTTCGTCTGTCCTTCCCGCCAGTATGGTCAACTCGCTGGTGGTAAAAGCACGTTCAAGGTCGTCTCTCATAGATGACGCGCCGAACCGTTCGTAGTTCCTGATCAGGTGACGCGCCGTTCCCTTTCCTATTTTGTGGGTAACCTCGGCGAAGTCATAGAAGAGTTGAGCAGCGCGCCTTTCGCGGTAAATGGAGTCACCCGGGTACGCGGCTCGCACTTGCTTCTTGTAGGCCAGTAGCTCCCGGCCGATTTCCATCCAGTCAGACGTGTTCAGCTTCTTATACGATTCCAGCATCGTTGCGTGATCTTTCCGATTGAGGGGTCCGTTCGACCGTGCCTGCCGCACGGTCACCGAGGGTCTAGTGCATCGACAGACGGCTCAGCAGTTCATGGCGCGTAATCTGGGGATCGGCTTTCTTCAGCGTCAGCGCAAGCTTCACCTCCTCGTCGCTTTTCGAAGTGAGCGCAGAAATGTCCGTAAGTCCGAACAGTCGCGTAAGTTCGGGCCTCATCTCCGACTGCCCAAAGCGCTCATAAATACCGACAGTCTGGCGAAGTACGACGCTGCTCAAATTCATCTCTGCCTTCGCAAGGTCGAGAAACATCCCATAGGCCTTGCGCCTCGCTTGCAGGTCGTTCATTCCGGCAGCGACTGACGACTCTACGATTTTGCCAGTGACGTCGCGCTGAATCTCTGTCAGTTGTCGAGCGTCTTCCCACCATTGGGGCGTAGTGAAATACATTTTTCCTCTGTCACTTGTTGAATTTGTCGCGATTTAAGCGGTTGCGACGGCCCGCACATGGGCAGGCACAACTGTGCATAACGGCAACCCGTTGAAATTGTTTAGGCAGCGCAGTGCAAGTGACAGATTACGGTCCGCGTGGCAAAGTCAAGCCGCGCCAGCGACGGACGGCAGACATCCTAAAGGGAGTGACGATCGGGCGCAGCTTCGTCGAGCTGCATTCGCTCTCCGATCCTACGATCGCATAACTGGATTGGTAACGGAGGCGGAGCACTTCGTGCAGGCCCCATGCTACGGGAGATTCAGGGGTAACGACGCCGCGCGTGAAGCACGTTCACGATCTGGATACGATCGCGCTTCACGCGATACACAATGATGTAGTTCGGCATCACGACCATCTCCCGGGTGTTTGGCTTGCGGCCTTCGCGGTAGACGTAGGGGTGATCGGGCAAAGAAGCGGCCGCCGCGATGAGAGCTTCGAATACGAAGTCTGCGGCGGCCGGATTGTCTTCTTCAATGTGATCGTAAATGCTCTGGAAGTCTGCGCCGAGCGCGCGGGCGCCAGTCAGCGACCATTGCGTGCCCGTCGTTTCGCCTCGATGTGCGCGCGCATCTCCGCGACGACCTGATCGTGCGGAATGTCTTCGCCTTTCTCATCGAGCGCGAGTTGGACTTCCTTTCGGAACCAATCGTCGTAGGCTTCGGCTTCTTCCTTCGTGTCGTGCCCGCTCACTGCCGGTTCGGTCCAAATATTTCCCATGAGACACCTCGCTCAGATACCCCTCATGATACCGCGGGCACCTTGGGGCGTCAGGGTGGATCCGGGCCAGAGGACAGGCGCGCCCTGCTGACGACTACGTTAGTTTCGGTATGCGGTGGCTCCGCCTTTGACTGGTAGGCTTGAGGAAGAAGGTGACCTCAACCATGTGTTCCGGTTTTCGCTAGTGGGTCTCGCCAGCGGACGGTTTCGACGAGCCATCTCGATAGTTAGTCCAGACGTGCTAATACGCGTTGCCTGCACGGGGAGCGTGATTCCAACCTGCGCGGAGTAGTTGGTCGACGGAGCCTAAGGTTCGCCAGGTCGCTGTCAGGGAGGAAAGCTGTGGGAATTTTCCGTTTCCACGTGGAAACCGCATCAAGAACAGCGCCGATTGTTAATGGCACGATCGTGCGATAAACGTTGCCCCCGACGCTGCTGTAGAAAGCATAACCACCAGTGCGCCGAAAACGGCGTCTCACCACCTTTTTCCTATCCCTGATCAATACGGCAACCGCCACGAGCGCAGCAACTGGCAGTGCGAACTTCATTGCCGGGGCGTGCGTGACAGCACCTCGCGAACGACAGTGATGGGTTCCACGGCGATTCTCGGTCGGCGGCTCAGTATTCAGATCGAACTTAGTGCCAGCCGCTTGGAACATTCACCAAACAGCGAATAGCCAAGAGTTACCGCCCGCCGTGTCGATTCTAATCCTGATAACTCGTATTATCAGGATTAAGGTTAATGGGTAAAATAAGGGGGTAGGGCGTCTACGCCCCGTCCCAACGGGCCTCTCACAACGATAAAAAGCGCCGCCATGGCCAACAAGCCGCAAACCGTCACCAAAAGCCGCGCGGCGTACACGCGCAATCATTTCGCCGCGCTCCGTGCGTTCGTACAGCGGATACCCGCCGCCCAACGTTGAAGCCCACGCCCGACAGCACCGCGAGATTCGGCTTCTTCGTGGCGCTCGCAATATCGGTCGGCCGGGCGAAAGACGTGATCTGGCATTTATGGGGAGGACGAGCTCGTCGATGTGCACGTCCTTCCGGTTCCAGAAGGTCGAATTGGCGTCGTAGCGAATCGTCAAGGCTTTCTGATAATCGCGGAAAACGAAAGCGCCGGTGCCAACGGGCTTCTGATTGAAGTCCTCCACCTTGCCCGACTTGAGCAGCTGCGCGGCATATTCCGCCGAAACGATCGATGCGAACTCCATTGCCACGTTGGCGCACGAACACGACGTCCGGCGTCTTGAGCGCGAAGCGCACGGTGTAATCGTCCAGCTTGTGACAGACGCGATGTTCTTGTCGTAGCCGAGGTCAGTCAGATACGGAAAGCTGACCGGATGCGCTTTCTGAAAGGGCTCGTTCACGTTCAGGCGCATGATCGACCCGTTTTCGAGCCGCGGCAACGTTTCCAGACGCAGCAGAGCCTTGGCAATTCAGTTAGCGCAGTTTCAGCTGCTTGACGCTCGGCTGGATTCTTCCATTGCGGCGTTGCGTTCCCGCCAGCACCTGCTTAAGGCGGCCGGTGATCTCCGCCTTCTCCCGTACACCGTTTCGAGCGTGCTGGTTAGATTTTCAATCATGAGCGCCCGCCGCTCCGATTCCAGAATGAGGTCGGCGTTTGCCTAAGTCGCGACTTCCATCTCGGCCGCTGAATAAGGTTTGGCAGACTCCACTGCAGACGTGACGAAATCCAGCAACCCTTTCTGAAGCGCCGGCGGCACCGGCGCTTCTGCCACCTTCACTTGCGCGTCACGCCACGCCTGAAAGAACTTGAGGACAGTTGCCATCGACCCTTTTCCGACGCGCTCTCGGATCGCGCCCGCGGTGGGCCGCGTCCCCGAGTCTATGATTGCCTCGGCGGCTCGACTGACCTGATCCTGAGTGATCGTCGCATCGCCTGCCATAACGCGCCCCCGTTACGTTATCGGCGACGTTACGTTATATATGGATTCCGTTATTTTGCGAGGGGAGAAGGAGGGAAAGTCGGGCGGGGCGGGGCAGCGGACCTTTTGGATGCATAGCAGGGCCCCGGTCGTGCGCGAGCGACGGCTGTGGACGGCGGGTGCCGCCCCGAGGCGTCCAGCTTGGGCCCACGTTGGTTCAACGGTCTTGTCGAGTGTCCCAGACGCGAAGGATCGCAATGGCCTTCGGCTCTTCCGCGTAGGCTGGAAGCACCTCGTAGTGCAGTTCTAAACGACCAGCAAGGCAGACCCAGCGATGTACTTCTCGCGCCGGGGGTCCATCGTAGCCGTCCAATTCCTCGCCGAGACGATGAAAATGCTCTTGGCCCAAGCGCTCCGCCTCATCGAGCAGCGCGTTGACGACCTTCCGGGCAGCCGCGGCATCGTTATGTTTCTTCACGTGCGCCGCGATGACGCTCAGGTCGGACATTGCCTTGCTGGTCGGCAGGATTTTGATGCTCACGCCTTCGGTACCGATAATTCGTTGTCGGTGCCCAAACTGTTCGCCCACGCACGAGCTTGCTCCATTGACGTCAAGCGACCCGCGGTAACGTCATCGAGACCTTCCTGAATTAGGCGTCGCTTCTCTGCCTCGCGCGCTAGAAACTGCACCAGCGCCTTCTTGATGATCCACTGGCGTGGCCGTTCAAGAAGCTCGGAAAGAGCATCTACTTCTCGGGCTAGTTCGACGGGGACCTGCGCCGTCAACGTTCTAGTTTCCGTGACCATTTGCTGACCCTCGGCATGTTTTCAGTAAGTCTATTGTATAGCAATAATTTCCAATATTGTTCAATCGCCGACTTGCCGCATACGCACGTCGTCCGTAGCTGTCGCCGGTAGCGAGGCAACCGTTCGGTGGTCGCGGTTTGCTTACTTCGGAACTCCTGGCGGGGACGATGACGCGTCTGTATTTCTCGCGCTACATGCGATCGTTTTCCTTCAGCCAGTCGATGAACGCGCGCAGCGGCGCGGGCACATGCCGGCGTCCTGGATAGTACAAAAACGGCCCGGGAAACGGCTGTTTCCAGTCGTCGAGTATCGGCACGAGCGCGCCGCTTTTGACGTGCGGCTGCAACATTTCCTCGAAGAGATGAATGACGCCAAGCCCCGCGATCGCGGCGTCGATCATCAAGCCCAATGCCGCGCCGGGACGCACCACGAGACGCGACGGCGGATCGACGCGTACAACTTCGCCATCGCGTTCGAACTGCCACACTGGCCGCGCACCGCCCGAGAACTGCCCACGCACAGTGATATGAGAGAGCAAATCGCGCGGATGGCCTGGCATGCCGTGCGCCTGCAGATAGCCGGGCGAAGCGGCCGTCGTGAAGTGCTGAACGCGCGGGCCAATCGGCATCGCGATCATGTCCTGTTCGAGCTTGTCGTCGTAGCGGATGCCTGCATCGCAGCCGATCGACAGGACATCGACGAAGCCGTCTTCCACCATCACTTCGACGCGAATGTCGGGATACGCCTGCATGAACCCGGCGAGCAGCGCCGGTAGCAGCGTGCGCGCAGCGCTCGCCGGAACGTTGAGCTTTAGCGTGCCGCTCGGCGAATCGCGATAGCCGTTCAGCACATCGAGCGCTGCTTCCATCTCGCCGAACAAGGGCGTCAGCGTTTCGATCAACCGCTGACCCGCCTCCGTCGGGGACACGCTGCGCGTCGTGCGGTTCAGCAAGCGCAATCCCAGCTTCGTTTCGAGCCTGCGCACCGCAATCGAGAGACTGGACGCCGATACCCCATTCGTGCGGGCCGCGTCGCGAAAGCCGCCTGCACGGGCAACAGAAATAAAAGCAGCGAGATCGTTCAGCTCCACGTTCGTATCGTTTCAAATTTTGAACAACCCGTGCAAGTTAGCGTCATTTATTCAACGCGGCAAGCTGGAGATAATGAGCGCCATCGAATCAGCCACCGGAGTCAAGCGATGAAGAAGACTTATGAGTTTGCGGGACGCGAAGTGAACCGAATGGGTTATGGGGCAATGCAGCTTGCGGGGCCGGGCGTCTTCGGCCCGCCGAAGGATCGCGCTGCCGCCGTCGCTGTGTTAAGGGAAGCCGTCGCTGCGGGCGTGAATCATATTGATACGAGCGATTTCTACGGTCCGCACGTCACTAACCAAATCATCCGGGAGGCGCTGCATCCGTACCCGTCGAATTTGACGATCGTGACCAAGGTCGGCGCCGTGCGTGACGACAAGGGCGGCTGGCTGCCCGCGTTCGGGCCCGACGATCTGCGCCGCGGCGTCGAAGACAATCTTCGCAATCTCGCTGTCGATGCCATCGACGTGGTCAACCTTCGCATCATGGGCGACATTCATCGGCCGACGGAAGGCTCGATCGAACCGCAGTTGCACGCGCTCGCCACGATGCGGCAGGAGGGTAAGATCCGTCACATCGGCTTGTCGAATGCCACGTCGACGCAGGTGCGCGACGCGCGAAAGATTGCGCCGATCGTATGCGTGCAGAATCACTACAACCTCGTGAATCGCGATGACGACGCGCTCGTCGATGAGCTGGCGCGGGAACACCTTGCGTATGTGCCGTTCTTTCCGCTCGGCGGCTTCTCGCCGATTCAATCGGATGCGCTGTCGCATATCGCAGCGCGTCTGAACGCAACGGCGATGCAGATTGCGCTTGCGTGGCTGCTGCATCGATCCCCGAACATGCTGCTCATTCCGGGCACGTCGTCGGTGACGCATTTGCGCGAGAACTTGAAGGCTGCCGATATCGCGTTGAGTGACGAAGTGTTGAGGGAACTGGACGCGATTGGGGTTGCTGGCGCGCGGTGAGCAGAGCGATGCGCGCGAGGTCATCGGCCTGACTCGCGTGGCATCCGCGCAGGCGAGTTACGTGACAGCGCAGGTCTAATGGCGCATCGGGCGGCTAAGGCTTTCCGCGAGCGGCCGCTCGCGTGACCACAGCGGCCGCGAGCGCATACCGACGCGATCATCAAGCACTTCGAGCGGATGTCTGGACGCGCATGGCTTCCGCGAAGAAAATTGCATACCGGCGAACCCATGCAGTGACGTGCCCACACGCTCGTCACCCACGCGGTTTAGTTGCGTATACCGGGGTGACCTAGTGTAGCGTGTATATCGCCAAGGCCTATTCAAAGGAGCCGTGATGACCGCTACCGATGTCCCGTTTCGTCCTTTCCGTATCGGCGCGATGAAGCTGGCGAACCGCATCGTTAGGGCACCGATGACTCGCACTGCGTTCTTCCATGGCGACCCGGCATTGGCGGGTTGGAAAAGATACACATCTGTTTTTCTTTTGCAGTAAATGTGAGGACATATGAGCAACCTTCATGGAAAGATCGCCGTTGTGGTCGGCGGCTGTGGCGGCATCGGTGGAGCAATCGCCGAGCGGTTCGCGGCGGAAGGCGCCACAGTGTACGCCAGCAGTCGTCGCGTCGAAGAGAGAGAGGTCGCGCTCGGGGCCGGAAGGCTGCGTACGCGCCGCGCCGATGCATCCGATCTGACGTCGCTCGCTGCCTTCTTTGACGCGGTGACGAGCGAGGCCGGACGAGTGGACGTGCTCGCCGTCAACGCCGGCATCTCCGAGTTCGCGACTCTCGAAGACATCAGCGAAGAACATTTCGACCGGACCTTCGACGTCAACGTCCGCGCGCTGCTGTTCGCCGTCAAGGCGGCGACGGCCATCATGCCGGACGGCGGCTCGCTCGTGCTCGTAGGCTCCATCGCGGATGAGCTCGGCACCAAAGGCTACGGCGTCTACGGGGCAACGAAGGCTGCTGTCCGCTCGTTCGCGCGGACGATGGCCAATGAACTGGCGCACCGCAACATCCGCGTCAACGTCGTAGCACCAGGACCAATCGACACCGCGATGATGGCTGCGGTGTCCGACGACGTGCGCAAGACGCTGATGGAACGGATCCCGCTTGCGCGTCTTGGCCGTGCCGAGGAAGTCGCATCGGCGGCGTTGTTCCTCGCCAGCGACCAAAGCAGCTTTATCACTGGAGCCGAGCTACCGGTCGATGGCGGCATGGCGCAGGTCTAACCTGCGCCGCTTTCCGAAGGACATGGCGCTGCCACTCAACAGCGAGCAGCTTCGTCGCCGATCAAGTCGGACGGCAGAGCGCGCGTCTCAACTCGCAAAAAGGCACTATATGGTCTTCAGATATTGACACGCACACCATGTCCAAAGACGTTCTCGACCTGCCGCTCGATGTCACCACGACGCGGCCCATCCTGGAACATATTGCCAACAAGTGGACCGTGCTGATTCTGAGCGTCCTCTGCACGCAGCCGGCACGGTTCAACGACCTCAAGCGCCGCCTGGACGGCATCACGCCCAAGGCCTTGTCCGAGGCGTTGAGGCGTTTGGAGCGCAACGGCCTTATCTATCGCAAAGTCCTGCCGACGCAGCCGATTGGTGTCGAGTATACGATTTGCGCTCTTGGCTGCTCGCTACGCGAACCCTTTGCTGCACTTTACAACTGGTCGCTGGCCAACGGCTCTGCACTAAAACGAGCACAGTGTACCTATGACGCTTACAGCAGGAACGAAGAGTTAAGGAAGAAGATTTAGAACATGCTTGTCGTCCCCTACGCGGGACGGCAGCGCGCATCGAGCCGTCCTCAACTGATGCGCCGTTCAGTCCCTGGCGTCATATCGATAGCATCATCTGGATTATTCGTTGTAGCCGAGGAGTGTGTTCGTCGCCACCTACTATCTCTCGCGATGCACCGCCCCTATAGTCGCTTCAACATCACGCAACCGATGTTGACGGTCGAACATCCAATCAAGGACTGAGATGACGAAACTACCGGGAAAGATCGCCGTAATCACGGGCGGAAACAGCGGCATGGGCTTGGCAACGGCCCGACTCTTCGCTAAGGAAGGAGCGAAGGTCATCATCACGGGGCGCCGTCAGAAGGAGCTCGACGAAGCGGTGAAAAGCATCGGTGCCGAGGCGGAAGGCGTGCTGGGCGATGTCTCCAAGCTGTCGGATCTGGACAAGCTTCACGACCACGTGAAAGCGAAATACGGCCGCGTGGACATCATCTTCGCGAACGCAGGTTTGGGTTCGTTCGCACCGATCGATCAGGTTACGGAAGCGCACTTCGATGAAACATTCAACGTCAACGTGAAGGGTACTTACTTCACGGTGCAGAAGCTTGTTCCGCTGGTGCCGGACGGTGGATCGATCATTCTGAACGCGTCGATTGCATCGTCCACCGGTATGGAAGCGTTCAGCGTTTATTCGGCCACTAAAGCTGCGGTGCGTTCGTTGGCGCGCACGTTGACGGCTGATCTCAAGGCACGCAAGATACGTGTGAATGCGATCAGCCCAGGTCCTATAGATACACCGATCTTCGGCAAGGCCGGCCTAACCGACGAACAGATTGAAGGCTTCAAGTCGGGGATTGCTGCGCAGGTGCCACTGGGCCGCATTGGTCTCTCGGAAGAAATCGCCAAGCCGGCGTTGTTCCTGGCATCCGACGATAGCAGCTATATCTCGGGCATTGAACTCACCGTTGATGGCGGGATGGCACAAGTCTAAGAGAACGCGGCTGGCGGGCGGCATCGGCCCTAGTCAGCGATGCCGCTTATTGCGTTGGCGCTGAGATCGTAAAGATGCAATAGACGTTGCATCCGATATGACGAGCAGTCGGACGATAAATTCGACGCAATGGCACTTTACTGGAGCCGGTCCCAGGTCCGCAGAAGAGCATCGCACTCAGACGTTCGCTAGCGAATCCATCGTTGCATCCACGAGTGCGCGCAGCCGTGCGACGCGACGTAAATCGCGATGATAGCCGAGCCAGACATCGCGGCCCGGCGGCGCTTCGCCCAGATCGACTCGTCGGATGCCCGGCGTCGCATCACCGAGCGGACAAGGCAGCACTGCGAACCCAGAACCTTCGGCACACATGCGCGCCTGTGCTCCACGATTATTGCTGCCGAAGACGATCCGGGCCCGGGGCAACATGCGTGTGACCCACTCAACGTCGGGCAGGGAGCCGAACTCGCTGTTCATACTGATCAGCGTGTAGCCTTCGCCCGACCCGCGTGTCGGCGGAACGAGATCGACGTGCCCATACAACGCGTAGTCGATGTGCATCAGTTTGCGCTGTATGACATCGGGTTCGTCGAACGGCGTGATGCGAAACAGCAGATCCGCATCGCGGCGCGCGAGGTTGTACAGGCGCGAATCCGTGACGAGTTCCAACGAGATGCCCGGGTACTTCGCGAGAAAGCGCGCGAACACTGGCGTGAGTATGTGCACGCCGAACCAGTCCGATGAGGAAACGCGGAGGAGACCTGTCAATTGAGTCTCCTTCCCGGTGAGCGCGCGCGCGAAGCCGAGCGCTTCCTCCTCCATTCGCTCGGCATAGGCGAGCACCGCAACGCCCTCATCCGTCAGCAAGAAGCCATCGCTTGTGCGCTGGAACAGCGCGTGACCGAGCGCCTCTTCGAGTGCGCGCAACCGGCGCCCCATCGTCGGCTGGGTCTGGCCTACGCGCTTCGCTGCCGCCCCCAGCGTGCCGCATCGGGCAATGGCCAGAAAGATCGGGACATCACCCCAATCGAGGCGGGGGTCATTCACTTTTGCATGGCGCATATGCGAAGACGTCGTTTTACATGCGTTTCAGCATAAACCAGAATAAAGCCATTGGCTCGTTCTCGAGCAAGCAACCCGATAGGAAGCCACATGACCATGAAGGCGCTCGTCCTGACCCGCTACAACGGCCCCCTCGAATTAACTGAAATTCCGATGCCCGAACCGTCACAGCGCCAGGTCCGTGTGCGCATTGCCGCAAGCGGCCTTAATCCGCTCGACACCAAGATCCGCGCCGGCAGCGCAGCACATGCGAAGCATCCGCTCCCGCTGGTGCTCGGCATCGATATGGCTGGCGTGGTCGATGCCGTTGGACCGGGGGTAACCTCTTTCCATGTCGGCGACGAGGTCTATGGCATGACGGGTGGCGTCGGCGGCATTCAGGGCTCGCTGGCCCAGTATGCGGCGGTCGATGCCGATCTGCTAGCGATGAAGCCGGCCAACCTGTCGATGCGTGAATCCGCGGCGCTGCCTCTTGCGTTCATCACCTCGTATTCCGGCATAGTCGACCGCGCCCATCTTGAAGCGGGGCAAACTGTTCTGGTGCAAGGCGGAGCAGGCGGTGTCGGGCATGTCGCCGTGCAACTGGCACGCGCACTTGGAGCGCAGGTCTTCGCAACAGCGAGTTCACGTGATCACGGTCTCATTGCGCGTCTCGGCGCTACGCCCATCGACTACCGGTCGCAATCGGTCGAGCAGTACGTCGCCTCGTTGACGCAGGGTGCAGGCTTCGACGTTGTGGTTGACACCGTCGGGGGCCCTTCGCTCGACGCGTCGTTCGCCGCAGTCAAGCATTATGGTCATGTCGTCAGCGCGTTGGGCTGGGGCACGCATGCGCTGGCTCCGCTATCGTTTCGAGAAGCGACGTACTCGGGAGTCTTTACCCTCTATCCGCTCCTGACCGGCATGCATCGCGCGCATCATGGAGAGATGCTGCGCGAGGCCACACAGATGATCGAAGCCGGCAAGCTCACGTCGCATCTCGATCCTCGCCGGTTCGACCTGCAGTCCGCGGAACTCGCCTACCATGCCATCGCAAACGCGACCGCACGCGGAAAAATCGTGGTGGACGTCGCGTGACGTCGAACACCTCGAGTGCGAAGCGGCCGCTGGTTCGGTGTGGGGAAAGGGGTCTGCGTTGCGCGCGGCGCGGAAGATCGGCGCGACGACGACTCGTGTCACGTCGAGTCACGTCGAGTCGCGTCACAACGTCGGCCAGAGAAGCCCGATTTCCCCGCTTACTCACTTCAGCGATGCCGCAGCCGTCGACTGTGCGTAGTCCCCGGGCAGCGAACTGGACCTCAGCACGTTGGCCGGCAAATGCTCCGCGTCATCCTTCGATACGGCTCCCACGAACTTCCAGCCTGACGGCATCTTCACGAACGTGTAACCCGTCGGTTGATCCACGAACACGGAATAAACAGGGCTCGCTGGTGAGGCGACAGGCGCAGCACTGCTTGCGAAAGTTGTGATAGGCGCAGCAATAACGAGCGCGGCAGACAAGGCGGCAATAGACGTTCTCATGGAAAGCTCCAAAGCTCTGGTTTATGTAACGATCGACACATATATTAAATGACGATCGCGCGATAAGGTCCAGACATTTTGTTACGCTCGACATATAATTGTGATTTCCATGCACGTCATTAATGCCGCCGCGTGCAGTGGGGCCGGGAGACAATATGACGCTAGACAGACAGCGCCCCATGGAAGAGCCCCAAAGATCGCGTGGCCGGCCGCGCGCTTTCGATCGCGATGCGGCGCTCAGGCGGGCAATGGAGGTGTTCTGGGCCAAAGGCTTCGACACCTGCTCGATGTCCGACCTCGTCAATGCCATGCGCATCAATTCGCCAAGCATCTATGCCGCCTTCGGCAGCAAGCAGGAGTTGTATCGCGAGGCGCTTGCCCTCTACGCACGCGAGGAAGGCGGCGCAGCGGTTCGACAGTTGCGCGCGCATGAATCTGTGCGCGACGCGCTACGCGCGATGTTCCGCGCGAGCGTCGTACTGTTCACGAGCGGTCAGGCCCCACGTGGCTGCATGATTTTTCTCGGTGGCATGTCGGTTGGAATCGAGCACGCCGAACTACGCGACGAATTGCGCGCGGAACGCCGCAACGTGGCGCGAGCGATTGCCGCACGGCTCAAACAGGCGCGCGAGGAAGGCGAACTCGATGCCAACGCCAACGTTCAAGCGATCGCCGCGCTCTGCATGACGCTGATGGGAGGTTTGTCGATAGAGGCTCAGGACGGCGTGCGCCGCGCGTCGCTGTTCGCCGCGATCGATGAATTCATCGCCGGCTTGCCGGTCGCCTCGGCATAGCGATATGGGTGTGTCATCGGCTAACGATCATGTGCTTGCGCGCTGAACTTAACCGTCCGCGCCACTGATCTTACCCGAAGCATGCTGATAAGCCGCGAAATTGGACGTCGATGAAGACGACAATTCCATCACTTGCGCGGCTGAATGGTTGCCGCCGCAATTCCCGCTCCGGCGAAAGCGCACGCGGCCGCCACCAGCGCGACGGCGCGCAGCGCGTCAGCGATGGCGTCGGCGTCTGCCCGTGCGACCGGTAGCGCACGTCCATCGCCCGCCGCTGTCGCAGACTCAATACCCGGCTGCAACGACGTCGCGGTCACGCGTGCATTCTGCGGCACGTGCAACGCGTCGAGCCGCGCCGACAACGCCGCATGGTGCGACCAGACGAACACAATGCCGAGCACGGCAAACACCAGCAGGCTAGCCACGCGCGCAACAGCGTTGTTGATGCCCGACGCAATGCCCGCGCGGTCGGCCGGCACCGAATTCATGACCGTCGTGGTCAACGGCGCGACGGTGATCGTCATCCCGAGGCCGGGCACGGGAAGCGCAGGGAAGAATCCGGCCGAATAGCTGCCGCCCGCAAACGGCAGCGCCCGCAGTGCGAAACCGACTCTAACTGCAACTCGGACTGAAACCGGGGGCAGGTCGATTCATTCAAGCGTTATGCCATCGAAACGATGGCCGCCCAGCGGACTAATCAAGTATCCGTGCACTCGCTTGGAGATGGGCTGGAACGTGTTAGCGTGGGCGATCGGCGTGTAAGGAACCTGGTCCTTGAACACGACCTGCGCTTCTTCATAGAGCTTTGTGCGCGCGCTCTGATCGGTGACGAGCCGGGCTCTCGAGAGCAGATCGTCGAACTGCTTGTTGCACCATTTCGCCATGTTGCTGCCGTGCACAGCGTCGCAGCCGAGCGTCGTGCCAAGCCAGTTGTCGGGATCGCCGTTGTCACCGAGCCAGCCGTAGAGGATGGCGTCATGTTCGCCATTGGTCTTCGCGCGCTTGTTGTACTCGGCCCATTCGTAAGTCACGATGTTCGCCTTCACGCCGATCTTCGCCCAGTCGGACTGAATGAGTTGCGCCATCAGCCGGGCGTTCGGGTTGTAGCCGCGCTGCACAGGCATGGCCCAGAGCGTGATGGCGAAGCCGTCGGGAAAGCCTGCCTCTTTCAGTAACGCTCGCGCGCGTGCCGGATCATACGGCGCGTCCTTCAACGCCTTGTTATACGACCATTGCGATGGCGGCATCGGGTTGGTGGCGACCGTCGCGGCGCCTTCGTACACGGACTTGATGATCGCCTGTTTGTCGATCGCCATGTCGAGCGCGCGACGCACCTGCACGTTGTCGAGCGGCTTGTGCGTTGTGTTGTATCCGACGTAAGCGACGTTGAAGCCCACGCCAGACAGCACGGCGAGATTCGGCTTCTTCTTCGCGCTCGCAATATCGGCCGGCCGTGCGAAAGACGTGACCTGGCATTCGCCGCTCTCGAGTTTCTGTTCGCGCACGGCGGCGTCCGGTGTGATGGAGAAGACGAGCTTGTCGATGTGCACGTCCTTCCTGTTCCAGAAGGTCGGATTGGCGTCGTAGCGAATCGTCGAGTCTTTCTGATAATCGCGGAAAACGAAAGCGCCGGTGCCAACAGGCTTCTGGTTGAAGTCCTCGACCTTGCCCGACTTGAGCAGCTGCGCGGCATATTCCGCCGACGCGATGGATGCAAACTCCATCGCCACATTACGCACGAACACGACGTCCGGCGTCCTGAGCGTAAAGCGCACCGTGTAATCGTCCAGCTTGTCGACGGACGCGATGTTCTTGTCGTAGCCGAGGTCGGTCAGATACGGAAAGCTGACCGGATGCGCTTTCTGAAAAGGCTCGTTCGGGTCGATCATGCGCCTGAACGTGAACACGACATCGTCCGCATTGAAGTCGCGCGTCGGCTTGAAGTAGGACGTCGATTGAAACTTCACGCCATGACGCAGATGGAACGTGAACGTCTTCGCATCCGGTGACGCGTCCCAGGTCTCGGCGAGACCCGGCGTGAGATCCAGCGTGCCGCGCTTGAACTCGACCAATGTGTCGAAGACGGCGTGCGCGCCGGCATCGAAGTCCGTGCTCGTCGTGTATTGCGCGGAATCGAATCCGGCGGGACTGCCTTCGGAGCAGAACACGAGCGTCTTGCTTGCTGCTTGCGCGGATTGC
The DNA here is from genome assembly GCF_023631445.1 of Caballeronia sp. GAWG1-5s-s. Taxonomy (NCBI): domain Bacteria; kingdom Pseudomonadati; phylum Pseudomonadota; class Betaproteobacteria; order Burkholderiales; family Burkholderiaceae; genus Caballeronia; species Caballeronia sp. GAWG1-5s-s. The sequence goes on along the minus strand of NZ_JALQDC010000030.1, from coordinate 364,739 downwards.
GGCGCGGCGCTGAATGCAGCAAGTGCGGTAAGCGCGGAGAGGGCGACGGAACGCATCGGCGCGGCCCATGCACTGCGTGTTGCGGCGATTGTTGTCATTGTCGCTTTGGCACGAGAAGGGTTGTCATCCCGCGTGAGAGCGGGGTCGATCGCGTACTTTACCAACAGAAGCAATGACGCACATATTCCGTCGCTGCAAAAGAGGTTGACGCGTGGCTCCCCGTCGATCATCCACGCAGACATGGATCGTCAACGCGATAACGATTCGCTCAGAACCTCACCCGCACGCCGCCGAACGCCGCCACTTGCCGGTTCGTCGACGATGCGGCTCCGGCGTCGGCGATAGCAGCGATCGCTCGATAGCCGGTGCCGACGCGTGTCGATGCATCCTCGGCGGCAAGCTGATAGACGCCCGACAGATACACGTCGGTACGCTTCGACAATGCGTAATCGACGCCCAGCGTGAACTGATGCCAGCGAGGCTTGAGCGTCGCGCCATTCGTGCCGGGCAGGCTGTAAGCGCGGCCGTCGGTGAACGTGTAGACGCCTACGAGCGTCGTCGCCGGCGTGATGCTGTAACGTCCGTTGACGTCGTAGTTATTGAACTTGCGCGAGGAGCCGTCGTTGTAGTCGAGTTGCGTGTGACTCCACGCAAAGCCGATGGTCGCCAGCGATCCGATCGCATAATTGCCGCCCGCCACGGTGATCTGCTGACGCGCGACGCCACCGTTGAGGCCATAGAAGAGCGCGCCGCTGTAGTCATCGCCGGATGTCGTCGATGCACCGCCGATTGCGCCGCTCGTGTTCGTCGTCGCATTCGGATGATCGAGCCGTACATAGCCCGCGCCGAGCGACAACGGCCCGCGCCCGTAGCTTGCCGATACGCCCCACGCGCGGTTATTGCCGAAGCCCGCGCCTGCGCCGTTACTGGCCTGATTGCTGAAGGCATACAGGGCATCGACGGTTACGCCCGCGATGGTATCGCTCTTGAACTTGACTGCGTTGTTGATGCGGAACGTCTGGTTCAGATTGTCGTTATCGCCGACATGCGTGGCGGGCGACCAGAACCCCGGCCCTGCGAAGAGGGCGACGAGATCGGTGTTCGGATCGTATTGACGCCCGAGCGTCAGCGTGCCGATGCCTTTCTTTCCCACGCCCGCATATGCTTGCCGCCCGAACTCGCGTCCGCCTTGCGCAAGCGTGCCGTCGTTGACGCGATAGCCGTTTTCCAGCGTGAAGAGCGCGGTATAGCCGCCGCCCAGATCTTCGACGCCCTTGATGCCCCAGCGGCTGCCGTTGAGCTTGCCGCTGGTCGCCTGCACGTTCGATGCCCCGCGCTGGTTGTTCGTGTAGGCGATGCCGGCATCGATGAGCCCGTAAAGCGTCACCGAGCTTTGCGCCTGCGCGATGCCGGGAAGGGCGACCATCAGGCCAGCGGCGCTGGCGAGTCCGACTCGTTTCACTCGCTTCCTTTTTGTACGTGTTAACCAGGAGTTTCTGGCGGAAGGCGATCTTACGGTCGCGCTTACCAATGCCGAACAAACGAATTCTGATTTGTAATGTCGCGGCAAGGCGATTTGCAATGCGAAGCATCTGTCGAACAGAAGCGATGCGCAAACGGAAGCCATCGTGCCGGCAAGGCCCGCGTGATATCGATATGAAACCTCATTGGTTATCGCTTGGAAAAGGCTGCACTAGAATCGGCCGCCCAATCTTGCGCAACGGTTGCAAGGCTAGGCGTCAACTATGTTTATGAACTTTGCTTCGTTGCCTCGAATGTCATGTCGACCGTAAGCTTTTCGATCTATCGCGATGCCGCCCGCCTGTCTGCACGCTGCGCCGGACCACGCTAAGGGCTGCGGGCATCGCGTCTTTTTGTCTGCTCGGGGAATTCCATTCGATGAACGTAAAACGACCGGCGCTCACACGCGCTTTGGCCATAGTCATGACGATCGCCTCGAACGCGGCGATCACCGCCTGCAGCAAATCGGAGTCCACAACAACCACGCACGCGGCCGCAAAACAACCGGCGACGGGCGGCGATCTCATCTGGGGCGTGACGACCGAACCCGCTTGCTTCGATCCACATCGTTCATCGCAGCAAAACTCGTTCTGGGTCATCCGCAATTACATCGATTCCCTCGTCTCGAAGCGCACCGACGGCACCTACGCGCCGTGGCTCGCGAAGTCGTGGAGCATTGCCGACGACGGCAAGAGCTACACATTCCAGCTGCGCGACGACGTGAAGTTCACTGACGGCTCGCCGTTCAATGCTGACGCGGTGAAAGCCAACTTCGACTACATCCTGAGGAACGTCAGCACGACATCGGCGTCCGCGTCGCTGCTCGTCGCGTTCGATCACGTCGAAGTGGTGTCGCCTTACGTTGCCAGGCTCGTGATGAAGCAGGCCGATTCCACGACGCTCGAATCGCTCTCGAGCGTCAAGCTCGGCTTCATCTCGCCGAAGGCGCTCGCCGAGAACAAGGACCTGTGCGGCGGGGGACCGGGCATCGTCGGGACCGGGCCTTTCGTGTTCAAGTCGTATCAGCGCGGACAGCAGGCGACCTTCGAACGCAATCCCGATTATCGATGGGCGCCCGACAACGCAGCGCATCGCGGACCGGCCTATCTCTATCGCGTCACTTATCGGTTCTTGCCTGAGGCGGCCGTGCGAACCGGCGCGCTGAGTTCGGGGCAGGTCGATCTGATCGAAGGCGTCCAGCCGACCGACATCGCCGCGTTCGACAAGGTCGATGGCTTCCAGTACGTGCACGGTCCGTCCGCGACCACATCGTTCACGCTGAACATCAACTACACGGTGCCGCCCGCGAACGACGTCCGCGTGCGGCGCGCGCTGCGCGACGGCTTCGACCTCGACGCCATGGTGAAGAGCGTGTATCTCGGCACGGTGCGGCGCGCATGGTCGAACATCGGTCCGGACAATCCGGACTACGCGAAACAACTCGAGGGTTCATGGGGCAACAAGATCGCCGACGCGAACCGTCTGCTCGACGAAGCCGGATGGACCGCGCGCGACAAGGACGGGTTTCGGACCAAGGAGGGAAAGCGACTAACGATCGAAGTCGGCTATCCCCAACCCTACGTCCGCGACAGCCGTGACGTGCTTATCCGTGCAGTGCAGTCGGCGCTGCGGCAGAACATCGGGCTCAATCTGGACCTGCGCATCACGACTGCAGGCGACTTCGCCAATCAGAAGGCGACCGGCGTGTGGTTCATCTATCCGAACACGGACAACCCGTCCGATGTCGCGATGGAACTGTGGGACATGCTCGGCGACAAGGGCTTCCTCTATAGCGCCATTCCTGCCTCCGACAAGAAGATCACCGGCGACATCGACCGCGCGCGCCTGATGCCGATCGGCGATGAACGGCGCAAGCTGCTCGGCGAGATCCAGGCACGCGCCGTCGATCAGGCGTTCATCGTGCCGCTGTTCGCGCCGGTGTATCACCTCGCGTCGAAGTCGAACGTGCATGGCATCGGTTTCGAGCCGCAACTGGACGGCCCGGCGAGCGCTTACGACATCTGGATCGACAAACAGGGAGCGTGAGATGCGCAGACAGATTGCGACGCGCCTGATGACAGGATTGCTCGTGCTGTGGCTCGCGGCGTCGGTGGCTTTCGTCGCGATACACGCTCTGCCGGGACGCATCGAGGACGTGCTCGCGGGCGATCTCGCGTATCCCGGCTTGCGCGAGGCGATCGCCGCGCAGTGGGGCCTCGATCACAGTCTGCCGTGGCAATACGGGCAATTCCTGCTGCGGCTCGCGCATGGCGACCTGGGCACGTCGTTCGTGATGCAGCAGCCGGTGCGCGACGTGCTGCGCAGCCAGCTTTGGCCGACGATGCTACTCGCGTTGTCTGCCGGCGCGCTCGCGCTCGTGCTCGCCATTGTGGTGGCGACGGTGACGGCGGGCGGGGAGGGCACGCGCGGGGCGTGGGGCGCGCTCGGTGCGCGATGCGCGTCGCTGATCGAGCTCACGTTTACGTCCACGCCGGTGTTCTGGCTCGGCATGTTGCTGCTGATCGCGTTCTCCTTCCAGTTGCGGCTCTTTCCCGTATCGGGCGCGAACGGCTGGCGCGCGCTCGTCCTGCCCGCCGTGACGCTGGCGCTGCCGACCGCCGGGATTCTTTCGCAGGTGATGCGTGAATCGATTGAAGCGGCACTGGCGAAACCATTCGTCACGACGATACGCGCGCGTGGCGTGTCCGAACTTGTCCTGCGCGCGCGCCATGTGCTGCGCCATGCGTTGCTGCCGGTCGTGACGCTCGGCGGCTGGCTAGTCGGCAGCCTGCTCGGCGGCGCGGTCATCACCGAGAAAATGTTCGGCAGGCCGGGCATCGGCAGCGTGACGCTCTACGCGGTGACATCGCAAGACGTGCCGGTGGTGCTGGCCGTCGTGCTGCTCGCGGCGTTCGTGCACGTCGTCATGTCGACGTTGCTCGACATCGCCTATCTCTTCATCGATCCGAGGTTGCGCAGACAATGAGCACCGTGATACGTACCGCATTCGCGCGGGGGCGCGCACCGCTACCCGCGAGCGTGATGATCGCCGTGGCGTTTGTCGTCGCGCTCGGCATGGCAATGGCCTTTCCACGCATCGTGACGCCGTTCGATCCGCTCGCGAGCGACGTCGCCGCGACGCTGCAGCCGCCCGACGCGCAGCACTGGTTCGGCACCGATCGCATCGGGCGCGACGTGCTTTCGCGCGTGATACACGGCGCGCGCTATTCGTTGCTGATCGGACTCGCGAGCATGATCGTGAGCCTTGCGATCGGGCTCGTCGTCGGCCTCTTTGCGGGCTTGTCGAACCGTCTCGCCGATGAAGCCGCGTCGCGCGTCTTCGACGTGCTTTCCGCGTTTCCGCCAATCCTGTTGTCGCTCTTCGTCGTGACCTTCCTCGGACAGGGCATTGTCAATATCGCCATTGCCGTGGGCATCGCGGGCATTCCGAAGTTCGGGCGCGTGCTGCGTTCGCAGGCGCTCGTCGTGCGCCACGCGGACTACGTCACGCACGCGGTGAGCTTCGGCCTCTCGCGCACGCAGATTTTCTTTCGCCATGTGCTGCCGAACGTGCTCGTCGCGGTGCCGGCCATCGCGACGATCGATATCGGCAGCGCGATCATCGCCGTGTCAGGACTGAGCTTTCTCGGGCTGGGTCCGCAACCGCCGACGCCCGAGTGGGGCGTGATGCTCGCCGAAGGGCGCGACGTGTTGCGCGTCGCGTGGTGGCCGAGCGTGTTTTCGGGCATGGGGATCACGTTGACCGTCTTGTCATTCGCGGTCATCGGCCGCTTCCTGCAACGCAAGTTCGAGGTACGCGCATGAACGCGCAGGCATCGGTGACGGATCGGCCGCTGGTGAAGATTCGCGGGCTGTCCATCGGTTTCGCGAATGGGCACGGCGGCACGCCGCTCGTGCAGGGCGTCGATCTGACGATCCGGCCCGGCGAGTGCGTCGCGCTCGTGGGCGAGTCCGGCTCGGGCAAAAGTCTCACGGCGCGCAGTCTGATCGGTTTGGCGGGGCGCGGGGCGCGGATTACCGCGGAACGCTTCGAGATCGCCGGACGCGATGCGCTCGCGTTCACCGAGCGCGACTGGCGTGGCTTGCGGGGTCCCTTCGCCGGACTGGTGATGCAGGACGCGCTCGTCTCGCTCGATCCGCTGCGCACGATCGGCGCGGAGATCGAGGAGGTGCTCGCGCATCATCGCGTGCTGCGCTCGCGCGCCGATAGACGTGCGCGGGTGCACGACGTGATGACGGACGTGGGCATTCCCGAACCGGCGATGCGTGCCCGGCAATACGCGCACGAACTCTCGGGCGGCCTGCGGCAGCGCGCGCTGATCGCGTCGGCGATTGCGGCCGGCCCGGCGCTCGTCATCGCGGACGAACCGACCACCGCGCTCGATGTGACCGTGCAGGCGCAAGTGCTCGCGGTGCTCGGCGAGCGTCTCGCGCAGGGCGTCGGCGTCTTGCTGATCAGCCACAATCTTGCGGTAGTCGCGGGCATCGCGAATCGCGTGCTCGTCATGCACGGCGGCAAGGTCGTCGACAGCGGCGCAACGCGGGACGTGCTGCAGCATCCGTCGCACGACTACACGCGGCAGTTGCTGGCCGCGCAGCCATCGCTGGAGTCGCGCGGGCATCGGCTCAGTTCGGCGCGCATGGCGGTCACGACGCGCGGAGCGATGCCGGCGATCGTGCGCGATCAACTGCCGCCTCGGGCGGCCCCGTCAGATCGCGCGGTGCTCGATGTGGCAGGCATCGGCAAGACCTATGCACGGCGCGGCGGGGGTCGCGACCAACGCTTCACCGCGCTCGACGATGTGTCGTTTCGCGTGCGCGAGGGCGAGGTGCTTGGCATCATCGGCGAATCGGGATCGGGCAAGAGCACTTGCGGGAATATCGTGCTGGGGCTGCTTACGCCGGATCGCGGGGCCGTGCGTTTTCTGGGGCGTGAATGGAACGGCGCCGGTATCGGCGAGACGGCGCGTAGCGCGCTGCGCTCGCGCATGCAATATATCCCGCAGGATCCGTTAAGTTCGTTCGACCCGCGGCATGCCGTGCGCGAATTGCTGTTCGAGGGGCTGCATTCGCGAGGTCTTTCGAAGGCCGCGGTCCTTGCTCGCAGCGTCGAATTACTGGAGCAGGTCGGGCTGAGTGCGGCGTATCTGGACCGACGGCCGGCGTCGCTTTCTGGCGGGCAGCGGCAGCGCGTGGCGATCGCGCGGGCGCTTGCGCCGGAACCGGCGCTGATCGTCTGCGACGAGCCGGTTTCTGCGCTCGATGTTTATGTGCAGGCGCAGGTGCTCGATCTGCTGGTGTCCCTGCAAGCCCGGCATGCGACCGCGCTGCTCTTTATCTCCCATGACCTCGATGTCGTGGGGCATCTGTGCGATCGAGTGCTCGTCCTCAAGTCGGGGCGCGTCGTCGAAGAGGGCGACGTGGAGGCGGTGTTCGCGCATCCACGGCACGCCTATACACGATTGCTGTCGGCATCGGCGCCGACTTTGCGGCATGAGCGTGATGAAAGACACTATGAGGCGGCGTCCCTCGCGCGAGAACCGATTCCTTGATGGGGCGCGTCATCGGTGGTTCGTTTCAATCACGGTTTCGACAATCGAGCCGGAATTACGAACGGCCAGGTCGATTCGGGATCGGGTGGTGCCATACGAAATCCGCTTACCGAAAAGCGGTCATTCGCCGGAGCAGGCAGCTCTGACACCGTACAGCCAACGCAGGCGGCTGGGGTTCCAAGCTATGTACAAACAGCGAAGGCCCGCAGCGCCGCGAAGTCATTGCGGGTGTCCGGCGCCCCGCTCTTAGTGACAGTCTGCGGCTTGTTTGGCACGCGTCTCAGTACTGGCTGCGGCGACATGCGCCTGTGATCTCTTGAGGACGACGACCATGGCAACCAGGAGACGCCCCCGGTGAGTCGAGTCCTTCCTGTGACCGTCCGCGTCTCACCGTTAGTTGTCGACGACGAGCCAGCGCACTTCATCTTCAATAGCAGCGAGCTTAGAACGCCATCCGCTTGCGGTGGCGCTTGACATACGCGCCTTACCCCGCTTCGCGCTTCCCGACGGGGGCTATAAAAAAAGGATTCCGGCAATGTCCCGCGCGCTGTTTATAACGTGGATTACGTCGATGCGCTCAGGGTTTCCGGTGACCCGATAGAAGATTTGATAGCTACCGTGGACCCGATGCCGGACACCGCGATCCTCGTATCGCGGCACCAGCGGGTAGGCGCGTGGCATGTCTGCAAGGCTCGTGCACTTGTCACGCAGTTCGCGAGCGAAGCTCAAGGCGCGCTGCGGATTGGCGCGTGCGATGTAATCGCCAATCGCTTCTAGTTCCGCCTGAGCGTCAGGCAGGATGCGGACGATCATGCTTTTCGACTAGCCATCGCCTTATACTTTGCTTCGAGCCGGTCGAATACTTCATCGGCGGCCTTGCCTCGGCCCGCGTCTGAATCAGCAATTCCGCGTTCGATGACGGCGTCCAGGGCCGCTAGCTGGGTCTCGCGGTCCTGAATGAGTCGCACCCCCTCGCGCAACACTTCGCTTTTTGAGCCATAGCGGCCCGTCTCGACAAGCTTTGTAATGTATCCCTCGAGCTGCTGTCCCAAGTCCGCACTAATCATGTTTCGCTCCTCCGGTCGACATAGCGCTATTATACCGCTTATCAACTATTATCAAGCGCGATGCCGGACTGAAGCCGTCCGTGATTGTTTCAGGGGAGACCCCTCAGCGTCATAAGCATTAAGAATGCGCATAGCTAAATGACGATAACTTCTATTATGTCAATTCAACCATCCTTCACCGCGCCGTATACCCCCCATCGACCGCCAACGAAACCCCGCTGATCATCGACGCCGCATCACTCAGCAAGAACAACACAGGCGCCACGACTTCCTCTGGCTCCGCGAACCGTCCGAGCGGAATCGCCTGAAGCATCGGCTCGCTCTTGATCGGATCGCTCCAGGCAAAGCGTGCCATGGGCGTGAGCGTGACCGTCGGATTGACGCTGTTGACGCGGATGCCGTGCCGTCCGAGCTCGATGCAAAGCACGCGAGTAATCGAATCCAATGCCGCTTTCGACGCGCAATAGCTGAGATGGTCCGGCAAGCCGACGAGCGACGCCTGACTCGACACGTTCACGATGCTGCCGCCGCGCCCGACCATCTTCAGCGCGGTGGCTCGGGCGACCAGCGCGGCGCCTCGCGCATTGACGGCCATCACGCGGTCGAATGCGTCGGCGTCGAATTCGAGCGCCGGTTCGAGCGATGCAATGCCCGCGCAGTTCACGAGACCATCGAACGCATCGAACGGCTCCAGCGCCGCATCGATGACCGAACGATGCGCGCCCACATCGAGCCGCAGCGTCGCGCAGCCCGTTTCGTTCGCGAGCGTGTCGAGCGCGGCGGCATCGCGCCCCGCCGCGACGACATGTGCGCCGCAACGCGCCAGCGTCTGCGCGCAGGCACGCCCGATCCCACTCGATGCGCCCGTCACCAGAACGCGCTTGCCGCTAAAGTCGAACTCGGTTTTCATATCGATTGCAACCTGTGCATGGATGGCATGAGCGCCGGATAAAGCGCCGTGTAGACATCGAAATAATCGGCATAACGGGCCGCGCTCTCAGCGTCCGGCCGCGCGCGCTCGATGAGCGTCGACCAGCCGGTTTGCGCGGTATCGTGCGTCACGAGTCCGGTGCCGACTGCCGCGAGCAGCGCCGCGCCCAACGCGGCTTCCACTTCCTCGCCGATCGTCCAGACAGGAAAGCCCGTGACGTCCGCGATGATCTGCATCCACAGCGGCGAATGCGCGGCGCCGCCCACGACGATCAGCTTGTCGTCGAGCGATTCCGAGCCCTTTCGTCCGGCCTCGATGTTGTGCCTGAGCGCGAAGGAAACGCCTTCGAGCACGGCCCGGTAGAGATGCGCGCGCGTATGCGCGAGGCTCAGGCCGATGAACGCGCCGCTCGCCTTCGCATCCCAGACCGGACTGCGCTCGCCCATCAGATACGGCAGGAACATCGCGCCTTGCGCGCCGGCCGGCACGCGCGCGGCAGCTTCCTCCAGCAGCACGTGCGGATCGCCGTGCGGCAACGCGCGCGCCGCCGCGACCTCCGCCTGACAGAACTGCTCGCGATACCACGTCACCGACGCGCCCGCCGTGATCGCGCCGCCGAACACGTATAGATCGCGCGTGCCGTTGAGTACATGCGGCATCGACACGAGCCCATGACGCGCATCGACGTGCTGGTTGATGTAGCCCCAGCACATGCTCGTGCCGATCATCGCGACGTGCTGTCCCGCGCGCGCCGCGCCGGCCGCGAAGGTCGCCACGGCCGCATCGACGCCGCCCGCGACCACCGGCGTGCCCGCCGCCAGGCCCCATCGCGCGGCCCATTGCGGCAGCAACCCGCCGACGATATCCGTCGATTCGACGAGCCGCTGCGGCATCATGCGCGCGGGAATGCCGAGCGCGTCCAGCATCTCGGCGGACCAGCCGCGCCGCGCGACGTCGTACAGGCCGCCGATGTTTCCCGCCGAACTGTGATCGACCGCGATCTCCCCGGTGAGACGATGAATGACGTACGCGTTCGGCGGCAGGAAATAGCGCGTCTTCGCCCACACGTCCGGACGATGCTCGCGCAGCCACAGCATCTTCGTGAAACCGTAATAGCTGTCGACGCCATTGCCGGTGATCGCCTGCAATCGATCGAGATCGACCTGCTCGCGCACGCGATCGGCTTCTCCGGTCGCGCGCCGGTCCATCCAGATGAGACAGGGATGCAGCGGTTCGATCGCTTCATCCACCGGAATGCCCGAGCCGCCGTACAGACTGCTCACGCACACGCCGCGAATGGATGCCGCATCGATGCCCTGCGCCACAGCCTGCGCCACGCAATGCGCGATGCATTCGTCGACGGCATCGAACCACACCGACGGCCATTGCTCGGCCCAAAGCGGCTTCGGCGTATCCGGCTGATAGCTGCTCGAATGCTTCGCGACGATCGCGCCATCGCGCCCGACGAGCAGCGCCTTGGTGCTCTGCGTGCCTATGTCCACGCCAATCACGTATTCCATCGCTTCTCCGCGCGTGATCAGCGCTCGCCGGCGGGCTTGAGCAGCACCTTGATGGAATCGGTCGAATTCGCGACCTTGATCGCCTCGTCCCATTCCTCCAGCGAGAACCCATGCGTGACGATGCCTTTCGACGTGACGAGCCCGCGCGCGAGCAGATCGATCGCGATCGGATAGCAGTACGGTCCCAGATGCGCGCCGCGCACGTCCAGTTCCTTGCGGTCGCCGATGATCGACCAGTCCACCGTGGCATCCGCGCCGAACACGCTGAACTCGACGAAGCGCCCGAGCTTGCGGATGAGATCGAGACCTTGCGTCACGCCGATCGGCGCGCCGGTCGTTTCGATATATACGTCGCAGCCGTAGCCATCGGTCAGCGACTTGATCACGTCGAGCGCGTTGTCCTTCGTCGGATTGATGACCACGTCCGCGCCGTACTGTTTCGCAAGTTCGAGGCGCTCGTCGATGAGATCGATCACGACGAGTTTCTTCGGCGTCTTCAGATGCGCGACCTGCGTCATCATCAGACCGAGCGGACCCGCCCCGGCGATGACCACGACATCGTCCAGTTGAACGTCGCCACGATTGACCGTGTGGATCGCGCACGACAGCGGCTCGATGATCGCCGCGTCTTCGAGCGACACGCCGAGCGGAATCTTGTGGACGATCGCCGTCGGCGGAATACGCATGTACTCGGCCATGCCGCCATCGGCCACTTCGCGCTGGAAGCCGAAGATGTTGTGGACCTCGCACATCCAGTACTGGCCCGACTTGCAATAGCGGCATTTCCCGCAGGGCACGATCTGTTCCGCGATCACGCGATCGCCGACCTGCACGCCGAAATGCTCGGCCGCGCCCTCGCCCGCTTCCTCGACGTAGCCGAAGAATTCGTGGCCCGGAATCACCGGCGCCTTCACCCACGGGCTCGGGCCGCCCCAGAACATTTTCGCGCCGGTGTAGCACTTGCAGTCGCTCGCGCAGATGCCGCAGGCAGCGATCCGGATCACGAGTTCGTTGCGGCCGGCGCGCGGCTTCGTCACCTGTTCGACGCGGTAATCCTCGGGCGCGTGGCACACGATGGCGGTCATCCGGGACTCGGTGTTCTGTGTCGTCATATGTCTCTCGTTGAAGGTTCGCAGCTTGAGGAGATCAGCGCGAGCGTTCGCGGCTGATATAGATCGCGAGCAGGATGATTCCGCCCTTGATCACGTTCTGTACGTATGGATTCACGCCGATCATGTTGAGGCCATTGTTCAGCACGCCTAGCAAGAGCGCGCCGACCAGCGTGCCGAGGATCGATCCCCGTCCGCCGGATATCGACGTGCCGCCGAGCACCACCGCCGCGATCGCGTCGAGTTCGAAGCCGACGCCCGCGTTCGGCTGGCCGCTCATCAGACGCCCGGTCAGCACGATCGCGGCGAACGCGGACGTGAGCCCGGACAGCGTATAGACGATCAGCTTCACGCGCGCCACGCGCACGCCCGACAAGCGCGTGGCCTGCTCGTTGCCGCCGATCGCGTAGACGTAACGGCCGAACGGCATGCGGTCGAGCAGCAGCCAGGCAATCAGATAGACGGCGAGCATGATGAGAACCGGCGCCTGGATGCCGAGCACCTTGCCGCTGCCGAAGAAGCTGACCCAGTCGGGCAGGCCGTCGATCGGATAGCCGCCGGTGTAGATGAGACCGAGGCCCCGCGCGATGCCCATCGTCGCGAGCGTGACGATGATCGGCGGCATGCGCGCGAACGCCACGAAGAAGCCGTTGGCGACGCCGAAGCCGAGTCCGACGGCGACGCCCGTCAGCAAGGCAGCGACCGCGTTCAGGCCCGAGACCATCAATCCGGCCGCGATCGTGCCCGACAGCGCCATGACCGAACCGACCGACAGATCGATACCGCCCGTGAGAATCACGCAGGTCATGCCGACCGCGATGATCGCGTTGATCGACACTTGCCGCAGCACGTTTTCGAGGTTCGCGGCGGACAGGAAACTCGAACTCGCCACCATCATCACGATACAGACGACGATCAGCCCGATGAGCGGATAGAAGAGCGTCGAGCGTCTGAAGCTCGCGAAGCGCGAGCTCGCGCTGCCGTGCGCGCTGGCGGCCGCGACGTCACGTGAGTTCGGAGAAGATGTGTCAGGCGTGTTCATGTGTCGCTCCGCGTGCCCCGGCTGTTGCATAGGTCATGACCGTGTTCGAATCGATCTCGTCGCCGCTCAAAATCGCCTCGATGCGTCCCTGCCGGAACACACAGACGCGGTCGCACATGCCGACGATTTCCGGCAGCTCCGACGAGATCATGATGATCGAGTAGCCGCGCGCGGTGAGTTCGCGCATCAGCCCGTAGATTTCCGCTTTCGCGCCGACGTCGATGCCGCGCGTCGGTTCGTCGAAAACGAGGATGCGTGTGTGATGATTCAGCCAGCGCGCGATCACCACTTTCTGCTGGTTTCCGCCCGACAGCGTCGCGACTTCGGTGTGCATCGACGGCGCCTTCACACCGACGCGTTTCATGATCTCCGCCGTCGTGCGCGCTTCGATGCGATGGTTCAAAAACCAGCGCAGCGAGCGATACTTGCCGAGGTTGTTCAGCGAGATGTTGTCGCGGATCGAGAAGGAAGTGACGAGCCCTTCCGTCTTGCGGCTCTCGGGCAGAATGCCGATGCCTGAACGGAGCGCATCCGCGGGGTCCGACAGTTTCGCCATTGCGCCGTGCACGCGAATCTCCTTCGCATGAACCGGCTCCGCGCCGATCACGGCAAGCGCAGTCTCCGTGCGGCCCGAACCCACGAGCCCCGCGAAGCCGAGAATCTCGCCCTCGCGCAGCGTGAACGCGTTGACAGGACCGTCCTTCGTGATCTGCAGCGAGCTCACGTCGAGCACGGTCTTGGCATCGTCGCGTAACGCGGGCTTCGGCGGAAAGCTGCTCTCGATGCGCCGTCCGACCATCATCTCCACGAGCCGCTCGACATCGGTCTTCGCCACGTCCGTCATGCCGACATACTGGCCGTCGCGCAGCACGGTGATGCGGTCGCAGACATCGAAGATCTCTTCTAGATGATGCGAGATGAAGATCATCGCCACGCCCTGCTGCTTCAACTGCCGCATGATCGTGAACAGATGATCGGCCTCGGCGGGCGTCAGCGTGGCGGTGGGCTCGTCGAGAATCAGAATGCGCGCGTTGAGCGACAACGCCTTGCCGATCTCGACGAACTGCTGCTGCGCCACCGACAGCGTGCGGATAGGCACGTCCAGATCGATGCCGACGCCGAGGCGCGCGAAGATATCCGCGGCTTCGCGGCGCATCGCGGCGCGGTCGCGCGTGCGCCACACCGTGCGGCGCTCGCGGCCCAGGAAGATGTTATCGACCGCGTTGAGGTAGGGAATCAGGCTGAATTCCTGAAACACGATACCCACGCCCGCCGAGACCGCATCGTGATAGTTGTGGAACTGACGCGTCTGCCCGTCGATCTCGATCTCGCCCGAGTCGGGCTGATAGATCCCGCAAAGGATCTTCATCAACGTCGATTTTCCCGCGCCGTTCTCGCCGAGCAGCGCGTGAATCTCGCCACGCGCGATCTCGATGTGGATGTCCTGCAGCGCCTTCACGCCGGGAAAGCTCTTCGTGATGTGCTTGAGCCTGAGAATCATGTCCATCTGCGCCTCTTTCGGGCGGACGGCGAGCCGTCCGCCGACATCGCGTTTTACCAGGTGAAGCCCTTGGCGTTGTCCTTGTCGACCACCTTCACGTCGACCGGCACGGCCTTCGGCACCGTCGCGCCCCACTTCTTGGCCAGTGCGACGCCGAGCGCGATGCGAACCTGATCGGCCGGGAACTGCGCCGTCGTTTCGATGAACTTCGAGTTCGGCTTCTGGATCGCATCCACCGCTTCGGGCGCGCCATCGACGCTCGTCAGCTTGATGTCCTTGCCCGACGACGTGATGGCCGAGAGCGAACCCATTGCGCCGCCGTCGTTGACGCTGAAGATGCCCTTCAGGTTCGGATGCGCGGAGATCATGTTCTCCGTCACCGACAATGCGGTCGCGCGCTCCTGCTTGCCGTTCTGCGTATCGACGAGCTTCACGTTCGGGAACTTCGCGAGCCCCGCCTTGCAGCCGCGCACGCGTTCGAGAATCGGCACGACCGGAATGCCGTCGAGGATCGCCACTTCGCCGCTGCCGCCGATCGCTTTCGCCAGGTATTCGCACGACATCACGCCGGCGTCGTAGTTTTTCGAGCCGACGAAGGAGTCGACGGGACCGTTGGCGTTCGCATCGACTGCAACGACGACCGCGCCCGCTTTCTTCGCCGCCGTGACGGCCGATTGAATGCCGGTCGAATCGGTGGGATTGACGAGCAGAATGTCGATCTTCTTCTGCAGCATGTCTTCGACGTCGCTGACCTGCTTGCTGACGTCATGGTGTGCGTCGGTGACGACGACCTTCGCGCCGATCGAATTCGCCGCTTCGTTCAGCGCCTTTTGCATCGTGACGAAATACGGGTTGTTCATTTCCTGGAAGGTCATGCCGATCGTGAGCGGTGCCGCCGCGTGCGCGACACCGCAAAGCGCGCCCCCAAAAGCAAGCGTGCCGATCAACGCGCCCCGGCGCAGCGACGAAACGGACATGCGGTTCATAGTTGTGTCTCCTAATTAACTTGCACTTCTTCAGGGTGAATGAAGCCCTCGCGCGAGCGAAGGGCGAATCTCGACAAGACGGCTGCTTTACGGCGAAAAGAGCGCGAGCGCCTTGGGCGTTGGGCGTTGGTCGTTACGTGGGCGACGATCGCATTCGTCGATCGACGGACGACGCGTAGCCGGCGGCCGTGTGTCCCGGCGACACATGCTCCGGGCTGCCTTCCGACGGCGCGTTCAAGTTGACTTCCCGGCTGCGCGCATTGATCCGCTGCAGCGCGCGGAACTCGGACGGCGTCATGCCTTTTGCCGCCCGGAACTGCCGATTGAAGTTCGACACGTTATTGAAGCCGGCCTGAAAACAGATCTGCGTGATGTTGATTTCGTCGGCGAGCAGCATGTGACACGCCGCTTCGATACGCAGGCGGTTCACGTACTGAACGAACGTCGCGCCCGTATGGCGATGAAACGCGCGCGAGAATGCGCTGACGCTCTGTCCGGCGAGGCCGGCGAGATCCGACTCGCGCAGATCCGACGCCAGATTCTTGCCGATGTGCGCAAGCACATGACCGAACCGCTTGGACGAAGCGACGTTCTGCTCGTAAGCGATGCTCGCGAGGAGCGTCTGTTCCTTCGCATCGCAAAGGCATTCGAGAATACGAAGGAACAGCGAAATGCGCCGGATGCCGCGCGCCGTCAACAGTTCTTCGAACAGCGGCGCGACGACCGCGCTCGTCTGCGAGTCGAACAGGATCCCGCGACGTGCGTTGTCGAGCAACGGCTGGGCGTCGCGGCACTCGGGGAATGCTTCCATGCAGCGCTTGACGAAGTCCGTGCCGAACTGGATCACGAGATTGCGCCGCTCCACGAATTCGCCGTCCGGCACTTCGCTGACCCAGTTGTGCGGAAGATTCTCTCCCATCAGAACGAGGTTGCCTGGGCCGAACGAGCCGACATGATCGCCGACGAAGAACTTGCCGTGCGTGGCGACGATCAACTGCAACTCGAATTCCGGATGGAAGTGCCAGCGCACCGTCTTGTACGGATAGCCGTGCGACCAGGCCTTGAAGGACTCGCCGTGTCGAACGTCGACCACCTCTAGATCGGGGTGCCTCATGAAGCCGTCTCCAGTTTCTTTTATTGCCGGCTGCTTGTTGCCATTTTCGGGGCGCCGGCTATTGACGCCAATTTAGATCGGTCAGTGTCGCGCTTCTACCAACTTTTCGCCTCTTTTTATGTACTTTTTTGCATGCACAGAGGGTCATTGCGTCTCGACAGCAAATTGTGCGACGCAAAAATGTTCAGCTCCAGTATTTTCTTGATCGGCGGCGTAGCGGGTTTCCCCCGATTCGAAGGGACCAGGGTTCAAGACCGTCCGATACGAGGCAAGCGAGTTTCGTGAGACGCGCAGTTGTCTTGTCGAGCATGAAACCTCCAAAGGCGAAGGCATCGCGAATTACAGCGGAACCGTGGGGTTATTCCGGTGAGCGATAACGTGCCCTCGCCGGTGCGTCCACCCTGCCCTGCCTCAACGCGACCGGCCGGATGAAATCATGCCTCGGTGCAAAGTTTGCCGGACCTGGAGACTGCTCATTCTTCGACGCGCGGGGTAGGAGCTTGAGCCCGACGCGTAGCCTGCAGCTTCACCAAAAAATTGCCGACGGATCAGCAGACTGCCCCGGCGCTTGTTTCTTGAAAGCCGATGAATGGCGTTGGCCCGGGCCGGCGCCCTGATTCTCGTGCAGGTACCGAATAGGCGCGTCCCCCCATCCGGATATGCGACTTATGCAGGATGGTGCATCGCGCATTACGAGCCGAGAATGTATTCCATCGGTGGATGCAGCAAAATCCGCGCGCCACCCACGCGAAAGACAAAAAGCGTTTCGCCCATCTCCCGACCCAAACGGAAGTACGCCTGACTATCATTCGATGCCCGGTCGCCGCCCGCCTGGCATCGATGCGACAGCGCACGGAGGCGGCGTCTCTTAGGAGCAGTCAGACATGGCAATCCATCCACTCAACGGAAGCGAGCGCGCGCCCCTTCAAGGCGCGAAGCCCGTCGGCAAGGCAGACCCGGACGAACGCCTCGAGGTCACCCTGCTGGTGCGGCGGCGGTCGAGCGACGCATTCGCGAAGCATATGGCCGAACTCGCGGCGCAAGGGACATCGGCGAGGCATATCGGTCACGATGACTTCACCAGGGACTTCGGCGCAGACGACGCGGACCTGTCGGCGGTTCGGTCGTTCGCACAGAGGCACGGTCTCGCGGTGGTCGAGTGTCATGCGGCACGGCGCGCGGTGGTGCTGTCCGGCACCGTCTCCCAGTTCGAAGCGGCCTTCAACGTGAGCCTCGAACAGTATGAGCATGCGGGCGGCACGTATCGCGGGCGCGTCGGAGCGGTCCATCTTCCCGACGAACTGAACGGCGTGGTCGGTGCCGTCATGGGTCTCGACAACCGCCCGCAGGCGCGGCCAAACTTCCGCGCACGCGCGCCGCACGGCAATGTGCGCTGGGCGGCCGCAGCGGCGGGGCCGTCTGCGTTCACGCCGGTGCAGATCGCGTCGCTGTATGACTTCCCTGCAGGCGACGGAAAGGGTCAGTGCATCGCGCTGATCGAGCTTGGCGGAGGATTCAGACCCGCCGATCTGAAGACCTATTTCGCCTCGCTGCGGGTGGCCGCGCCTTCCGTGACCGCGGTCTCCGTCGATCACGCTCGGAACCATCCGACCGGCGATCCGAACGGCCCCGATGGCGAAGTGATGCTCGATATCGAGGTTGCGGGCGCCGTCGCGCCGGGCGCGAAGATTGTCGTGTATTTCGCGCCCAACACCGACGCAGGCTTTCTCGATGCCATCAGCACGGCGATTCATGACACGAAGAACAGGCCGTCGGTCATCTCGATCAGTTGGGGTGGTCCCGAATCGGAATGGACGCCGCAGGCCCTAAGCGCTTTCGATCAGGCGTTCCAGTCGGCTGCAGCGCTCGGCATCACGGTCTGCGTCGCATCGGGCGACAACGGTTCGGGCGACGGCGTGAACGACGGCGCCGATCATGTCGATTTTCCCGCCTCCAGCACGTATGCACTGGGTTGCGGCGGCACGTCGCTGCGGGCGAACGGCAATCAGTCGAGCAGCGAGACCGTCTGGAACAATGGCGCGGGCGGCGGTGCGAGCGGCGGCGGGGTGAGCGCGACCTTCGCGTTGCCGGCGTGGCAGGAAGGGCTTCACGTCACGCGCGCGGGTGGTCAGCACAGTCCGCTCACGAAGCGCGGCGTGCCCGACGTCGCGGGGGATGCCGATCCCGAGACCGGCTACGAAGTGCGTGTCGACGGTCACAACATGGTGATCGGCGGAACGAGCGCGGTCGCACCGCTATGGGCCGGGCTCATCGCGCGCATCAATGCGATCAAGGGCGCGCCGGTGGGATACATCAATCCGCAGCTCTACAAAAACCCGTCGCTGCTCGTGGATATCACGCAGGGCAATAACGGGGATTTTGCGGCGTCGGCCGGATGGGATGCGTGTACCGGGCTCGGACGGCCTGATGGCAAGAAGGTGCAGGCTGCCGTGAGTTGAAGCGGGCACGGCGTGCTCGTGATGCAACAAGTCATGCTTGGCGAGCACGCCGGCGGCCGGAGGGATCGTTGGAGCATTCACGGCGAGACGCGCGAAGGAATCTACCGCAACAAGACGCACGCCCGACACGGCGGTCTCAGCGACCGGCCTCATTGGCGCCTGGCAGCCATACCGACGAAGCCCGATGCCTTTCGAGGCACATACTTCGTGTGCTGCTGAAGAATATCGCGCTGCTGGTTCCCTCTGGTCGCCTCTGCGCCGACTGGAGCACAATGAATGCGGAAGTCGACGCGCGGGCGGCGGGCTGGCACCGCCGAGCGCTGCTAATCACGACGCGTGGAGGTTGCTATGAAAAGCCTCAAGGGTAGCTGCTTAACGCTTGCGGCCTTGTCGCTCCTACAGGCCGGAAACGCTGCTGCCGCCGACGTCTCACAAGGCGGACGACATTTGACAGCGACGGAGTGCCGTGACCT
Source organism: Caballeronia sp. GAWG1-5s-s (assembly GCF_023631445.1). NCBI lineage: Bacteria > Pseudomonadati > Pseudomonadota > Betaproteobacteria > Burkholderiales > Burkholderiaceae > Caballeronia > Caballeronia sp. GAWG1-5s-s. The sequence goes on along the minus strand of NZ_JALQDC010000030.1, from coordinate 345,443 downwards.
GTCCGCGATGAAAAACAAGCAGCCCCCGACAAAGACGCAACACCGCAGCGAGCTCTCGGCGTTGAGAAAAGCCGGCTACAACCCTGCACCGTGGCACGACGACCCCCACTACCCCGCGAACCTGCACGCAGCGCAGCGCTTGGTCGACCAGTGGTTCGAGACGGAGTGCAAGTAAGTGGCGACGGCCGGCAATGGCCGATTAAGCGATTGCGAGCCCGCCGCGCGACCGCAGATCGGGACTGCCTGAAAGTCCCGGAAGGAGAAATGACATGATTGGTGTTTTCGTCAGATTTCGCTACGGCGACGACTTCGATGAGCAAGCCGTTCGGCACATCGCTCAGACCGCGCGCGCGAAGTTCGAAGGAATGGCGGGCTTACACTCGAAAGCGTTCACGGTCGATTCCGCGCGGCGCGAGGCGACGAACTTCTATGTGTGGGACTCGGACGACGTCGCCAATGCATTCTTCTGCAATGAAAATCTGGATCGAATAGCGGGCCTGTATGGCGTGCGCCCCGACGTTAAGTTCGTGCAGATTGCCGCGCTGGTGGAGAACAAGGGCGCGTGACGCCGCGGTCAATGAGGACGGCCCGAGGTGTCCGGTGTCAACGTTATATGCAGGGGTTCGGGGCGCAATTCATGGCTTCGTCATCGAAGAAGAGCCACGCGGGCCACTTCGCGCCGAGTCGCCTTGCGAGCGCTTCGCCGCCTTGCTCCATGACGTAAATATCGTTGCAGAGATATGGGAGGAGGCGCGACTTCACCGGCTTTCACAGCGCGTCGCATATCGCCCGTATCATCCGTGGACACGCGCTGTTCCCGCTTTCATTCCAGCGTGAGCACGACGCGACCGTCCACCTTCCCGCTTTTCAGATCGGCGATCACCGAGTTGATGTTCTCCAGCCGGTCTCGACGGATGTGCGCGCGCACTTTGCCTTCGGCGGCGAAGTCGAGTGCTTCCTGGAGGTCGCGCCGCGTGCCGACGATGGAACCCCGCACGGTGATGCCGTTGAGGACGGTCGAGAAGATGGGCAGCGGAAAGTCGCCCGGCGGCAGGCCGTTCAGAGACACTGTGCCGCCTCGGCGCACCATGCCGAGCGCCTGCGCGAACGCGCTGCGCGACACGGCCGTGACCAGCACGCCATGCACCCCGCCGATCTCCTTTTGGATGACGGCGGCGGGATCGCCGAGCGATGCATCGATTGCCAGCTTCGCCCCGAGATCGCGGGCGAGCGCGAGCTTGGCCGGATCGACATCCACCGCGACCACATGCAGGCCCATCGCGATGGCGTATTGGACTGCAACGTGCCCGAGCCCGCCGATGCCGGAAATGGCGAGCCATTGTCCGGGCCGCGTGTCCGTGACGCGAATGCCCTTGTAGACGGTCACGCCCGCGCACAGAATCGGCGCGATCTGGTCGAAGGCGACCTGCTTCGGCAGGTGGCCCACATAGTCGGGGTCGGCGAGTACGTATTCCGCATAGCCGCCGTTGACCGAATAGCCCGTGTTCTTCTGCGCATGGCAAAGCGTTTCCCATCCCGAGAGGCAATGCTCGCAGTGCCCGCACGCCGTGTAGAGCCACGGCACGCCGACGCGATCGCCTTCCTTCACCTGCGTAACGTCCGCTCCAACGGCGGCGACGTAACCGACGCCTTCATGACCGGGAATGAACGGCAGCGTGGGCTTCACGGGCCAGTCGCCGTCGGCTGCGTGGATATCCGTGTGACAGACACCCGACGCCGCGATCTTCACGAGTATCTCGTTGCGGCCCGGCGTCGGAACCGGCACTTCTTCGATGCGCAAAGGTTCGCCGAACGCATGAACGACAGCGGCTTTCATCGATGTACTCATGAGAAACTCCCGTGGACGAAAGACGGCGACTCGTGTGGTGAGGCACCGGACGTGCGGTCAGTATGCGCGGCAACATTACGGGGCCTTTGACTCAGGTCAAGCGAAGCACGAGACCACATGTCCTTCTGTCATCGCGTCTTTGATCCGGCGTTGTTGCGATAACGAGGCGTAAATCCGTGAAGATGAGCGGCATCGGATACGCAGCCAGGGCCCTCGCGTGAGCGTGGCCAAAGCGGCGAGTCCTTCACGGATTCGACGACGAAGCGACGAACGCCGCAGCGACTAACCCCTGTCGGCCAAGAGTCGCGCGAGGCGCGAACGTTGAGCCGTGTACTCAGGCAGCGACGTCGCAGAGGCGGGCCAACATCAATCCGGTCGCTTGCTGTGTTGCGCGGATCGGTCGCACCATTCCGGAAGACGTCGGCCACATGGAAAGCGACTCTCTGCACTGTCTGACGCAACGCCAGGAAGGCTCCGACGACTCGACGACTATTTCACTCCGGCCGGTCCTTCACGACCTGTACCACGATTCTTCGATTCTTCCAGAACAGGTCGTGCACGCGCGGCTGCAGGCGCCGCAGCAGCTCCGGATCAGCCCTTTCGAATATCAGCACGGCCGCTGGCGCCGAGCCGTCCCCAGGAACACGCTCGATTCCGTCGCACGGAGGAAAGCCATACTTGGCCAAGAACTGTTTGATCTCGTCGTCAGAGCTTTCCGCTTCGATATTGTTCACTAGCACGAATGTCATGATGTTGCCCTCGAACCCGTCGAGTCCTCGCTGTCGGACTGCCTTCGATTTGCACGGCATGGCATTAGAACCTTCAAACGGCACCTGCCGATCGCTATCAATCCGACGCTAGGATTGCGCCATCGCCACGCTTCGCCGTTCGCGCTCAGAGTCGCGTTTCAACACGTTTCGAATGCGCGCGAGCATCGCCGTCTGCGCCTCTGTGGGGCGGATCTGGCGAACCCGCTCATCGGCCAAAATCTTGTCGAGCAGCGCGAGCAGCTTCCCGCACTGGGCGCGCTCGGCCAGAAGCACGGGCAGCGTGAGAAGCGCCTGTTCCGGCTCGAATTGCACGATGATTTCCTGCTCACCCCCTATCCGGCGCCACTGTTCGATCGGAAGCGCCGGAAGGTAGCCGCCATAGTCCTTCAGCATCTCCTGGCCCAGTGTGAGTTCGGCCAGCGAGACGGGCTCTCCCTTGGGCGACAACAGATGCCAGATGCGTGCGAATGCTTCGGCGAAGCCGCCGTGCGTGACGGATGCCAGCGCGTTCTTGACCACTGCGAGACTGCGCAGGTCCGGCTCTGCTTCCGTTTGAGGCCCCGCCGCCTTCTGTTTGTCGGCGAGATAGAGCGAGAACATGTTCCCGTATATGTAGAAGAACGCCGACTCAGTGAGCGCGTCGCGCATCGCTCGGTAGTAATCGAGTGAGGCGCTCACCAGGTCCGAAGCCTTGCTCTCGGCCGTGCGTAGCGGATCGTCCGGGCCGACCGCTTCCCGGTGCGCCTTGACGGTCTGCGCGGCCGGACCGAGCCACCATAGCCACGGGTTGGCATCCGAAATCACCCAGCGCTGAAGGCGCAAGGGATGCAATTCGCGCAGCATCTTGGCGCTCATTTCGTTCGACATGAACTGCACGAGCGGCTGCGCGAACAGTTCATAGGCATGCTGATTGAAGTCCGAGACCGCAGCAACAATCTCGAATGGCTTCTCGTCGACACGCTTGAAGCGATTGAGCCGCGCACGGATGTCCTCGAGCTGGTGTTCGCGGAACTCGACATCGTATTGAGTCCGCTCCGCATCGCCCGGGCGCTCGGTGATGACCATCTCATACAGGCCCGGCGTCAACAGCTCGATCGCCTCCAGCACGGAGACGATCTGCGAATACTCCTTTTTCGCGACCTTGCCTGATACGAAGATACCAAGATGGCCGATGTCCTGATGCACGAGCCCAACAATCACCTGTCCCCGCGCCTTGATCTCCTCGGTGCTGCCATACACGTCCGCAACCCAGTTGAAGGCTTGCTGAGGCGGCGTGATGTTGTCGCCCATCGACGCAAAGAGGATGATCGGCGAATGTATTTCTCGCAAGTCGAAGGTTTTTCCATTATCTGACTGCACACCGCCGGACCATAGCTTGTTGCCGACGAAGAGATTGCGGGTGATCCACTCGATCTCGTCGCGGTTCAACAGGTAGTAACCGCCCCACCAGCGTTCGAACTCGAGAAAGCGCGGCGGCTCGGTGTCGATGTTGGAATACACCTTGTAGTACTTGTCCCAAAGGCTGTTTGCGGGGTTCAGGTTCTCGAAGTTCTGCACGAGATGGGCGCCGTCGAACTTTCCGTTGCCCACATCAGCGGCGAACGATGACATCCAGGTGCCGCCGAGCATGCCGCCGGCATAACGCATCGGGTTGTCGCCTTCCCCTTCGCGCCATGCGCCGCCCCAATAGGACATCGGCGCGCCGTTGATGACGATGGGTCCGGTGTCCTCCGGATCGGCGGCTGCGAGCATCATGGCCGCCCAGCCGCCCTGGCAGTTTCCGACGATCGCAGGCTTCGGACTGTCGGGATGCAGTTCACGCACTTTCTTGACGAACTGCTGCTCGGCTGCGCACACGTCGAGCATCGTTTGCCCGGGCTCGGGGTCGACGAAGAATATGACGAAGTACACAGGATGTCCGCCACGCAATGCAACGCCCACCTGTGAGTCGTCCTTGAAAGCGCCAATACCGGGACCATGTCCGCCACGCGGGTCGATGATCACGTAAGGCCGCTTCTTCATATCGATTCTGACGCCGTCGGGCGGAATGATTTTCAGCAGTGCATAGTTCACCGGTCGTTCGAAGCTGCGGCCGTCGAGAAGCGTCTCATGTTGAAAGTGCAATACGGGCGTGGGCCCACCCTCGAGTTCCATGTGCACGAAGTTGTTGCCGCGTTCGCGCATCGTGTCCCAGAAGAGTATCGACCGCTGCACAGAATCGACTGCATAGCGCCAGCCATTCTGCGCGCCCGTCGGCGTTGCGAGCGTGGCAGGCCACGCCGCTGAACTGCCACCGAGCGATTCGCGCATACGCGCCTGGAAAGACTCGCAAGCGAGCTGACTGCGCTTCTGAAAAAGCAACCCGACTTTGAGGGCAATGTCGTGGCTGCGGGACAGTTGCGTTCCTGCATCCATGGGGGAGACTCGCAGATAGAGTGAATGGGCAATCGTCGCGCTAGCGGTTGCGACGTTTGCAGCATGTTGCTCGTAGCCGCGAGACGCTGGCTTGATACAGATCAACCGGGCCGTCGGCTGCGACGCATCCATATCTGCACATGTCGATGGTCGGCACGTCGAGCAAAGCGATCGAGAAGCAGCGCTAACTTGGAGGATGAAAACTTACGCCGTCGCAGTCATTGCGCGACGATCTTTCGGGTAGACGGCACGTTGATGTGCATCAAAGAAATCCCGTCGCGGCGCGGATAGGTTGAATACCGACAAAGACGAACCATCCCCCACGGCACGCATCGACTGAGGCATTCGGCTCACGTCCAGGTCGGTCGGGGCAACGATGCTCACTTGTCATGGCCACCCTATGTTCATCGTCGAGTATTGGATCATGAGCGAGAGTAGCTACTGCGCGCCTCACATGGCAAAGCGGTCACGGCGTGCGCTCGCGGCCACGCTTGCAGTGGCGCTTTCGCTCGTACTGGCGAGTTGCGCGGCCCCCGACATGCACCCTTCCGTCGACATGCCCGGCCGATTCGCTGCGGCGCCGGCATCCGTCGATGAACCCGAGACCGCCTGGTGGGACAGCTACGGTGACCCGGTGCTGGGGGACCTGGTTCGTCGGGCGGCGCAGGAGAACCGCGACATCAAGGTTGCAATGGAGCACGTGCGCGCGGCGCGGGCCGGCGAGACGATCAGCCGGTCATGGCTGTTTCCCAGCGTCGGGATTTATGGCGCAGCCTTCGATCACAAGACCGGTTTCGATTCGTTCTTCAAGCAGACCGTGCCAGAGGCCGCCGACACGAAGGGTTGGCAAGCCGGCGTCGACGTCTCCTGGGAAATCGACATCGCTGGCCGACTGCGCGCGGGCGCCGCAGCGGCCGCCGCGGACACGCGCACGGCGGAGGACGTCGCGAGAGGCGTGCGTCTGCTGGTCGTGTCGGACGTGGCCACGAACTACTTCACGCTCGTCGGCGCGTTGCGGCAACTCGATACGGTCCGCGCGATCTCGGCCGCGCGTGACGAGACGCTACGGCTCGTGACGGCTCGCCAGCGCGTCGGCCTCGCCACGCCGTTCGACGTCGAGCGAGCGCAGACCGAAGCGGCGACGGCCCACGCCGCAATACCGCCGCTGGAAACGCTGGCCGCGGTGTCGCGTCATCGCATCGCCGTGCTCATCGGCGATCAGGCGTTCGCCGCGTCGAGTATCGCGCCGTCGCGCGTCGATATTGCCGCTCCGACCGCGCGCGCCGGACAGCCAGCCGCACTCTTGCAACGCCGGCCGGATCTGCTCGCCGCGCAGGCGCAACTCGACGCAGCCAATGCGCGTCGGCAACAGGCGAAGGCCGAATGGTTCCCCCGTCTCTTCCTCGGGGCCCTGTTCGGCCGCGAGGGGCTCGACGTCAACGGCATGGCGCTCGGCGCGGCGCGCTTCACCAATGTAGCCGCATTACTCGCGATGCCGATCTTCAACGCGGGACGGACGCAAGCCCTGAACGACATCGCCGAGAGCGGGCAGAAGGAAGCGGTGCTTCGCTACGAGAACGCGATCGTGCGCGCACTCGAAGATGTCGAGAATTCGCTCGTCGCACTCGACGACGAGCGGCAACGCGCGCAACTGCTGGATGGCGCCGCCAGTTCGGCCGAGGCGGCCCTGCGACGCGCCCAGTCGCTGTACGACCGCGGGCAGACCGATCTTTTGCCGCTCCTCGATGCAGAGCGCTCGCGCTTGTCAGTGCGAGTCAGCGCCAACGACGCCAACACCCAACTGCTGCTCGACAGCGTGCAACTGTACAAGGCACTCGGTGGCGGGTGGGAAGTGTTCGAGCCCTCCGCGACATCGAGCGGTGCGGATGCAGCACATTCCCCGAAATCCTGAACCATCGTCCGAAACGAGGAACTGTCGTGAGAACCCATGTCTGCCGGGCGCTTCCAGTCATATGCTTCGCCGCGATCTTGTCAGGCTGCTCGGAAAAGCCGCCACCTGAAGCGTTGCGTGTCGTTCGCACAGCGGAGATCCGCTACGACAAGACTCAGGAGACGGATCGATACTTCGGCTCCGTGCAATCGCGCTATGAAGTCGATCAGGGTTTCCGCGTCGGCGGGAAGATCGTGAGCCGCAAGGTGGACGTGGGCATGAAAGTGCATCGAGGCGACGTCCTCGCCGTCCTGGACGGCACAGATTACAGGCTTGCGGTGCAGGCCGCGCAGGAGAAGTTGACCGCGTCGCAAGCGCAGGCCCGGCAAGCCGAGTCGGATCGAAAGCGGCTGGAAGCGCTCAAGGCCGATGGTTCGGTCAGTCCGTCCGACGACGAAAAAGCGCAGACGAACGCGCGCACGACGCGTTCCGCCGCCGAAGCCGACGCGCGCAATCTCGAACTCGCCCGCAATCGTCTCGAATACACCACGCTGCGCGCGGAGCAGGACGGGGTCGTCACGAGCGTGAAGTTCGAGACCGGCCAGGTGGTGGCCGAAGGGCAGCCCATTGTCTCGATCGCGAAGGACGCCGAGCCCGAGATCGTCGTCAATGTGCCGGAGGACCATGTGCAGTCGTTCAAGACGTCGCGATACAAGGCATGGCTTGCCAGCGCATCCGCCGACACGTTCGATGTCGTATTGCGTGAACTATCGCCCCAGGCTGCGGCGCAAACCCGCACCTTCCGCGCGCGCCTGAAGCCCGCGGTGCCCCGATCTCTGCCGCTTGGCGCAACCGCGACGCTCGTGGTCGAGCGCCCGGCGGCGCAAAACGACGTGGCCGCTATCCCGGCTGGTTCGATCACTCAGAATAATGGCCGGCCCGCAGTCTGGGTGGTTCGTCAAGAAGGGACCAACGCAACCGGAAAGGTCGATCTCATGCCCGTCGAGCTGCGCGGGTATCGCAACGACGACGTGCTTGTCTCCGGGCTGCCGGCCGGCGAGTTGGTGGTCACCGCGGGCGTGCACAAGATGGCACCGGGCCTGAAGGTGGTACTTGGCGGCGTTCGGAGCGAAGTCGAAACGAAGAAGGTTTCACATGAAGTCGCTCAATCTCACTGAATGGGCGCTGAACCATCGCGCCATCGTCCTGTTCCTGATCCTCTCGATCACGATCGGAGGCGTGCTGGGCTTCACCAGGCTCGGTCAGCTGGAAGATCCTAACTTTTCGGTGCCTTCGATGACGGCGGTGGTGATCTGGCCCGGCGCGACCGCGCAACAGATGCAGGACGAGGTAGTCAACCGCATGGAGAAGAAGTTCGAGCAGCTCGACCACTTCGACAAGGTCAAGACCTACGCCCGGCAGGGATACGCCGGCATGCTGATCTCGGTCAAGGGCGGTACGTCGCATGCGGACCAGCGCGAAGCCTGGTATCAGGCGCGCAAGAAGTTCAGCGACATCAAGCTCGAGCTGCCTGACGGCGTCATCGGTCCGATCTTCAACGACGAGTTCAGCGACGTCACCGGCCTGCTATACGCGGTCAAGGGCGACGGCATCAGTCAATGGGAGCTGAGCGACATCGCCGAGGACATCAAGCGGCGCCTGCTCAGGGTGCCGATGGTCAAGAAGGTCGACGTCTACGGCAAGCAGGCCAAGAAGGTCTATGTCGAGTTTTCCAACGAGCGCCTCGCCGCGCTCGGCATCACGCCCCTCCAGATTGCGGAAAGCCTGCGCAATCAGAACGCGGTGGAAGCAAGCGGCCAGATCGATACCAGAACTGACCGCCTGATGGTGCGGGTCAGTGGTCAGTTCAACGACCTGGACGACATCCGCAACGTTCCGATCGCTGCCGCCGGGCGCGTCATCAAGCTCGGCGACTTCACTACCGTCACGCGAGGCTACGAGGACCCGCCGCAGTACACGATCCGCCACAACGGGCAACAGGTGCTCATGCTCGGCATCGTGATGACCGACGACGGCAACATCGTCGAACTCGGCAAAACGCTTCAAGGCACGATCGCCAGGGTGCAGTCGGAGCTGCCGTACGGCGTCGAGCTCGAGCGCGTGGCCGACCAGCCGACCGTGGTCGGCGAATCGGTCTGGGAGTTCGAGCGCTCACTGCTGGAAGCGCTGGCGATCGTGCTGGTCGTGAGCCTTCTGAGCCTCGGCTGGCGTACCGGCATCGTCGTGGGCCTTTCGGTGCCCATCGTGCTCGGCGTGGTCGCGCTGGTGATGCTCTGCATGGGCTGGAATCTCGAGCGCGTGTCGCTCGGCTCGCTCATCATCGCCCTCGGTTTGCTGGTCGATGACGGAATCATCGCCGTCGAGATGATGGTGGTGAAGATGGAGGAAGGCTGGGACCGCGTGAAAGCCGCCGCGTTCTCTTATTCGTCCACTGCACTGCCGCGGCTTACCGGCGCGCTGATCACCACTGCGGCTTTCATGCCCATCGGCTTGTCCAGATCGACGACGGGCGAGTACGCGGGCGGCATCTTTTGGATCGTGGGCACCGCCGTGCTGTTCTCGTGGTTCGTGTCCGGGATCATCACGCCGTATCTCGCGGTGAAGATTCTGCCGGACATCAAAAAGCACGACCACGGCGGCGACCCCTACCGCACGCCGTTCTACAACAAGCTGCGTGGAATGATCGAGCTCGCCATCGCCAGGCGATGGTGGGTCATCGGCGCGACGGTCGCAGCATTCGCTTTGGCCGTCGCAGGCAGTCAACTCGTGCCGCAGCAGTTCTTCCCGAACAGCGACCGGCCGGAATTGATCGTCGAACTGCGCTTGAAGGAAGGCGCTTCGTTTGCTGCGACCACCGAGCAAGTCAAGAACATGGAGGCGGTGCTCGCGAAGGACGCGGATGTCAAGTTCTACACGGCATACACCGGTGCCGGCCAGCCCCGCTTCTACCTGGCGCTCGACCCCGAACTGCCGAACCCCGGCTACGCCGTCTTCGTGGTGATGACCAAAGGCCTGGAAGCGCGCGAACGCGTGCGCTCGCGCCTGATGTCGATCGCCAACGACACGTTCCCCGCGGCGTGGGTCCGCGTCACGCGCCTGGAACTGGGTCCGCCGGTTGGCTTCCCGGTGCAGTTCCGCGTCGTCGGCTCGGACAAGCAGAAGGTTCGCGAGATCGCGCGCGAGGTCGAGGCGGTGGTGGCGTCGAGCCCGAAGGTCCGCGACGTACAACTCGACTGGAACGACCCGGTGCGCACGCTGCGCGTCGATCTCGACCAGGACAAGGCGCGTGCGCTCGGCCTGGCGCCTGCGGACGTCGCCTTCGTGACGCAGGTTTTCATGAATGGCGCGGCCCTGTCGCAGTTGCGCGAGCACGAAGACCTGGTCGACATCGTCACGCGCGCCGTGCCTTCCGAGCGCCTCGATCTCGACACGCTGAAGAACGTCAATGTGTACACACGCGACGGAACGGTCGTACCGCTGTCTCAGGTCGCGCGTGTGCGCGACGTGCTCGAAGAGCCGGTATTGTGGCGGCGCAACCGCGACATGGCCATCACGGTGCGCGCCGACGTCAAGGATGGCGAGCAGGGCGTCTCGGCCACGCAGTCGATCGTGCCGCGGCTCGCGGGCATCGAGGCGAAGCTGCCGTCTGGCTATCGGATCGACGTGGGCGGCGCCGTCGAGGAAAGCGACAAGGCGAACAAGGCTCTGGCGGCGGTGTTTCCGGTGATGCTGATCACGATCCTGTCAATCCTGATGCTGCAGTTGCAGAGCTTCTCCAAGATGTTCATGGTGCTTCTGACCGCACCGCTCGGGCTCATCGGGGTCGTGGCCGCGCTGCTGATCTTCCGGGCGCCCCTCGGCTTCGTGGCGATCCTCGGCATCACCGCTTTGTCCGGCATGATCATGCGCAATGCGGTCATCCTCGTCGATCAGGTCAGCAAGGAGACCGAACAGGGCCTCGATCCCTGGAATGCGGTGCTGGAAGCCGCGATCCATCGGACGCGTCCCGTCATGCTGACCGCCGCGGCCACGGTGCTTGCAATGATCCCGTTGGCGCGCAGCGTCTTCTGGGGCCCAATGGCAATCGCCATCATGGGAGGCCTCACGGTGGCGACGGTGCTGACGATCTTTTTCGTGCCGGCGTTATATGCCGCGTGGTTCAAAGTCCAGCGCGGGCAGCGCCCCCGGGCCGTCGATGCAGCGCCTCCGGCGGGGCGGCAAACGGCTGCGGCCGAATGAAGACGTGAGCACGGCCGAAAGAACATGGACGCATCAGGCGGGGAGCATGGATGCGTTGCTCACTTCGCTGCGCGCAGCAGGACTCGTCAGCACCTGTTCGAAGCTTCCTCAGAAAGGTTCTACAGCGGAGCATGCGGACGTGTCGTTGCTGGCGGTTATACGATGATGCGGAGTTCAGATCACCCCTCGAAGGATGAGGGAACACCCGGAAGGCTCTTGAGCAACGCCGAGCGGGTCCAGTGCGCGACTTCACATGCCGGGGCTACGCGGCCTCGGTTCTGCTTCGGCGCCCTATCGACCGGCTGTGGTCTGAGCAGGCAATCGCGAGTTGCATGGCTTCGGGTCTTAGCTATTCCGCCCACGATGACCAATGCTCACCAGCTTCGCGCCGAGTCGCCTTGCGAGCGCTTCGCCGCCTTGCTGCATGACGTAATCGTGATTCCATTCGAAGAGCGGGCGCGCCACGGGAGCGAGCAGATTCATCCAGCCACGGCCGGTGCGCACGCGCCATTCGTATCGGACGGCGGTGAGCTCATCGCTCGATGAGAACGTCCAGCGCCCGATCCCCTCCACATCGCCGCTCGCCACGCCTTCGAGCAACACGAGCGGCTTAACCTGCGTGACGCGCATATCGAAGCGCACGCGATACGGCAGGCGACCCCTCCACACGTAACGATGCAATGCGCCCACGCCATCGGCCGCGCCGCTTTCCACTTCGCTCACGCGCTCGACGCAGGTCCACCATTGCGGCCACGCAGCCGGATCGTGAACGGCGTCCCATACCGCCTGAATTGGCGCCCCGATCTTCCAGACGGTAACGAACCGATATTCGCTCGCGTGCACGATTGCCTCCAGAGCGCTCACTCCCCGTTCGGAATCGGCTCAATGGCCTCGTCGGTTACTGGCCGCCGCCGAGCGCGTTAATCGCGACTTGCAGCATCGGTGCGGCCTGTTCTCGCGGCTAACCTTTCTAGTACGTCGCTTTATCTTTCATCGACCAAGCCACTCGAGGAGGATAGTAGATCATATCCGGGTCTCCGCAACCCGCGGTCGAGTCGGGGGGAATAGACGTGCAGTGTCCTGACGCACACTGGCGGCCATGCGTTACACGGCAACTCGCCAGTCTGCGACGCCCAACAACCGTGCCCCGATGTGTCGTGGGCCAACCGACAGTTCGCCCCGACGAGCCATTCGGACGGCAGTTTCCCGCGTCGACGTTTCCTTTAACTTCAATGACTTACGCGCCGGCCGCTGTGTCGCGCATCGCATGGCACGGAACCTGTGATGAAGAGGGCGAGCGACGCCATACGCGCTCAATTCTCCCGGCCTTCGGGCCTTACTGAAATAGGTGACCAAAATGTGCGCACTGAACATTGTCGACCTTCGCCACGAAGAGGAGCTTTCCCGGACCGAGATGGCACAGGTCATCGGAGGGCATGACGTGGAGAAGGAAAAAGCACTTGTCGAGCTATGGGGTGTCATTCACTCAATGACTGCTCTGGAGAACGAGCCCGAGCCCGCTCCCCCGCATGTGCCCATGAAGCTCTGACCGTCGAGATGCGGGTCTGGTCCTCGGGGTCGAACGGCAAGCGAAAGAGGAAGACCGCAAGGGCTGCTTTCCGGCCGTTGCGGTATCGGCTGAAGCGGCTGGGAAACGAGATTGATGCGCCTGGAGACGAAGCCGCTCGCAAGAAGCGGCGCTAAAACTCGACAACGTGCGCGATATTGATTCGTCGAAGGTCGCCTCGAGCAGAGCCAAGTGCTCCGCTGCATGCAGGCGCTGCTTTTTTCCGCCGCGCTGGCTCGTCGGCGAGACACCTACCGCACTAAGAATCGACGATTCACTGGCATGGGCTTTATGAGTCGTACTAAACCAAGGGTTCTGGAAGCTGTCATTAGAGACTTTGCGGCGATGACCCAATGCGTATTGGTTTGCGGCGGAAACTGACTGACTCTTAGCGGAAGTGAGTCAGTTCTTGCTCGACTGTCAGTTGGACCGCAACGGCAATTACATTGAAATTAGGCGGGAATTCTAGTGGCCGTCGCGGCGCCGTTCTTCATGGCGCAACGCATTTATCCGGTCTTTTGTATTCCAGCAATGAAGGCTCCCTGACGAGTCCCGCCCCCGCTCCCTCATCCCTTGCCCAGAGGTGGCCGGCTCGGAAACCCAGCCATATTGCTGAGCTGAGCGAGTTCATTGGCGGCCTCGCGCAGCAGTTCCGAGTACTCGTGGATCTTCTCTGCGGTCAGCCGCTTGCGCGGGCCCGCCAGGCTAATGACGCCGACGCAACGCGAGCCGCTGACCACCGGTGCCGCGACCGCCGACATCCTCGGCGCAAACACCTCGTCGATCATTGCGTAGCCGCGCACGCGCGCGGCGTGCAGGAAACCGAACAATGCCTTCAGCGTCGTCGGCGCGTTAGGGCCGAATTCCTTCGGCTGACCGAAGCCCTGCTTCAAGACGAGCGCGGCCGCTTGTTCATCCGACATCGTCATGAGCCACGCGTGACCGGTCGACGTGCACGAAAGCCGCGCGGCCTGACCCATGTCGGGATCATAGCGAAAGCCCGTGCGCTGTCCGTCCGCCTTGCCGACCCAGATGATGGCGTCGCCATCCACCAGCGACAGCCGCGCCAGTTCGCCGGTCTGCGCCGCGACACGTTCGATGATCGGCTGCGCGATGTCCGCGATGCCGGTCAGGCTCAGAAACTCGAGGCCGTTCGACGTCATGCGCATCGTGAGGATGTAGCGGCTGTTGTCGGCGAACTGACGCACATAACCGCTTTCGACCAGCTCGGCGAGCACGCGATGACATGAACTCCGCGGCATGCCTAACGCATCGGCGATCTCCAGCAGCCCCGTGCCTTCGCCCTGCGACGCGAGGAAATCCAGAATTCTCAGGCCGTTCTTCAGCGACATGGATCGTCGAGCTTTCGCGATATGAAACGCAGTTCCGGTCCGGAACATGTGGCGTTGGTGGAGCCAACAATAACACTTGTTCGTCCGAGAAACGAACGCCAACATCCGAGAACCAGGAGACATCCATGTCAGTTACCGCTGACCCCAACATGGCCGCGGGCGAACGATCCGCGCAGGCCCACTTGATGGCGCGTCGCGCAGTGGCGGGCGCGACCGTCGGCACGGCGCTGGAGTGGTTCGATTTCGCGCTCTACGGCGTGGTCGCAGCCACGATCTTTCCGAAGCTGTTCTTTCCATCGCTCGACCCGACTGCGTCGCTGCTTGCGTCGCTCGCCAGCTTCTGGGCGGGGCTCGCGGCGCGTCCGCTCGGCGCGGTGATCTGCGGCATGCTCGGCGACCGCTGGGGACGGCGCAACCTCATGCTCGTCACGGTTTCGGTGATGGGCGCGTCCTCGTTCATGATGGGCCTGCTGCCCACTTATCAGCAGGTCGGCATTCTTGCGCCGACCTTGCTGGTGTCGCTGCGCATCATCCAGGGGTTCGCGCTCGGGGGAGAATCGACCGGCGCGCAACTGATGGCCGTCGAACACGCGGCCGCGACGAAACGCGGATGGTATTCCGGCCTGCTCGGCATCTGCTCGCCGCTCAGCCAGATCCTGGCGAATTTCTCGCTCTTCGCACTGTCCGCCCTGCTTTCGGCCGATGACTTCGAATCCTTCGGATGGAGAGTCCCGTTTCTCGCGAGTTTCGTGCTCGTGCTGCTCGGAATCTATATCCGCATGAAGGTCAGCGAGACGCCGGCGTTCGAGGCGCTGAAGAAAAAGGGCGAAGGCGCGCGCGCCGCCAATCCGCTCGGCATCGTCTTCAAGTTTCACTGGCGGACCGCACTGCGTCTGACGCTGTTCTTCTGCGGCCCGGCGGCGCTGTTCTATCTGATCGTGGTCTTCTCGCTGAGCTATCTCACGAAGAACCTCGGCGTGCCCAAGCAGACCGGTTTCATGCTGCTGATGGTGGCCAATGTCTGCGCCATCGCGGGTGCGCTCGCGGGCGGCTATCTGAGCGACCGGATCGGGCGTAAGCGCGCGCTGATGATCGGCTCGTTCTGCACGCTCGTCTGCTGTCTGATTTACTTTCCGATCCTCAACCAGCACTCGGTCGCCATGACGATGGCCGTGATGGGCGCATTTCTCGGCTTCACGCAGTTCCAGAGCGGCATCCAGCCGGTATGGTTCGCCGAATCCTTCCCGACCGAAGCGCGTTACACGGGGTCCGCGCTGTCGTACTCGGGGGCCAATCTGCTCACCGGCGGGCCCATGCCGATCGTCGCGGTGGCCCTGCTCAATGCCTTTCACGGTTCACCGTGGGCCATCGTCGCTGTGTGTGGCTCGCTGAACCTGCTCTCCTTCCTCATGATCGCCACGTCGCGGGAAACCAAAGACACGGCCCTCGAACGCAGCGCCACCCATTGAAACCATGACTCGCAAACTGTATATCCTCAACGGTTCCAACCTGAACATGCTGGGGCTGCGGGAACCGCACCTTTACGGCCATACGACGCTGAAGGACATCGAACAAAACTGTCTCGCGCTTGCCGAGGATCTCAAGTTCGATTGCGTGTTCCGTCAGACCAACAGCGAGAGCCAACTGATCGACTGGATTCAGGAAGCATTCCTGCAGGACGCCGCGCTCGTCATCAACCCGGCCGGCTTTTCGTTCGGGCGAATTCCGGTGCTCGACGCAGTCAAGATGATCCGCCAGCCGGTGGTGGAAGTGCATATCACGAACATTCACCGGCGCTCCGAGGAATACCGTCACTCGACAATCTCGGTGGCCGCGACCGCGGTGATCTGCGGGGCGGGCGCGAACGGGTACTTGCTCGCGATTCGCGCTGTCGATGACCTTTGGACCGCACAGAGCTAATGCTTGAGTGAATCATCGTCGCGGTAAGCGGCCGTTAGCAGAGGCGAACGAAAGCACCGAAATGCCGTCGATCGCCTCGCCCTCGGGCGCTTAACGACGCAGGCCCGAGAACCCTCAGGAACTGGCCCCCACCCTCGCCCCCTTCCGATCCACATCACGTCCCTCTCCGCAGGAATAGACGCGCCCGCTGCGTCATGCACAATATCGGCATCTAAGAACGCGGAGAATGGCCCGTGGGCGTCAACTTCGACCTCAACGACTTGCAGGCATTCAGAGCCGTGGTGGAACTGGGCAGCTTCCGAAAGGCAGCCGAGGCGGTGAACATCTCCCAGCCAGCGCTGAGCCGCCGGATCGACAAGCTGGAGGAAGCGCTCGGCGTGCGTCTCTTCGAACGCACCACGCGCAGCGTGACGCTCACGACTGTCGGCCGGGCATTCGCGCCGAGCGCGGAGCAGTTGCTGGACGATCTCGATGTCGCCCTGCTCGGCATCCGCGATGTCTCGTCGAGCCGATTGGGTCATGTCACCATTGCCTGCGTGCCATCCGTGGCCTACTACTTCCTGCCAAGCGCGGTTGCGAGCTTCCATCGCCGTTTTCCGCGCATCAGGGTGAAATTGTTCGATGCGAGCGCGAACGAGGTGCTCTCCGCCGTTCTCAGCGGCGAGGCTGATTTCGGCGTCAGCTTCATGGGAAGCCAGGAGTCCGAGGTCGACTTCAAAGTGCTGCTGCAGGAGCAGTTCGTCGCGGCTTGCCGTCGTGACCACCCGCTCGCGCGCAAGAAACGCGTGACCTGGAACGAACTCTACGAGCACGACTACGTTTCCGTGGACAAGACGTCGGGCAATCGTCTGTTGCTCGATCAGGCTCTTTCGGCCGTGTCGCCGCGCGCGCCCAGCGTATGCGAAACGCGTCACGTCACGACCATGCTGGGTCTGGTGGAAGCGGGCCTCGGCGTGGCTGCCGTACCGTCGATGGCCATGCCGGGACGCAATCATCACATCCTCACGAGTGTGCCGCTGGTGGACCCTGTCGTGAAGCGACGAGTAGGCATCGTGAGGCGCCGCGGACGCACGCTCACGCCAGCCGCGCAGGAGTTTCATCAAACGATTCTGGATATGAGAGGCGATGTCAGGAGTAGCGGCACGTCAACCGACGACGTAGCCCGCAAAGCGCGCCCAAGCAGGAAGCCCGCGTCGTGAGGGTGGCGAGAACGCTCCGTCTGCTCTATGTGCAGGTCGTGCTGGGCATGGTGCTCGGCATGGCGCTCGGGCACTTCTGGCCGCAAGCCGGCTCGCATCTCAAGCCTGTCAGCGACGGCTTCGTGGGCCTCGTCAGGATGATGATCACGCCGATCGTCTTCTGCACGATCGTCTCCGGGATCACCTCGGTCGCGAGCGGCAAGGCAATCGGTCGCGTGATCTTCCGGGCGCTGGGACTCTTCTATTTTTTGACTGCGGTGGCCCTCGCGCTGGGACTCGTCACGGCCTTTCTGATGCGGCCCGGCGCGGGCATGCATATCGACCCGCGAAGCCTCGATACGACGAATCTCGCGCAGTATGTGAAGCAGGCGCATCCGGATGGCTTCGTCGCCTTCGCGCTGAACGTCATCCCCGATACGATGTATGGCGCCTTCGAAAAGGGCGAGGTGCTGCCGGTGCTGCTGCTCTCGCTGCTATTCGGCTTCGCGTTGAATCTGCATCCGGCTGCGAGCCGGCCCGTGCTCGCGCTCATCGAGGGCTTCGCGCAGGCGCTGTTTCGCATCCTCGCTATGATCATGCGGCTTGCGCCGCTCGGCGCATTCGGCGCGATGGCTTTCACGGTGGGTCGCTTCGGGATTCACTCGGTCGGCTCGCTCGGCATGTTGATGGTGTCGTTCTACGTGGCGTGCGTGCTGTTCGTCGCGCTCGTCCTCGCTCCGCTCGCGCGCCTGCACGGCTTCGCTCTGTGGCGGCTCTTGCGTTATCTGCGCGAGGAACTGCTCATCGTTCTGGCAACCTCATCGACGGAACCGGTGTTGCCGCGCCTGCTCACGAAGCTGGAGATGCTCGGCTGCGACAAGGGCGTCGTCGGACTCGTGCTGCCCGCGGGCTATTCGTTCAATCTCGACGGCACCGCGATCTATCTGACGCTGGCATCGATCTTCATCGCGCAGGCGTGCGATGTGTCGCTCTCGGCGTCGCAGATCGCGATGATGCTCGCGGTCATGCTGCTGACGTCGAAAGGAGCGGCGGGCGTGGCCGGAAGCGGCCTGGTGGCGCTCGTCGCAACGCTGGCCGTGATGCCGGATCTTCCTTTGGCGGGCGTGGCGCTGCTGGTGGGCATCGACCGCTTCATGTCCGAAGCGCGGGCGCTCACGAGCGTGGTCAGCAACGCGTGCGCGGTGATCTTCGTTTCGATGTGGGATGGCGCCTGCGATCGCGCGCGTCTTGCGCAAATGCTGCGCGCGCCGGCGCCGGTAGACGCCGACGGCGCAGAGGACCACGCGAGCAGTACCTCGGGAAGTTGACCGCGCAGGCTAGATCAATGCGCGGCGACGCTATCGAGCCCGGTCGATCTCACATCGGCCTGCACGCCGGGCGATGCGAGATAGTCGAGGAGCGCCTTCGCTTCCTTCGGATGCTGCGCGCTCACCGGAATGCCGGCGGCAAAACGCGTGACAGACTGCAAAGACTCCGGAATCTTTCCGACGAACGTCGCGCCCTTGACCGGCAGCAACTCGCTCACCTGCTGAAAGCCGATCTCATAATCGCCGTTCGCGACGACCGAAGCCACCGGTATGCGCGGAATCATCTTCGCCTTGGGCTTGACCTGGTCCTCGATACCGAGCTTCGTGAACAGCTCCCGCTCGATATAGACGCCGCTCGCGCTGTCGGAGTAGGCGATCGACTTGGCATGCAGCAGAGTCTGCCGCAGGCCTTCCGCCGAGCTGATATCGGGCTTCGCCGCGCCGTCGCGCACGACCATACCGATGCGCGAGTCCGCCAGTTCCACGCGCGAACCGGGCACGACCTTGCCCTGCTTGATCAACTCGTCGACCGCATAACCGACCATGATGACGGCGTCGGCCGGCTCGCCCCGTTCGAGGCGGTTGGGAATGGCTTCGGGCGATTTGCCCATCGACGGACCGAGCGCGGTGTCGAGCGTGTTGCCCGTCTCCGACGCGAACTTCGGACCGAGCACCTTGTATGCCGCGGTGAAGCCACCCGAGCTCATGATGTGCAGGTCGGCGGCCTGTACGCTGGACGCAACGGCCGAGGCGGCGATGAGCGCCGCCGCGCAGAGTTTCGAAAGCAAATTCTTCATGATCGAAGTCGTGTAGGGTTCGATAGACGCTCGTCGCGACGAGCGTCGCATCAGTGCGCCGGAGTCAGCCTTGCCGCGCGCCGGCGATAGAGCGCGAACGTCGCCAGAAGCGCGCAGCCGGCGGCGAAGCTCATCCAGTATCCGGGTGCCGCCTTGTCGCCGGTCATGTGAATGAGCGCCGTCGAAATCGCGGGCGTGAAGCCGCCGAACACCGCCGTCGCCAGGCTATAAGCAAGCGAGAAGCCCGCCACGCGCACCTCGACCGGCATCACCTCGGTCAGCGCGACGACCATCGCGCCGTTATACATGCCGTACATGAATGAGAGCCAAAGCAGCACGAGCAGCATGTTGATGAAGCTCGGCGCGTGGGCGAGTATCGACAATGCGGGGTATGCGGTCGCGATAGCAAGCAGCGTCATGCCGACGAGCAGCGGCCTGCGGCCGACCTTGTCCGAGAGCGCCCCGCCGATCGGCAGCCACACGAAGTTCGACACGGCTACGCACAAGGTCACGAGCAGACTGTCCGCGGTGCTCAGGTGCAGGACGGTCTTTCCGAAAGTCGGCGCATACACCGTGATGAGATAGAAGCTCGACGTAGTCATCGCCACCAGCATCATGCCGGCGATCACGGCGGCCCAGTTGTGCGCCAGCGTGCGGAACACTTCCTTCATGCTCGGGCGATGCTGGCGTGCCTTGAACTCCTGCGTTTCTTCCAGATTGCGACGCAACATGAAGATGAACGGCACGATCATGCAGCCGACGAAGAACGGCACGCGCCATCCCCAGCTCGCGATAGCCGCGGTGTCGAGCGACTGATTGAGCAAGAAGCCAAGCGCCGCGGCAACGACGATCGCAACCTGCTGGCTCGCCGACTGCCAGCTCGTGAAGAAGCCCTTGCGGCCAGGCGTGGCCATCTCGGCGAGATAGACCGACACGCCGCCCAGTTCAGCGCCTGCCGAGAACCCCTGCAGCAAACGTCCGACGAGCACGAGCGCGGGCGCCAGAAGACCGATCGTCGCATAGCCCGGCACGAATGCGATCAGGATGGTGCCGCTCGCCATGATGGAAAGCGTGACGATGAGGCCCTTGCGGCGGCCGACATCGTCGATGTAGGCGCCGAGCACGATCGCGCCCAGCGGACGCATCAGAAAGCCGGCGCCGAAGACGGCGAACGTCATCATCAGCGAAGCGAATTCACTCGATGCCGGAAAGAACACGCCGGCGATTTGCGTCGCGTAGAAGCCGAACAGAAAGAAGTCGAACTGCTCGAGGAAATTGCCGGCCGTTACGCGGAAAACCGCCGCAGCCTTTGAATGTCCCGGCGAAAGGGTCGAAGGTGAGGGATGCATCGATGTGTCTCCTGAAGTCCCGAAATGTGCGGTCTGTCCGCTCTTGTATTTCGGGGATGATGGCCTGCCGCCATCAAAACGATAAGTGCAATGTTTTCAACGATTGATGTTCTGTGGTTATCAATCGCCGGAAACGGTCGGCTCGGCCGACCTCCCGGATGTCAGCGCTCAGGCCACGAAACGGCACTGTGAAGCGGGCGTGCGCGTGTCCATGTTGCGGCCGCGGTTCAGGTGATCGTCGATTTCCGCGGCGCAACCGAGCATGCGCGGATACAGAAAGATCGTGAACGCGGCGGTTTCGAGATCCGCCTCGCTGAACGCGCCGCGCTTGAGCGGCTGCCACAGCATTTTCAGCAGCAGCGCGGCGATCACGGCATCGACATTCACGCAGTAGACATTGCGCGAGACGCCCGCGTCGAACAAGGCCTGCACCAGCGCGCGGTAGTACGCATGAAACGCGTTGTACTCACCTCGCGCCTCGTACAGCTCCGCGATAAACACCTCGCGCGGATCGTGATTCACCGGCTTGTCCTTGAAACCCGGGTGATTGACGCCCGGCAGCTTGGCGATGTCGAGGCTGCCGGCCTGCTTCTGGCTCGCCTTGTATCGCGCGTAATGCTCGACGGAACGGCGCGCGAGCGCTTCGAGATCGACGCCGTGTTGCGGGTCCGCGGGATCGTCGAGGGCGCTGTCGCGAAACGCATCGGTGAGAAAGGCGATGCCCTCGTAGCCGTTGCCGCCGTGCGTATAGCCCGTGTGCGTCAGAAAACCCGTCAGCGCCTTGTTCAATTGCACGCGTTCGGGCGATTCGGGGCCATCGGCGGATACCGCGCCCTTCGCGCCTTGCGCCGAGATCGCGCCCGGTCCGTTCGTGAGCAGCAATCCGGTCAACGTCCTGAATGCGAACAGATCGTCGGCGGACGGTTCGAGGCCGAGCAACGCCGCGAACGCGATTTCCGTCAGCGAGCGCTCGCCGAGCAGCGTATCGGTGGAGAGATCGCAGAAGCTGTCCGGACGATGGCGCGACGCGTCCGCCGACGCGCCGATCAGCGTGCCGAAGAGCGTCGTCCACCATGGCAGGCTTTCCGCCGTCAGACGCGAGATGCGCTTGCGCATGAGCGGGCCCCAGGCGAGTGTCGTCGTGATGGCCGCGAGCACGGCGTCCGCGCGCGGATGGCCCGGGCCGCCGGCAAGCCATCGCACGAACACGGAACTCACGCCACGGGCGGCGAGGCCGGCGAGCATGGCTTCGGCCTTCGGATCGCGCTCGTCGGAGAACAGGGTCGCGCTGCCTTCGGTGTCGATCGCGTCGATGTCGAAGTCGTCGTCGAACGCGTCGACGAGCTTTGCCGCGGCGAAGCGGTCGATCATCAGCCTGGCCGCCTCGCGCGCCGCTCGCTGGCGATTCGGCCCGACGATCGCAGCGGCGGCGGCGAGCACCGCGTTGGGCGCATTGCCGGCCTCCCGCGCCGCCTGCGCGGCCGACAGTTCAGGCTTGCCGTACAGGTTCACCGCTGCGCCGACCGCGACGTTCATCAGTTTTTCGTCGTTCGCGCCGCCGAACTCGTGCAACAGCGCGAGGCAGACGTTCGCTTCGAAGGAATGCTTGGCCGCTTCGAGCATCGATACGCCGTGCAGGCTGCTCACCTGAGTCTTCGCATCCATCTGCGAGGCGCCCGAGGCATCCTTCAATGGCTGGCGCGGAGCAATAGCGCCGATCTGGTCGTTCACGCGCGCGACCTGTTCGTCATACGGCGCGACGGCTTTCACGACCGCGAGCGCGAGATCGTCGGGCAATTGGAGCCCCTGATCGGAGCCGAACCACGGCTTGAGCGCGAGACTGCCTTCGGGCTCGAAGTCGGGCAATGTGGCGTTCGCCCGCATCACCGCCGTGAGCGCGGCGGGAATATGGGCGATGTTCGTTACCACCGCGCCCTTCGCCGAGCAGCATGGATCGTCGGGCGTGAAAAGCCGTTCGACGCCGAATTTCTCCTTGAACCAGCGTTCCTTCGCCAGCGCATCGTCGGCGCCCCCCGCCATCGCGCCAGCATGTCCCACTGCGCGCGTCAGACGGCTTTTCCAGCGGCCCACCACGCACGCGACCACGGGTTTCGTGAAGTTCGCGTCGGCTTCGTAGTAACCGCCGGGCTCGCAGTACAACACGGCAGCCTTGCTGCGCGCGTCGTTTGCAAGCGCGAAGGCGAATTCCGGCGCGGCGTAGTGGATGTAGACGTCCTTCCCGCTGGAAATGACTGTGGAGGTGCCCCAGCCGCTCATGCGCAGGTACTGCGCAATCGTGGTGCTGAAGCCGCCGGAGTTCGAGAAGATCGCGATGGATCCCTGGCGCAAGGTCGCGCCCGGATCGTCGCCACCGAGCGCGCCGCCGATGCGCACGCGCTGCCAGGAGTCCGCCACGCCCAGCCCGTTTGCGCCGAAGATGTCGATGCCCGCCTGCTGACCCATCGCGCGAATCTCACGCGCATCGTGCACGGCGATCTTCTCCGTGATGATGAAGATCTTGCGCAGATCGGGATTCACGCGAATCAGTTCGGCGACGCCGTCGCGCGCGGCCGAAGGCGGCAGATAGACCACGCCGCAGTTGAACCGATGCCCGGCCTCCAGCCCTTCTCGCACGTTGTTGAAGACCGGAATGTCGCCCGCGGGCGTCGCAAGCACTTGTCCGCCTTTGCCCGGCGCCGTGCCGAAGACGACATTTCCGCCCGAGAAAGCGTGGCTCACCGGCGTCACGTCCGACGATTCGCCACCGAGAATATTGAGCACGCAGACGCGGTCTTCGCGCGTCGCGATATCCGCCAGCGACTGAATGCCGACGAAGTATTTGAAATGACTAATGCCTTGCTTGTGCATGTCCGATCTCCTCAAGCCGATGCCGTATGCGATTGCGCGTCGCGCGCGCCGATGCGCGCCGCCACTTGCGCGCGTCCGCCCGATTGCATCCATGTATCGGCCCGACGCGCGTACTGGATCACTTCGCTGATGTCCGAATCGAAGCCAAAAAGGCGATACGGCAGGCCGAGCGAATCGCAGGTGTCGCGTAGCGCCGACATGCCGCGCACGAGGTTGGGACCGCCGCGTCCGAGCACGACATAGAGCGGCGTCGGGCCGTGCGCGCTGAAGTGCTCGCGCAGCGCATCGGCCATCGCGCGCAGGGTCTCGAAGATGTCGGTGTTGTTGGACTTGCCGCCGATGATGAACAGCACATTCGACTGCTTCAGCCAGTGCCGGAAGCAGATGCGCGCCACTTCCTTCATCTTTTCGTACGGAGGATTGCCGCCGAAGTCCGACGAGATGATCGCCGCATCGCCGAGCATTTCCGTGACGAGCGAGTTCGCGCCGCCGCCGAAGGTAGGCGCGAGGATGGTGCCCTTGTCGTTGATCACGTAGACATCGCTTTGCCCCTGGTGCGTGCGCAGTTGATTGATCTCCTGTTCGAAATCCGAGTAGTCGGCGGCGAACAGATGCGGTGGCAGGCCGAGCCGCGAGAAGCGTGGATCGTCGCGATCGAATCCGCACTTGAAGTCGCATGCGACGGGCGTGAGACGTCCCTTCTTGTCCTCGCGCATGCGGATGGGGTTGAGTTCCAGCGTCGTCATCCCGAAGTCGTGGAACAGCTCCCAGAGCTTCGGCAACTGCTGCACGAGCGGCGAGATGATTTCGCGCGGCGCGCCGATCTCGCTCAGCGCGTTCGCGACGACGAACGCCTTCAATCCGGTCAGCGCATCGAACGGCACCATCGCGACGTGCTTCGGGTCGACTTCCTCGATGTCCATGCCGCCCATGTGCGAAAGCGTCATCGTCGGCGCGCGGAAACGCGTCGAATCCGTGATCGAGAAATAGACTTCGTGCTTGGCCGGCACGCCCGCTTCGAACGTCACCCCGTTTGCCTTGGCTTTCACATGGCCGACCGCGTGTTCGGCGAAGTACAGTCGTTCCTTTTCGGCGAGCGCCGTCTTCAGATCCGTTGCGCGGCCGAG
Organism: Caballeronia sp. GAWG1-5s-s; assembly: GCF_023631445.1. Taxonomy (NCBI): domain Bacteria; kingdom Pseudomonadati; phylum Pseudomonadota; class Betaproteobacteria; order Burkholderiales; family Burkholderiaceae; genus Caballeronia; species Caballeronia sp. GAWG1-5s-s. The sequence continues at coordinate 320,772 of NZ_JALQDC010000030.1, read as the reverse complement.
CAGGCCCGCCTTGCCCTTCTTGCCCACGCCACCCTTGAACACCGGCTTGATGAATATCTGGCCGTGACGGTCGATGAGCGACTTGATCTCTTCTTCGCTGGCGCCCGGGCCTAGCACTTCGCTCGACGGAAAGCCGACGAATTGCAACAGGCGCGAGCCGTGCAACATTCCGGTGATCTGCATGTGACGTGTCTCCTGAATTTGAGCTATGACGGATGAAGTGGATACGGAAGGTCCATCGACTCGCTGCGGCAGGCGCGAGATGCACCGCTGCCGCTAGATGCGCTCGAAAGCGGCGGCAGGACTCAAGTAGCGAGATTGATTACGCGAGTTATGCGTCGATGACTGTTGACGGCAGCCGCGAACGGGCGTGCACTGGGATGCAGCGAAACGCTGATCCGCGCTTCGTGCCTGTCTCCGACGCGTTCTCTTTTATCAACGTCTTGAGATCAGATACTTGCGCAAGAAGGTCGAAACAAAAAGTGCAATTTTCTGAAGCATTGATGTTCGGACGTTATCAATGCGAAGAAGCGGCGTGGAAAGTCAGTGCGACGACTCGAGTCAACGTCGAGTCGCGTCACAAGGTCGGCCTCGCATGCACTTGCCGGCGCATGAAGTCCAGCGAAAGCCGGGTTCCCCACTTACTCACTTCAGTGATGCCGCAGCCGTCGACTGTGCGTAGTCCTCGGGCAGCGAACTGGACCTCAGCACGTTGGCCGGCAGATGCTGCGCGTCATTCTTCGATACGGCCCCTACGAACTTCCAGCCTGACGGCATCTTCACGAACGCGAAACCCGTCGGTTGATCCACGAACACTGAATAAACAGGGCTCGCCGGTGAGGCGACAGGCGCAGCACTGCTTGCGAAAGTTGTGATAGGCGCAGCAATGAAAAGCGCGGCAGACAAAGCGGCAATAGACGTTCTCATGGAAAGCTCCAAAGCTCTGGTTTATGTAACGATCGACACATATATTAAATGACGATCGCGCGATAAGGTCCAGACATTTTGTTACGCTCGACATATAATTGTGATTTCCATGCACGTCATTAATGCCGCCGCGTGCAGTGGGGCCGGGAGACAATATGACGCTAGACAGACAGCGCCCCATGGAAGAGCCCCAAAGATCGCGTGGCCGGCCGCGCGCTTTCGATCGCGATGCGGCGCTCAGGCGGGCAATGGAGGTGTTCTGGGCCAAAGGCTTCGACACCTGCTCGATGTCCGACCTCGTCAATGCCATGGGCATCAATTCGCCAAGCATCTATGCCGCCTTCGGCAGCAAGCAGGAGTTGTATCGCGAGGCGCTGGCCCTCTACGCGCGCGAGGAAGGCGGCGCAGCGGTTCGGCAGTTGCGCGCGCATGAATCGGTGCTGGACGCGCTACGCGCGATGTTCCGCGCGAGCGTCGTACTGTTCACGAGCGGCCAGGCCCCACGTGGCTGCATGATTTTTCTCGGCGGCATGTCGGTTGGAATGGAGCACGCCGAACTACGCGAGGAATTGCGCGCGGAACGCCGCAACGTGGCGCGAGCGATCGCCGCGCGGCTCAAACAGGCGCGCGAGGAAGGCGAACTCGATGCCAACGCCAACGTTCAAGCGATCGCCGCGCTCTGCATGACGCTGATGGGAGGTTTGTCGATAGAGGCTCAGGACGGCGTGCGCCGCGCGTCGCTGTTCGCCGCGATCGATGAATTCATCGCCGGCTTGCCGGTCGCCTCGGCATAGCGATATGGGTGCGTCATCGGCTAACGATCATGTGCTTGCGCGCTGAACTCAAACCGTCCGCGCCACTGATCTTACCCGGAGCATGCTGAAGAGCCGCTGAAAACGGACGTCGATGAAGACGACAATTCCATCACTCGCGCGGCTGAATAGTCGCCGCCGCAATTCCCGCTCCGGCGAACGCGCACGCGGCCGCGACCAGCGCGACGGCGTGCAGCGCGTCAGCGATAGCGTCGGCGTCTGCCCGTGCGACCGGTAGCGCACGTCCATCGCCCGCCGCTGTCGCAGACTCGATTCCCGGCTGCAACGACGTCGCAGTCACGCGTGCATTCTGCGGCACGTGCAACGCATCGAGCCGCGCCGACAACGCCGCGTGGTGCGACCAGACGAACACGATGCCGAGCACGGCAATCGCCAGCAGGCTAGCCACGCGCGCAATGGCGTTGTTGATGCCCGACGCAATGCCCGCGCGGTCGGCCGGCACCGAATTCATGACGGTCGTGGTCAACGGCGCGACGGTGATCGTCATCCCGAGGCCGAGCACGGCAAGCGCAGGGAAGAATCCGCTCCAATAGCTGCCGCCCGCAAACGGCAGCGCCAGCAATGCGAAACCGAGTCCGGCGACGCTTGGCCCCACTGTCAACAGCAAGCGCGAGCCGAAGCGGCTCGTCAGGCCGCCGGTCAATCGCGATAGCAAACCGATGATGACGGGCGCCGGAAGCAGCGCCGCTCCGGCTTGCGTCGCCGTGTAGCCATGTGCGCGGATCAGCGTGAAGGGCAGGAAGAAAAATACGCCACCGAGGCCGAAGTAAAGCAGCAGTGTCACGAGATTTGCGCCTGCAAAATCTCGCGAGCGAAAGACGTCGAGCGGCATCATCGGGTAACGGCTTTTCGCCTCGATCCGCACGAATGCGGCGAGCACGACGAGACCCGCGCCGAGCGCCGACAGTACCAGCGGATCGGCGAACCCGTGCGCGGCGGCGTCGGTCAGGCCGTATGTGAGCGCGGCAAGTCCTGCTGCCGCGCACAGCGCGCCGGGCCAGTCGACTTGTCGAGGTTCATCGAGCTTGTGGCTATCGGGCACCGACAAGACGGCGAGCGCGATCGTCACCGCTGCAAGCGGCACGTTGAGAAAGAAAATGGCTCGCCACGACAATGCATCGACGAGCCAGCCGCCTGCTACCGGCCCCACCGCCGATGTAATCGCGCCCACGCCGGCCCAGGTGCCGATTGCACGCCCGCGGGCTTCGCCTTCGAATACGGCGCCTATGATCGCGAGACTGCTCGGCACGAGCAATGCGGCGCCGATGCCCTGAAACGCGCGCGCCGCGATCAGCGCATGGACGCTCGGCGCAAACCGGCAAGCCGCCGACGCGAGCGTGAACAGCGCGATGCCCGCAATGAAGATCGTGCGGCGGCCGAAGTGATCGCCCATCGACCCGCCGACCAGCACGAGCGAGCCGAGAAAAAGCAGGTACGCGTTCACCACCCACTGCACCGCCTGCACGCTCGCGCTGAAGTCGCTTTGAATGGCGGGCAGCGCGACATTGACGACCGAGCCGTCGATGAACGCCATGCTCGACCCGAGAATCGTCGCGGCGAGCGCGAGACGCGCGCGACGGCACGGACGGTCCACGCTCGTTGGCTGCGAGCGAATGTAAAGCGCGTCGCACGGGCTTGCCTGCGCAGGCACGGCGCACGGCTGTTTCGGCTCGCTGTCGAGCAATTCCCGGTCGACCAAGTTGCCCCCGCTCTCATCGATGATGAGTAGCATAACAATGCAAGGCGCCGATCGCATCCATGAAGCGCTTGCTGTTACGCCAAGCTAGCGCGGGTTCTCATCCAGCACGAGAAGGTTGTCATGCGAAAACCCGAGTGCAACCGGCTGCCCGTATTCCGGCAGGGTCCTGTTCGGATCGTTGAACACATCGATTGAAACGACCGCGTCGCTCACGCGCGCGCGAATGCGCACCACGGCGCCGAGAAAGCTGATCTGCTCGACGGTGGCCGCGAGCGAATTGCGGCCGTTCGACGGCGGCTCCAGCACGATCGCTTCGGGACGCAGCGCCAGCAATCGCTCCTTGCCGGCATCATCCGGCGGCAGCGAGCGCGACGTCACGAGTTCCTGACCATCGACCGCGATGCGCCCGGTGCCGGGATCGATCACGCGTCCCGCCAGAATATTCAGCGTTCCCACGAACGATGCGACGAAGCGCGTGCGCGGAAAGTTGTAGATGTCGAGCGGCGAACCCACCTGCTCCACGCGCCCGTCGTTCATCACGACGATACGGTCGGAGATCGACAACGCCTCTTCCTGGTCATGCGTGACAAAGATCGATGTGATGCCGAGCTCACGCTGCAGCCCCCGAATGTCTTCGCGCAGCGACACGCGGATTTTCGCATCGAGCGCGGACAGCGGTTCGTCGAGCAGCAGCACCTGCGGTTTGCTCGCCAGCGCGCGAGCCAGCGCCACGCGCTGTTGCTGTCCGCCTGACAGTTGCCACGGATACCGCCCGGCGAGTTGCGGCAGCTTGATAAGTTCGAGCATCTCGGCGACGCGCGCATCGATCTCCTTTTGCGAACGCTTCGCAACCTTCAACGCGAAGCCGATGTTCTGCGCCACCGTCATGTTCGGAAAAAGCGCATACGCCTGGAACACCATGCCCACGGCGCGATCGCGCGTGCGCATATGCGTGACGTCGCGTCCATTCAGACGGATGGTGCCGCGCGTGGGCGTCTCGAATCCGGCGATCATGCGCAGCACCGTCGTCTTGCCGCAGCCCGAGGGACCGAGAAACGTGATGAATTCGCCCTGCTCGATCGTCATGTCGAACCGATGCAGGGCCACGTTCGGCCCGAAGGTTTTGTGAAGATCGTCGATTTCGAGAAATGGCATGCTTGCGGCCTCGTCGGCTCAGGTTTTACGGCCGGCCAGTGCGCGCGCCGATCCGAACACCTGGATCACGCCCATCGATGCCCATGTGACGATGAATGCGATAATCGCCAGCGCCGACGGTTCGTATGCGCGGTTCGCGCCGATCAATTGCAGATAAGGTCCGAACGCCGGACGGTCCAGCAGGCTCGCGATCGTGAATTCGCCGATCACGACGGCGAACGTCAGAAACGCGCCGGACAGAATCCCCGAGCGCACGTTGGGGAAGATCACGCGGAAGAGGATCGTCGTCCAGCCGGCGCCGAGACATTCGGCGGCCTCGGTCAGCGAGCGAACGTCCACGGCGCGCATGCCCGCATCGACGGCGCGATACATGTAGGGCAAAGACAGCGTGACGTAGCCGAAGACGAGCAGCAGATCGGTCGCGCGCTCGTTGCTGGTGAGCGGCAGGATCGAACTGCTGTTATAGATGCGCAGATAGCCGAAGACGATCACGATGGCCGGTATCACGAGCGGCAGCAGGGTGATGAATTCGACGACGGGCCGCAACTTCGGCAGACGCAGTTGCACCCAATACGCGGTGGGCACGACGAGCAGCACGCCGATCACGATGGTGAGCAGGCCCATCAGCACCGAATAGCCGAACGAAGCCTGAAAATGCGGATCGCCGAGCACGACTCGATAGGCGTCGAAGCTGTAGCCATCGCGGCGCATCCGCAGGCTGAACTCGAAGGTGGCGGCGAGCGGAATCAGAAAGTACAGGGTGCCGACGATCATCGCGACCCAGGCGCCCACGCGCGATTGCGTCTTCATCGGCGCCCTCTTTCGGCTCTCGCGCGCAACCAGATGTAGCCGCCGTTCGACAAGCCCGTGACCACGATCATGCCCAGCGCGAGCGCATAACCGAGGTTCTGATTATGCAGCACGTCGCCGCGAATCTGCGCGTACAGCAGGATCGGCACGATGTTGAGCGAACTGCCTGTCAGCGCATAGGCCGTGGCCACTGCGCCGAACGCGTTGGCAAAGAGCAGCAGCGCCGCGCCGAGCAGGCTCGGCCACAGGACCGGCAATCCGACGTAGCGCCAATACTGCGCGGCCGTGCCGCCGAGACAGTCGCATGCTTCGCGCCACTCACGTTTGAGACCGTCCAGCGCGGGCGTGATGATGAGGACCATCAACGGAATCTGGAAGTACAGGTAGGTGATGGTCAGCCCGAAGAAGCTGAGGATGCTGAAGCCCGTGGAATAGAGATTGACGCCGAGGTATTTGCGCGCCAGCACCGTCACGAGACCCACGCGTCCCAAGGTGCAGATGAATGCGAACGCGAGCGGCACGCCCGCGAAGTTCGAGGCGACTCCCGAAAACGTCATGAGCGTCGGACGGATCCACGCCGGTAGGCGGCCATGCACCGCGGCCCAGGCGAGCAACGCGCCGAAGAGCGTCCCGCCGGCGGACGATGCCACGCTCACTTTCACGCTGATCCAGTAGGCATCGAGCACGGCGGGCTGGGACAGTTCGCGAAGATTTGCCAGCGTGAAGTGTCCCTGCGCATCCTGGAAGGCGCCGATCATCAGAAAAGCGGTGGGCAGCAATAGAAACAGCAGCGCGAACGCAAAGAATGGCGCGACGCCGGCATAGCTGAGCCAGCCGGCGCCACGGCTAGCGCGAGCGGGGCCGGACTGCGGCGCGGGCGCGACCGGCGTCAGCAGATCCGGGCCCGAAGCGCCTGGCTGCGGAGATACGCTCATTGCAGCGAACTCGCGGCTACTTCACGTTCGCGCCGACGACGTGATCCCAGCCCTTGGTGACGGCGTCTTTCGTCGCGTTTTGCTGGTCGAGCGTCGGGAACACGGCGTTGCTGTAAGCCGATGCCGGCGGCAGCTTCGCGAGCAGCGCCTGCGGCACCTTCTTCTGCGCGACCAGTTCGTTATAGCGCATGGGATGGCAGTATCCGGCGAGCCAGCCGAGTTGCCCTTCGTCGGAGTAAAGGAACTCCATCCACAGTTTCGCCGCGTTCGGGTGCGGTGCATAAGCGCTGATTGCCTGCACATACACGCCTGCGACGACGCCCGTCTTCGGCACGATCACCTGCACTTTGGGATTGCCTTTGAGCGTGTCGCGGTCGGCAAGCGCGTTGTAGTCCCAGCGCACGATGATCGGCGTCGTGCCCTGCGCAAGCGACGCGGCCTTGCCGATCACCGGCACGAAGTTGCCGCTCTTGTTCAGATCGGCGAAGAACTTCAGGCCCGCCTGGTCGGCCTTGGACCCGTCACCCTTCGTCTGCGAAACGCCCGCTGCATAGACGGCCTGAATCGCCTGATTCGCCGAACGCGGGTCGCCCGCGAGCGAGACCGCGTTGCGATAGTCGGACTTGAGCAGATCGCCCCAATCGGACGGCGGCTTGTCGATCATGTCCGCGTTGACTTCGAACGCGAGCACGCCGTAGTAGTCGCCATACCAGTAGCCATCCGCATCCTTCGACGCAGCGGGGATCGAGTCCCACGTCGACACCTTGTAAGGCTGCAACAAGCCTTCTTTCTTCGCGGACGGACCGAACGACAGCCCGACGTCGATCACATCCGGCGCTTGCGGACCCTTGTTGCCTTTGTTCGCCTTGATTGCTTCGATCTCGTCACCCGAACCCGCATCCGGGTTGAGCTCGTTGACGTGAATGCCGTACTTCTTCTGGAACGCGTCGATCAGCGCGCCGTATCCGCACCAGTCGTGCGGCAACGCGATCGTGGTCAATTGCCCTTCCTGCTTCGCGGCGGTGACGAGCGCCTCGGATGGCGCGGCGGATACGGCGCCGCTGCCGCCCGCCCCGAGCGCCGTTGCCGTGGAGATCGAAAGAAAACGGCCCGCCCAGCTACGCTTCATCGTCATCGATGTTCCCGAAAGGAAGGTGGTGCGTTGAAGAGATCGTCCGATTGCTGGTGCAGGCTAGTTTCAAATACGTGAATTTGCAAGCCGCCAAAAAAGTACGACTGCGCTTATGGCGGATGGCGGCTGAATAGCGGCGTTAGCGCGATTCTTATTGGTGCTTTGACAAGCGAGCGTCCTTTATGTGGCAGAAAGGCCGTCATCAGCGCACACGGGCGGTTGTGTCGATGTGGGCCGTGTCTCGAACGAGAGGAATCATGGCGGAGCCAGCAATTGCTCGGCGCATCGCAGGTCGTTGTTGACGAACGCGTACAGTCCGAGCCGCAGGTTGCTGATGAGTCGCGCATGCGGGTCATCGCGGCGTCACGATGCCCGCATAGTCCAGAAACGATCGGGCAGCAAGCGCCGGCTGATCGCAGCGCTTCGATCGACGAGCGAGCGGCACGCGCAGCAGCGTACGGTGTTGTCGACCGCATTCAAGCCCGTGAATAGGCGATCAGAACCGGCAGCCCGCGTGCGAGCAAGGAGCTTCAGCCGAGCACTGGCGCCTTCCGCCTGCCCGCGGCTTGCTCATAGGCGTAGGCGAGGCCCAGCAGCGCTGCCTCGTCCCACTGGCGACCCACAAAGATAAGCCCGAACGGCGAGCCCGACTCGTAGTAACCGGCGGGAACCGCGATGCCTGGCACGCCCGCGATGTCGATCTCCCCGACCGTCGTCTCCTGAATGGTGTCCTTTCCGTGCAAGGGCGGAAGTTCGCATCTCATCTGCGGAAAGACGAGGGCATCGAGCCTCTGCTCGTCGAACACGCGCTCGAAGATTCGCAGATAACGCGCCTTCAGTTCGATGAATTCAGGCATCTCCGGCGGCTGCGACGGGTTCGCCCGCGCGGCCTCGAAATCCGCCAGGCTATGCATGAAGTTCAACACGCCGTTCGGTGCGAAAGCGTCTTCGTCTTTCGTGGCCTCCGCGAATTGCGCGAAGCTCTTGATCGACGCGTTCTTGCCGAGACGCTCCAGATATTTCTCGACGTCGTAGGGGATGGATTCGAGACCGCGCGCGTCGAAATTGCGCAGCGGCGGAGTCGTCCTGCGCAGTTCGGCAAAGCCGGAGCCTTGGAAAGGATCGTCGATCAGCGTCGCGCCGAGCGATACGAGCTCGCCCTTCACGCGCTCGTACAGCGCCGCGGCCTCGTCGGAAAGCGGCTGATCGCGCCAGCCGGGACCGTACAGACCGATGCGCTTGCCCTGCAGCGCGTCACGGTTCAGCGCCGACGCATAGCCGCCTTCCGGCTGCCGGCCGACGCCGGCGAGCGTCTTCGGGTCTTCGCTCGTGTAACCGGCGATCACGTCGAGACACAGCGCCGCATCTTTCACGTTGCGCGCAATCGGCCCGACCACGTCGCGATTGCCCGACAAGGGCATCACGCCCGCGTTCGGCACCAGCCCGATGGTCGGCTTGATGCCGACGAGGTCCTGCGCGGATGCAGGGTTCTGGATGGATCCACCGGTCTCCTCGGCGAGTCCGAGCACCGCCATGCCCGAAGCCACCGCCGACGCCGTGCCCGCGCTGCTGCCGCCCGGCACGCGGTCGGGCATCGCGACGTTGATCGTCGGGCCTGCCCAACTGTCGTTGGCATGCGATCCGGTATGACTCAGAATCGGGACGTTCGTCTTGCCGAGCAGAATCGCGCCCGCGCGGCGCATGCGCGCGACAACCGGCGCATCGCGCTCGGGCATCAGGTCGATGCCGCCCGTCTTGCTGTACAACTTCGACCATCCCGCGGTGGTCGGAAAGCCGACCATGTCCATCGGGTCCTTGATGACCACCGGCACGCCAGCGAGCGGCCCCAATGCTTCACCCGCGGCGCGCCGCTCATCGATCCTGCGCGCGTCGTCGATCGCGGCGGGATTCAGGAAGATCAGCGCGTTATACATCGTGTTATGACGTTCGATCCAGTCGAAGCAGGCACGCGCCAGTTCTTCCGCCGTGAACCGGCCGGTCCTGAATCCGTCCTGCACGGCATCCACCGTGAGGGTCGCGAGATCGACGTCGATTGCGCTGCGTTTTTCCATTCGATGCTCCCGTTGAGTTGATTGATTGCTCAGAGCTGGACGCCACGCGTGAGCGCGCCGTCGACGACGATGTTCGCGCCGCTCACGAAGCTCGCTGCCGGACTGGCGACGAACGCCACCGCATTGGCGATTTCCTGCGGCCTCGCCATGCGGCCGGTCGGATTCAACGCCAACGCCCGTTCGAACAGCGCCGGATCGTTGTGCTCGATCCAGTCCCATACGCCGCCTTCGAAGTACACGTTGCCCGGCGAAACCGTGTTCGCGCGAATGCCCTTCGAGGCCAATTGATTCGCGAGCCCCTGCGTGTAATGCACGATCGCGGCCTTGAAGACGCCATAAGGCCCGGCCGCGAAGTCGATCTCGCGTGCCGACACGCTCGATATGGCAACGATCGACGCCGCCTTGCTCGCGGTGAGAGAAGGCATGGCGGCATCGACGAGATTGACCGTGCCGAGCAGATCGGTTTCGAACTCCTTGCGCCACGACTCGAGGTCGTTGCCGATGGCCAGCGCGCTCACATTCGCCACGACGATATCTAGCCCGCCCCACTCCGCGCCGACACGCTCGACCCACGCCTTGAGCGCGGCGCCATCGGAGACATCGACGGCCGCACCCGACGCCCGCGCGCCGCTCAGTTCGGATAGCGCGCTCGCCGTCGCTGCGACGCTGGCTTCGTCGCGCGCGCAGATGGCCACATCGGCGCCCTCGGTAGCCAGCGTCCGCGCGATCGCGAGACCAATGCCCTTGGTCCCGCCGGTCACGATCGCTTTCAAGCCCTTCAGTTGCAGGTCCATATTCGCCGCTCCTTAAGTGTCGATGAATGGGCGGCGCGACGCGGTCACTCCCTGTCGCGCCCGTCGTCCGAATCCAGCCCGCGTGCGATCTGCAAGACTTCGCCTGCCTGAATGACGGAATGACAGATATCGTCGATCGTCACGCGCTTCTCCATTGCCTGCGCGCGCAGCATGTCGTAAGCCTCGCGCTCGCTCAAGCGATGCATGGTCATCAGGATGCTCTTGGCTTCCTGCAAGTGCCGGCTGTCGAGCAGCTTCTGTTCGAGCCTCGCGATGCGCTGCGTGTGTTGACGCGCGCGCCTCGCGTGATAGAGCGCCATCACCACCGTGGACAGCAGCCCGGAGGCGCGAATCGGCGTGGTGACGATGCCGTCCGATCCCATCTTGATCGCCTGATCGATGAACGTCGGGTTCTCGTACGCCACCACGCAGATGACGGGCGGCGCATCCGGGCCGCACCACTCGCCCTTCGGCGCGCGCTCTTCGGGCAGCAACGCCCGGAACACGAGATCCGTCTTTTCCGGCAGCGTGTCCGTGGGCGGCCAGCATCGCTCGACCTGAAAGCCCATGCGCCTGAGATGGTTCGTGAGCGTCAGCCCGTCATCGTCGTCCGGATGAAAAACGACGACCCGTGCATTGCGCTCGAGAATCGAACCGGTGAGGCTTCGCTGACCTCTGTCTGTTCGCGCGCTCACGTCAGTACTCTCGCGTGCTCAGCTTCGTGACCCAGTCCCCCAGCTTCTGGCGCGTCATGTACGGGTCGGGACCGACGGCGAATTTCGACTCGCGCAGAATGGTGAACTGGCCATCGGCGTTTACACGGCCGATGCGCGGATAGAGCGCCATGTGATGATTGACGGGATCGATGCGCACCCGGCCCTGCGGCGCCGCGTATTCCGATCCGAGCAGATGCGGCATGATGACGCCGATCTCGTCGGAACCCGAACGTGCGTAGGCTTCGGCGAACATGTGCATTTGATAGTACGCGGCCTCCCAGTTCATGTCCGTCGGGGTGTCCGAACCGTAGCGCGACTGGTGATGCGCGACGGCGCGGTGATTCTCTTCGGTATCGACGCTCTGGAAATAAGGCGCTGCCGTGATGTGCCCTGCCGCGATGCCGCGCTGCATCGCGTGGATTTCGGTCTCCGACGTATTCAGGCTGCCGATGGGCATGCGCGACGGATCGAAGTCGGCGTGCGCGTACGCATCGTAGAGATACGGCACCGTCGCGCCGATGACCGTGCTGAAAATCCAGTCCGGAGACTTGCGCCGGATGTCCGCGACCACTTGCTCGAACTGCTCGCGCGTGGCGTCGAGCGAAAGATACCGTTCGCCGAGAATCGCGCCTTCGGGGTGCTGCAGCAGCAGCTCCTGCATGGTGCGGTTGCATTCGTACGGATAGACGTAGCTCGACCCGACGAAGTACACGCGCGCGCCGAAGGTCTCGGTCATGAAGTCCGCCAGTTGCACGCCGTTCTGATTGGGCGACGCGCCGCTGTAGATGATGTTGTCCGAATACTCGAAGCCCTCGTACATCTGCGCATAGATGAGAAGCCGGTTGTGCTTCTCGACGACGGGCAGCATCGCCTTGCGGCTCGTCGACGTGTATCCGCCGAAGATCGTATTGACGCCGTCCTTCACGATCAGCCGCTCGGCAAGCTCGCGGAACACGGCCGGATCGGACGCGGGGTCGTAGTGAATCGCGACGAGCTCGCGCCCGCCGATGCCGCCGCGCGCATTGATCTCCTCGACGGCGAGGCGCGCTCCGCGCCATTGCGACTGCTCGAGCAGAGCGGTCGAGCCGCTCGTCGAGCACAGCAGACCCACTCTGATGGGATCGGACAAAGCCATTTCGTGACACGCTCTGGAATGCGCGGAGAGAGGACGCCCCGCGCGTGATGCCGACTGCCTTGGACGCGCCAACTGGCGCGTTACTTGAGGTAATGCTTGGCGACCATTGCGCCAACCGTGTATTTTGGATCGACAAAATTGCCCAGTCGAACCTTGCCGACCTGGCTCAGCATCATGTACGCGTCCCACTTGTCGAAGCCGTATTCCGCGGCCATCCATAGCACCAGTTCGCGGTAGGCAATGCGCGTCGCGTCTTCCAGCGGCCGCGCGCTGCCGATGCTCATCAGCGCGTCTTCGTTCTCTAGCCGCGGCCAGTCGATCTGCCACTTCTTGATGAGATCGACGCGCACGGTCGTCGTGCTCTGATATTCGACCGCCGTGCCGCAGACTTCGCCGTCGCCCTGACAGGCGTGCGCATCGCCGATGAAGAGCCGCCCGCCCGGCGAGCGCACCGGCAAGTACGTGATGCTGCCCGGTCCCATGTCGGGCACGTCCATGTTGCCGCCGTGGTTGTCGGGCGTGAGCGAATTGATGGAGTCGATCTCCGGCGAAAGACTCAGCGTGCCGATATGCGGCTTGTACGGCAGCGTATTGCGCTTGCTCCAGTACACGTTTTCTTCGTCGATCCTGATCTTGCGCACCACTTCCGGCAGCGGCTCATTCAAGAGCGCTGTATAGTCCGTGCCCGTCAGTCCGCCGAAGTTGGGAATCATGCAGCAGAAGCCGTGCGGATCGTCACCGCGCGGCGCCATCTTCTCGATGTACACGGCGACAACATCGCCCTTCTCCGCGCCCTCGATCATGATCGGGCCGTTCTGCGGATTGAGGAACGGCACCTTCAGCACCTCGGACGGCTTGTCGGTCTCCTCTTTGATCTTGCCTTCGAACGCATCGCGCGTCTCCACCACCACGCGATCGCCGGGCTTCACATGCAACACCGGTTGCGAGTACGGCCCGATCGTGTAGTGATAGGTCTTCTGCATTTCCTCGGTCAGATGGTGCTCCACCGGTTCGCGATCCGCGCCGACGCCACGCTTCATCATGATCGAGTCTTCAAGCCATTTCATGTTTCGTCTCCGTCACAGTGCCAGATACTGGCGAATCAGTTGTTCGTCCGCGAGTTGCGCCGGGCTCAGCGTCTCGACGATACGGCCCTTGTCCATCACGCAGCAGCGCGTCGCGATGCGTTCGACCATTCCCATGTCCTGCTCGACCAGCACGACGCCGATCCCTGTTTCATGCGCGATTTGCTGAAGCGTTTCGCCGATCAGATCGACAATGGACGGCTGGATGCCCTCGGACGGCTCATCGAGCAATACCACCTTTGGCGAACTGATCAGCGCACGCGCGATCGCAAGCTGCTGCTGTTCGCCGCCGCTCATGGTTCCCGCTTTCTGCTGATACCGCTTCTTCAGAATCGGAAAGTAGCCGACGACCGTGTCCTTCATTCGCGCCGCCTGCGCGCGATTGGCCTGCGCGCCGACCTGCAGGTTCTCCGCAACGGTCAACGCGCCGAAGATCTCGCGGCCTTGCGGCACGTAGCCCATGCCCCGCTGCGCGCGGACATAGGGCTTCTCGTGGCCGATGGCTTCGCCATCCAGTGCGATCGTTCCCCCATCGAGACCGATCAGACCGATCAACGCGCGCATCAGCGTCGTCTTGCCGACACCGTTGCGGCCGATCAGCGCCAGCACTTCGCCCCGTCCGACGCCGAACGACACGCCGTTCAACACGCGGCCGCCGCCGTATCCCGCTTCTACACCCGACACCTGGAGCAACGCACTCATTTCTTCTTCCCCAGATAGACTTCGGCGACATCGTCGCGGGCGAGAATCTCGTCGAGCGGACCATCGGCGAGCAGGCTTCCTCCGTGGAGCACCGTCACGCGCGACGCGATCTGCTTGACGAAGGTCATGTCGTGTTCGACGACCATCATCGTGAGGCCGGCCGCCGAGAGACGCTTGATGAGCTCGCCGGTCGCATGCGTTTCCTCGACGGACATGCCCGCCACCGGTTCATCGAGAAAGAGCAGCTTCGGACGCAGCGACACCGCCATGGCGATTTCGAGCCATTGCTTCTTTCCGTGCGACAGATTGCGAGCGAGCACATGCTCCTCGTCTTCCAGCATGAAGCGCTGCAACAGCTCATCGAGGCTTTCGGGCCGGTCGTCCTTTGCGCGATGCAGCGACAACTGCAGATGCTGGCGCACGCTCAGATCCGGGAACACGCCGGGAATCTGGAACTTGATGCTCATGCCCATGCGAATGCGCTCGTGCGGCAGCACATGACTCATGTCCTGGCCGAGAAACATCACGCTGCCCTCGGACGGCCGGTGCTCGCCGGTGATGAGCTTGAAGAACGTGCTCTTGCCCGCGCCGTTGGGGCCGATCACGCAGCGGATCTCGCCTGCATCGATACTGAAGTCGATGCCGTTGATGACATGCGCGCCGCCGAAGTGCTTCTTAAGTCCGCGCGTTTCCAAGAGCTTGGTCATGACTTGCCCTCCCCCCGTTTGAGACATGCGCCGCCCAGACGCGCATCCTGATCCGCGCGGCGCCGAAGACGCCGCAAATGCCGTGTCACGAACGGCAGCAGACCTTCCGGCGCCGCCAGCACGACAATCAAAAGAATCGCGCCGAGCAGAATGAGCGCGTACTGGCTGCCGTACACCGCGAGGTTCTGTGAGAGCCACACCAGCAACGCGGTGCCGAGAACGGTTCCGCCGATGCTCTTCCTGCCCGACGTCGCCACCCAGATGACGGGCATGGCCGCGGAGGTGAGGCCCATGGTCGAAGGCGTGATGTACGAGCCCCAGATCGTGTACAGCGCGCCCGACAAGCCCCCAAGCGTGCACCCGAGCACGAAGACCAGAAGTTGATGCCGGCGGATGTCGACGCCCAGCATCTCGGCACGCTGCGGATTCTCGCGAATGGCGATGAGCGTGAGCCCGAACGTGCCGTCGAGCAGCTTGCGCATCCCGGCATAGACCACGATCAACAGGATCAGCACGAGGTAGTAGAAGCTCGCGTTTTCCAGCGTCAGCGGACCGCCTGGCCACGGGATCGTGAGCGGCGGCATGCCGCCCATGCCGTTGTAGCCGTTCAGACGCGCTTCGCCGATCGCCCATTGCGGACCTGCCGTCTGCGACATGAACGTTTCGAGCACGAGCGTCACCGACAAGGTGACGATACCGATGAACACGCCCTTGATACGGCCATAAAAGATCATGTAGCCGATCAGCGCCGCCACGACGACGCTCACCGCCAGTCCCGCGGCGAGTCCCAGCCACGAATCGAACCACGCATCGCCGTAGTTCAGCGTGAAGATGCCGTAGCTGTAGCCCGCCAATCCGAAGAAGGCCGTCTGCCCGAAGGACAGGATGCCGCCATAGCCCCACATCGCGGCGAGGCCGACCGCGCCAAAGGCCCACAACAGGCAGTATGCGAGATTGCCGCTCGTGGTGGCGTCCACGACGAGCGGCAGCGCGAGCCCCACCAGCCACGGCACGTACTGGACCGCGCGCGCGGCGCGGGCCGGGGACAGCCGCGAAGGCTCTTTCGTTTGCTTCACGGTTGCCTCCTAGCGCGCGCGGGAAAAGAGATTGCCGAGACCTTGCGGCATCAGCCGGATCACCACGATGACCGTCACCAGCAAGCCGATCTGTCCGAACAACTGACCATACGAGGCCGTGAGCGCGGTCTGGATCACGGCGAGCACGGCGGCAGCGGGCGTCGTCCCGGCAATCACGTTCGCGCCGCCGACCACCACCGACACGAAGGCCTGCACGATGAAGTTGCTGCCCATTGTCGGCACCGCGGTCATGGTCGGCGCATACAGCGCGCCGGTCAGCCCGGCGAGCCCCGCGCCGAGCGCGAAAGTCAGCGTGTAGAGCCGGTCCGTGCGCAGCCCGAGACATTGCGCGATGTTGGCGTTCTGAATCGTGGCGCGGGCGCAGACGCCGTAGTTCGTCTTGAAGAACAGCACATACAGCCCGAACAGGATGGCGAGCGCAATGCCCGGCAACAGCGCGCGATACGTCGAAAACGAATAGTCGCCGAGCGAGAACGACCCGAACGGCGTGCCGATGCCTTCTATCGAAGGACCGGCGACGAGCAGCATGGTCTGTTGCACGATGAGGCTGATGGCCCACGTCGCGACAACGGAATCGAACAAGCGGTCGTACAGATGACGAATGACGAGCCGTTCGATTACGACGCCCGCGAGCGCCGCCGCGAGCGCGCCGAGCAGCATGGCGAGAGGAAGCGGCAACCCGCGCTTGGCCGCGATGATCGTCACGTACGCGCCGCACATGATGAACTCTCCGTGCGCGAGATTGATCACGCCCATCATGCCGAAGATCACCGCGAGACCGAGCGCCGCGAGCACCAGATAGGCGAAGCTGTCGCCGAACTGATAGATAAGCGAGTAGAGAACCGAAAAGGTGGCCATGCATGCTCCACGTTCAGAAGGCAAACGCGCGTTCGCTATGTTCCGCGAGCGCGCGCCGGCCCGGATCAGGACTTCTTGGGCAGGTTAGACGGCGTGTACTGGCGATGATCCGGCTTGTTGGGCAGATCGCAGCCCACCTTGCCGAGCCAGTACGGCTGGACGTCGTTCCACACCTTCGGGATGTCGACCGAGTGATCGTCCTTCACATGCACGAGGTAAATGGTATGACTCGCGTGATGGCTCTTCGGGTCGATACAGACCTTGCCTTGCGCGCCTTCCGTGCAGATTCCGGTTTCGAGCGCCTTGCGCACCGCATCCTGATTCGTCGTCTTGGCCTTTTCGACGGCCGCCTTATACAGATAGATGGCGTCGTACGCGTTCGCCGCTTCCTGATTGATGTACGGCTCGTTCGGGAACTTCGCGTGGAAGCGCTTCTTGAAGTCGTTGCTGGCGGGCGAATCGACTTCTTCCACGTAGTTCGCGGTCACGTACATGTCCTTGAGCGCGGGCGGTTTGAAGCGCTTGTGTTCATACGCCTGACCGACGTTCACCGAACTCGCCATCGGCAGATTCAGATGGGCCGAAGCCTGCTGCTCGTAGTACGAAGCCTGATTCGCGCCGACCAGCAAGGTCACGACGAAGTCGGGCTTGGCCTTCTGAATGTTCTGGATCGTCTGGCCGAACTGCGATACGGACAGCGGAATAAATTCTTCGCCGACCATCGTGCCGCCGTTCTCCTTGACGATGTTGCGCACCCATTCGGCGGAAATCTGCCCGAAGTTGTAGTCGGCTGCGATGGTGTACACCTTCTTGCCGTACTTCTGCATCATCCACGGAATCAGTGTGGAGAATTGCTGTTCGGGGACCGCGCCCGTGACGAACGTGTTGGTATCGCACACGCCGCCTTCGTACTGATTGTCGTACCAGTAGAGCTGATGCGCGCGATCCATGATGGGTCGTATGGCCTCGCGCGATGCGCTGGAGAAGGCGCCGAAAATCACATCCGGCTTGTCGGTCTGCACGAGACGCCGTGCGAGTTCCTGGAACTTGGTGTTGTCTGACTGAGTGTCGTAGGCGATCAATGAAACCGGACGTCCGAGGATGCCGCCCTTGGCGTTGATTTCATCGACAGCGAGCTGCGTGGCGTGAATCTTCGGAATCGTCGCCAGTGCGAAGTTTCCCGAGGCATCTTCCAGCAGGCCGATCTTCACGGGATCGGCGGCACTCGATGCGAGCGATGTCAGTGCAAGTCCTGCGGTAAGGGCGAGACGCAACCAGCCCGACGGCTTCAGCAACATGCGGATTCTCCAGAAGTGGGCGCAGATACAAGGGAAAAATGCGAACAAAAAAAAGCCCCCTGACGAACCGTCGGTTCGTCAGGGGGCTTCTGTGCCGGGTCCTCGGGCGGACATCTTTGTCAGGCCGCGAGGGATGGGGCAAGTCTAATGCGTAGAATTTTTGCTTGTCAACGGCGGTCAAAAATAGGAGGACCACGAAACGCGTTGCGATCTCTCATTCGATGACAGGAGCCCGCGTCGTCGCCTGTCGATTGCGACTGGTCGGAATAGATCACGATCCGCACGGTCGTGCATGAATCATGCGCCGCGCGAATTGACGCGTTTGCGGATCTCCGAATCGAGAATGAGCCGCCCGCGCAACTTACCCTTCATACGCTTCACATAGCGCGGTGCTTCTGTCATGTGAATCACCATCAGCTCGCGCACCTTGTCCGCATCGCGGGCGCGCGCAGCCTGAGTTATCGCCTTGTGGATCTTCACATTCGCGCGGCCGAACTTCTCGTGTTCTGCTTGCGGCGTATCGTTTCTGAACTCGATGAGTTGCCGGATCATCTCGTTGATGAGTTCGCACGCGAAGCGCAAGAACGGATTCGGATTCGCGGCAGCAAGAATATCGTGAAAGTTCACGTCTTCCTGTCGTTGTCTCACGATGTCGCGACCCATATGCGCCGATGCCGGTTCATCGCAACACGCGATGCTGGCTTCCAGCGCATCGAAGTCCTCGTCGGTCAGATGCGGTACGGCGCCCGCCGCCAGTTCAGGTTCGAGCAGTTGACGCACCGTGTAGATATCGTCGATGGTCACGTCCTTGAAGAACAGATAGTTCTGCAAGAGTTGCAAGGTGCGATCCAGCGGCACTTCGACGATGGTGCCGCCGCCCGATGGTCCGGTCGTCACCTTGATGAGACCTTGCACCTCCAGCGATTTGAGCGCCTCGCGGATCGTGCTCTTGCTCACGGAAAAGAGTTGCTGCAATTCCACCTCACGCGGCAGCTTGTCGCCGGGCTTCAGGTCCTTCTCCGTGATCAGCCGCTTGATCTCCTCAGCGACAAGATCAGCGCGCTTCGGCTGCTTGATCGTCTGCTGCGCGATCTCGATTGCCGCGCCGGTGCGTTTGGCACGCTCCATCACCATGTCGATGCTCCCTTTCTTTCTGACGACTCATACGCGGGCGCACGGTGGCTCCGCAAACCGGAATTTTGCCGTATTGACACGCGAATTTATTGTTCCTAGCATCGGGTTCATTCTATTTATCATGATAAATGGGATGAACGAGCCGAGGCTTTCAACGTATCACGACAAAACGCGGGGCGGCTGCGCGGGTCATCTTCTCAGGGAGCGTCAATCTTGAATCGCCGAAACATGTTGAAGCTGGCCGCGCTGTCGGCCATTCCGGGATCGTTGGAAGCGCTCGTCGCAAGAAGCGCATTTGCGCAAGGCTCGCCCATTCAGTTCGCTTGCCCCGTGCCGATGTCCGGCCCGTTCGCGGCCAACGGCAAGTACGCCGATCTCGGCATGAAGCTCGCCATCGATCAATACGGGAAGGTGCTCGGTCAGCCGCTTGCCTATGCGACGCTCGACACCGAGGGAAAACCCGCAACGGCCGTGCGGCGCGTGCAGGAAATCGCGCAGCAAAAGAACGCGCGCTACTTCGCGGGCGGCATTCTTTCTTCCGAAGCGCTCGCAATGGGCAAGGAAGCCGAGAAAGCCGATGGCATCTTCATCACGACCGCGGGCGCGGACGAACTCACCGGCAAGGACTGCAACAGCGCGACGTTCCGCTGGTCGGTGCCGACTTTCGGCGCGATCGAACAGACGGTTCGCCCGCTGATCCAAACCATGCCCAAGGCGAAGCGCTGGTACACCATCACGCCGCAATACGTATTCGGCGACGGCCTGTTGTCGGCCGCAAAGGCGATCTTCAAGGAGAAGGGCATCGAGCATGTAGGCAACAGTTATCACTCGCTCAACGAGAAAGAATTCAGTGGTTATCTGACGAATGCGGTCGCGGCCAAACCGGATGTGCTGCTCATTCTGAACTTCGGTTCGCAATCGTCGGATACGTTGCGGCAGGCCGTGAGCTTCGGCATGAAGAACAATTGCACGATCCTCATGGCGTGGGCATCCGGTCTAGAACAGTTCGAAGCACTCGGCCCCGATATCTGCGAAGGCGTCTATTTCGGCGCGCAGTACTGGCATGCGATCGACACGCCGCTCAATCACGAACTGGTCAAGCGCGTGAATGCAACCTACAAGTCCAATCCCAACTACAGCCTCGCGGGCTCGTACATCTGCACGAAGATTCTGCTCGACGGCATCGTCAAGGCCGGCACGGCCGATCCGAAGAAAGTCGTCGCCGCGCTGGAAGGCATGAAGTACGCGGGCCTGACCGGTCCCGAAGAGATTCGCGCGGGCGACCATCAAGTGCTCAAGAACTACTACCTGCTGAAGGGCAAGGCCAAGAGCAAGATGAAGGACAAGGACGACTACGCGGACATCGTGAGTTCCGGCCAGTCTTTCCTGCCGCTCGACAAGACGCAATGCAAGCTCGCCTGAGGTCGTGAATCGCGTTGTGCTCATGCGAGTGCAGGCATCGCCCGCATTCGCGCCGTCACTCTTCTGACGCAAGACCATGAACGTTTATTTGTTGCAGGTCGTGAACGGCATCGGCGTAGGCATGCTGTACTTTCTGCTCGCGGTCGGCTTGTCGATCGTGTTCGGGCTGCTGCGCTTCGTGAACTTCGCGCACGGCGCGTTCTATCTGCTGGGCGCGTATTTCTGTTATCAGGCGATGCAGTGGTCGATGAACTTCTGGACCGCGCTCGTCGTCGTGCCGGTGGTCGTCGGAGCGCTCGCGTGGATCGTCGAAAAAGCGGTGCTGCGGCATGTGTATGCGCAGCAGCACGAGTTTCATATTCTCGCGACGGTCGGGCTCGCACTCGTGATACAGGAATGCGCGATCCTCATGTGGGGGCCGCTCGGCGATAACGTCGCCGTGCCCGATATGCTCAATGGCGTCGTGATGTGGGGCAGCTTCATTTACCCGAAGTATCGTCTCTTCGTGATCGCCTTCACGGCCGTGCTCGCGGGTATCCTCTGGTGGGTGCTCGAAGGCACGCGGCTCGGTAGCGCAGTGCGCGCGCGAAGCGAGTCGAGCGAGATGGTGTCCCTCCTCGGCCTCAATGTGACACGCATCTTCAGTCTCGTGTTCGCGCTCGGCGCGGGCACGGCGGCGCTCGCAGGCGTGCTCGCGGCGCCGATACGCGGGGTCGATCCGTTCATGGGCATCGAGGCGCTCGGCGTCGCGTTCGTCGTCGTTGTCGTCGGCGGCATGGGAAACTTTCTCGGCGCGCTCGTCGGTGGCTTGCTGGTCGGCATCGTGCAAAGCGTGATGAGCACGCTATGGCCCGAAGGCGCGCGTCTCATGATCTATGTCGCGATGGCGGCCGTGTTGTTGCTGCGTCCGAATGGCCTGCTCGGGAGGACCGCATGAATTCCAAGCTGAATTCGAATACGCTCGACGTGAGCGTACCGCGGCGATCCTTCAGGGACTCGCTGCATCGGTATCGGTTCTTGTTGCTCGCGGCGATCGTCGTTTGCATTCTGCCGATGACGATGCGCTCGGGATCGCTCGCAACCGAAGTGCTGGTCTATGCGCTCGCCGCGCTCGGCTGCAATCTTTTGCTCGGACATACGGGCTTGCTGTCCTTCGGGCAGGGCATTTTCTTCGGGCTGGGAAGTTATAGCGCGGGCCTGATCCTTTCGAAGGCGGGACTTCAGGTTCCGGCCGCGTTGTTCGGTGCGATCGTCACGGGCGCGCTTGCCGCCGCCGTCGTCGGATGGTTCTCGATACGTCAGCGCGGCGCGTACTTCGTGATGCTCACGCTCGCATTCGGGCAGATGTTCTACTTTCTCGCTTATACGACACCTGAACTCACCGGTGGCGATAACGGCCTGCTCGACATCCCGCGTCCTGCGTTATCGCTCCTCGGGCAGCCGCTCGTCTCCATAGCGTCGCCGTGGAAGTACTACGCGTTCGTCGCCGTCCTGTTCCTCATCGCGTTCTGGCTGATGCTGCGCGTATCGCATTCGATTTTCGGCCGCACGCTGCTCGCGATCCGCGACAACGAAGCGCGCGCCGCGGCAGTCGGCTATGACATCAGGCGCTTCAAGCTCGCAGCGTTCGTCGTGTCGGGCGCCGTCACGGGACTGGCCGGCGCGCTTCACGCGATGATGACGGGCATCGCGCCGCTCTCCAACATCGACTACCACACGAGCGAGATGATTCTCGTGATGACGGTGATCGGCGGCACGAGCAATCTCTTCTCATCCGTGCTCGGCGCTGCGTTTTATGTGCTTTTCGCCGACTGGCTTTCGACGCTCTGGCCGCGCTGGCTGCTGCTGCTCGGGCTCGTCCTGATCGCGGTGAGCCTCTTCATGCAGCGCGGCTTGTGGGGCCTGGGTGAACGCATATTTCGCGCGATGAAGCGGGATCGAGGAGAGCCGGCATGAGTGCGTCGATACTCGAAGCGAAGGGCGTCGCGAAACGCTATGGCAAGTTCGCGGCGCTCACCGATGTGAATCTGCGCATCGCCAGGAACACGGTGCATTCGGTGATCGGGCCGAACGGCGCAGGCAAGACGACGCTCTTTCATGTGCTGACCGGCACGCTGCCGATCACGGCGGGCAATATCGTATTCGATGGCCATGACGTGACGCATGAGCCCGATCATCGCCGGGTGAAACGCGGCATCGCTCGTTCGTTTCAGGTGACGAGCCTGTTCGCGAATCTTTCGGTGCGCGAGAACTTGCGCCTCGCCGCGCAAGGCGTGGACGCCAAACGCGCGCTCAATGCATGGACGCCGCCGCGTGGCGCGCTCGAACACCGCGATACCGTCGATGGCATTCTCGAACGCCTGGCATTGCAACGCTTCGCAGCGACGCAGGCCAGCGCGCTGTCGCACGGTCAGCAGCGTCGGCTCGAAGTCGGCATGGCGCTCGCGGCACGGCCCAAGGCGATCTTTCTCGACGAGCCGACGTCGGGCATGGGCATCGACGATCTCGGCGACATGAAGCAGTTGATCCGCAGCCTGCGCGACGACTACACGGTCGTACTGATCGAACACAACATGGATATCGTGATGGATATCTCCGACACGATCACGGTGATGCAACAGGGCCGCGTCCTCGTCGAAGGCAAGCCCGCCGACATACGCGGCGACGATCGCGTGCGCAGCGCCTATCTCGGCAACATGATCACCGGAGGCCGCGCATGATGCTCGATGTCGATAACATTCACGGGTATTACGGCAAGAGCCATATTCTTCAGGGCGTCTCGCTTGCTATCCGCGAAGGGGAGACCGTCACGCTGCTCGGACGCAATGGCGCGGGCAAGTCGACGACGCTCAAGAGCATTGCGGGCGTCGTGACTCCGCAAGGCAGCGTGAGATTCAAGGGCGCCGATCTCGCGAAACTGCCGCCTCACAAGATCGCGGCGCGCGGCGTGTGCTTCGTGCCGGAACATCGCGGCATCTTCAAGCTGTTGTCGGTCGAAGAGAATCTGCGGCTCGGCGCGCGCAAGGATTCGCCATGGCAACTCGCTGACATCTATCGTATCTTTCCGCGCCTGAGAGAGCGCCGCACGAACGGCGGCGGACAGCTTTCCGGCGGCGAGCAGCAGATGCTCGCGATCGGCCGCGCGCTGATGAATCATCCCCGTTTGCTGATGCTCGACGAACCGGTGGAAGGCCTCGCGCCTGTGATCGTCGAAGAGATCGTCGCGCAACTCAAGTTGATCCGCCAGGCGGGCGTGGCGATCCTGCTCGTCGAACAGAACCTCGAAGTGTGCACGCAACTGGCGGACCGGCATTACATCATCGAGCAGGGACGCATCGTGTACGAAGGGACGAACGATGCGTTCATCGCCGATGAATCGGTCAAGGATCGTTACCTCGGTGTCGGCGTCGTCTGAACGTCGCGCTCGGAACACACTCGCAACACTCAAGCGAAGGAACCTCGAATGCAAGCTCACGATATGCCGGCACGCGCCGCTTTGCGCGTCGACGGTGCGCGTCTCTGGGACAGTCTGATGGTGCTCGCCCGCATCGGCGCGACGCAAAAGGGCGGCGTGTGCCGGCTCGCCTTGACCGAGCTCGACAAGCAGGGCCGCGATCTTTTCGTTGCGTGGGCGAAGGAAATCGGCTGTACGGTGCGCGTCGATGCAATCGGCAATATCTTCGCGCGCCGTGCGGGCACACGCGACGATCTCCCGCCTGTCGTGACGGGCAGCCATATCGATACGCAGCCGACCGGCGGAAAGTTCGACGGCAACTATGGCGTGCTGGCCGGACTGGAAGTGCTGCGTACGCTCAACGACAACAACGTGCGCACGGCCGCGCCGATCGAAGTCGCGGTATGGACCAACGAGGAAGGCTCGCGCTTCGTCCCTGTGATGATGGGTTCGGGCGTCTTTGCGGGCGCGTTCACGCTCGACCATGCACTCGAACAGGTCGACCGCGCAGGCGTGTCCGTGCGCGATGCCCTCGCTGCCATCGGCTATGTGGGCGAGCGCGTCGCGGCGCACGACGTGGGCGCGTATTTCGAAGCGCATATCGAGCAGGGTCCGGTGCTCGAAGCGAACGACAAGGTGATCGGCGTCGTGCAGGGAGCGCTCGGTCAACGCTGGTACGACGTGACGATCGACGGCATGGAAGCGCATGCTGGCCCGACGCCGATGGAGCTACGCCGTGATGCCCTGCTCGTCGCGGCCGACGTGATTCGCGCGGTCAATCGCATTGCGCTGGACCATGCACCGCATGCGCGCGGCACCGTCGGCTGGGTGGACGTGCATCCGAACTCGCGCAACGTCATTCCGGGCCGCGTGAAGCTGACCGTCGATCTGCGCGCCGCCGACGACGCGACGCTTCTCGCAATGGACCGCGCACTGCGTGACGCATGCTCACAGGCGAGCCTGCCGGTGACGATAGACGAGGTTGTCTACTTCGCGCCGCAACCGTTCGATGCATCGCTGGTGGCATCGGTGCGCGAGAGCGCCGATGCCCTCGGTCTGACGTCGATGGACATCGTGAGCGGCGCGGGCCATGACGCCGTGTATCTCGCGCGCGTGGCCCCTGCCGCCATGATCTTCGTGCCATGCAAGGACGGCATCAGTCATAACGAAATCGAGGATGCGCGCGCCGATCATCTCGAAGCCGGGTGCAACGTGCTGCTGCAAGTAATGTTGCGCGCGGCGAACGCGTCTGTCGAAGGAGCATGCGGATGAAGATTCTCATCGCACGGATGAATCACGAGACCAACACGTTTTCGCCGGTCGCGACGCCGCTCGAGGCCTTCGGTCGCGACGGTCCCTGCTATGGCGAGGATGCCTATAAAGAGAACGCGGGCATGCGGACAGCGATGTCGGCATTCATCGATGCGGCACAACGTGAACATGCCCAGATCGTCACGCCGATATCGGCATCAGCGAATCCCAGCGGGCGCGTGGCAGCCGAGGCGTATGACGCGATATGTCAGTCGATCATCGAGGCGGCTCCGGGTTGCGATGCGGTCATGCTCGATCTGCATGGCGCGATGGTTGCCGAAAATTCGCCGGACGGTGAAGGCGATCTCCTGGAACGCGTGCGCCGCGCGTTACCGCATGCACCGATTGCGGTATCGCTCGATCTGCACGCGAACGTCACGCAGAAGATGATCGACAACGCGGATGTGATCGTGAGCTTCAAGACCTATCCGCACGTCGATATGTATGAAAGCGGCGAGCATGCAGCGCGCTCGTTGCTCGATCTCGTGCATGGCAGGGCGAAGCCGGTTATTGCATGGGCGCAGCCGCCGTTGCTCACGCATACGCTCAAGAGCGCGACCGCCGATGGCGCGATGAAGCGCGCCGTCGATGCCGCGCGCGCGGCCGAACGTGAAGACGGCGTGCTGTCCGTGTCGGTGTTATCGGGCTTCTCGCTCGCGGATATCGCTGCGCCATGCATCAGCGTCGTGGTGGTCGCGAACGGCGAGCGAGCGAAGGCGCAAGAGGTGGCGAATCGTATCGCCAGGCAGATATGGGACGCGCGCGAGGACTTCGTCTATCGCAGCGCGCCGCTTGCAGAGTCCGTGTCGGAGGGCGCGGCGCTTGCGCGCGAAGCGCACGGGCCTGTGCTTCTGCTCGATCACGGCGATAACTGCATGTCGGGCGGTACCTGCGATACGACCGATGTGTTCGAAGAAGCGTTGCGCCAGGGACTAGAAGGCATCGTCGTCGGACCGTTGTGTGATCCGGAAAGCGTTGCGCACCTTTTCGAAGCGGGCGTTGGCGCGACGGTCACCGTTCGCATCGGCAACAAGCTCGCGAGTGTCGCGTCGCGTGGCAAGCCGCCGCTCGAAGTGACCGGCATCGTGCGTGCGTTGAGCAACGGCGAGTACATCATCAGCGGCCCGACCTACACGGGACAGCGTGCATACATGGGGCGCGCGGCCGTCATCGAAACGCGGGCGGCACGCATCCTCGTCACCGAGCGCACGCATGAGCCGTGGGATCTGGGCGTGTTCGAAAGCGTCGGTATCGATCCACGCGGCGCCCGCTTCCTGATTCTGAAATCGCGGATGTATTGCAGGCCGGTATTCGTCCCCATTGCGGGCGGACTCGTCGAATGCGATAGCCGCGGCGTGACGAGTTCGGACTACGGGTTGTTCGCGTTCAGTAACCTGAAGCGGCCTGTCTATCCGATCGATACGAACGCGCACTATTGATCGAAGGCCGCCGGGCATCGAGCACTGCACCGTGCTGCCCGCCTCTACCCGCGAAAACGCCTAGTCAGAGGCGCTTTGCCCCGACTCGCCCGCTGTCGAAGGACCGGCTAGATCGAAACAGGCGAGCATCGCGCCCGGGCCGGGATAGACGACGCTGCAGCCCGCTTCGCGCAGACTCGACTCGGTGAACCCGCCCGACAGGAAGCCGATGCAACGCATGCCCGCCGCGCGCGCCGCCTGCGCATCGTATGGACTGTCGCCAATCGCAACCGCCTCCGAACCCTCGACGCCAAGCTTCTTTAGCACGGCTTCGAAAATATCGGGCGCGGGCTTCGAGGCCTCGGCGTCGTCGGATGATGTAGATGCATCGAGAAGGTCGGTGATGCCTGCGAGATCGAGATATACGTCGAGTTCCCGCTTCTTGGCAGATGACGCCACGGCTACCTTCAGCCCCGCTTTACGGACCCGCGCGATCAGGTCAGGTACGCATGAGAACGGCCGAACCATCGGCAGATAGTGCGGCCGAAAGTGGTCGCCGCGCCATTTCTCGAGCGCTTCGCCATGATCCTGCTGCTCGGCGTCCGTGAGAAACACCGGAATGAGCTTGTCGCCTCCCTTGCCGATCTGACTGCGGGCCTGCTCGAACGTCACCTGATGGCCGAAGTGTGCGAAAGCCTCCTGCCAGGCGCGCGCATGGAGATCGACGGAGTCGACCAGTGTGCCATCGATATCGAAAATCGCAGCTTTGAGCATGAAACGTTGTCTCCGACGTAAGTACGTTGAGTTTCGAGGCGTCGCCAGCGCCTCGCATCCGGTACCGCATGCCGACGCCCCGATCTTGCTCGCATCCATGCGGATGCTGTCATTGCCAACATCATGTGTCTTTCTGCCGCCTGCGAAGCCGAAAGCCTATTCGACGCCCCGCAATAACCCTGCACGCGCTTTCCACTTGAAGCAGTGATGGGCTCGTACATGGTCCAGTGACAACCGCATGCCGCCGTCGCGTGCGTCCTCGCCCACTGCTTTCAAGCGCTCGTCAAAGCAATAGACATACACGCTCGCGCATGAACTAGCTCAATGCCAAATCAGACGCCGAACGGAAACGTCTCCGGCGTTTCGGCACTCGCGGACTTGTCCGCCGACGCATCGGAAGACGATATGGCGCTCACCGCGCGTGTCGTGTCGAACCAGACGTAGGCATCGAATTGCCTGGACAGCTCGGCCTCAGCGTAATGACTGTATAGCTCGGTGTCCGGCCGATAGATCACGCCGATGAAACGCTCGAGGCGCGCTTCGCTCAGCGCATCGCGTAGCGCATCGTCAGCGCCGGCGCGCAGATCGACGAGACACGGGCTTACGCCCGCCGCATGGAACTGATACTCGTAGCTGTCTTCGCGCGAGGGCCGCACCTGCATGATCTGCATCGGCTCGTCCCAGTCGGAGGCCGCGGCGACCGTTCCGGTGTGCGTGCCGAAGCCGATCAGCGCCGCTTGCTCGCCGAAGCGTTCGCGGCACAGTTGCCCGACGTTGAGCTCGCCGCGCGTGCGGCCCATTTCCGTCGCCGATGCGTCGCCCAAATGCGAGTTGTGCGCCCACACGACGGCACGCGATTGCGCTCCGCGCGCATCCAGCAGGCTTTGCAGCGTGTCGAACATGTGCGTGTCCCGCAGGTTCCAGCTTTCGGCCGATCCGCTGTACATCGCGCGATAGTACTGCTCCGCCGCGGCGACCAGACGTGCATTGTGCGTCGCGTCGAGCAGCGCCGGATCGCTCGCGCCCGACGCGAAGCGCTTGTCGAGCAAGTCGCGCAACTGCGCAACGACTGCCTCCTCGCACTTGCCGAAGCCGGCCTGCCACGCAGCGCGGCCGTAGACGGAAGGATCTCTCTGCCACGGCGTGAGGCATCCATAGCGCACTCGGGCGACGCGCGCCGCCTCGGGATCATGCACGTCGAGGTACGCAAGCACGGCGGCAATGGATTCGGAGAGACTGTAGAGGTCCAGGCCATAGAACGCTGCGCGATTGTGTTCCTCGAGCGGGGCATTGTGCTGGCGTAGCCACGCGACGAAGGCGGCGAACTCCGCGTTGCGCCACATCCACGTCGGAAAGCGGCGGAACGGCTGCGCGTCGGGACGGGCGCGGGGACGTCCGCGCACATGTTCGTCGATCAGCGCTGCATCCGGCCAGTCGGCTTCGACCGCGACGAAATCGAATCCATGCCGCTCGATCAACCGCCGCGTGATTGCGGCGCGCGCTTCGTAGAACTCGGCCGTGCCGTGGCTCGCCTCGCCGAGCAGCACCACGCGCTTGTCCGCGAAGCGATCGAAGGCTTGCGCGAAATCGGGATCATCCAGCGCGGGCAGCCGCATCGCCGATGCGCGGATGAGCTCGGGCAACTCGCGCCGCCCCGGTTGCCCGTGCGCCGCGTTGGTGTTCCCGGTCTGCGCGAACGCATCCATAGTCGTTTCCAGGAAAGGGCGGACGACCGTCGGGGCAGCAAGCGCCACGCCCGGCGTCGGGTGTTGCTGCCGTGCTCAAGCACTTTGGTGGCACGCTCGCCGAGCGATGTTCTCGGATTGACGCCGTGAGCATGACGAGTTCGTACTGACTGGAAAAACGCATCGCTGTCTGACGAGGCGATGAACATAGGCAGACACAGTGCGAAGGTCGTCATGCTGGAACGGCGTGCTCAACCAGCGATTGATCGGCAAGGGGAAAGGAATATCAGCGAGTCTGAAGTGCTCGCAGGCGAAGAACGAGGCTCTCAGCAGATCTCCGTCGCAAACCAGATCCGGGCGCTCGCCCGCCTGACCCGACTCGTGCTTCTTCTTTACCCGCGCCCGATTCGGCTTTCGATTACCGTGAACGCAAAAAAGCCCGGGACGATCGGTGCCGGGCAAGCCATCGGCTTTGCCGGTGGCGGAGGTGTCGGAAAGGCGAACCGGCCGTCTGTCGCGTCCGACAGCGGCCGATCTTATTAGCGCGTCAGTCGCGCGTTTTTGCTGTCGCGGCCGGGATTAGTGGCCGAAATAGACAGGCGCGACGCTGTTGCCGGTGTGTGCCGGGCTGCCCGAAGCCGACGAGCCGTCAGCGACACCGCCGTAGCTGGTCTGCCCGTTCTCAGCCGCAACCTTTGCTTCGGCGGCCTGGATTTGCGCCAGATACGTCGCGCGATCCATGGCGGGGTTATAGCCAGCACGTTCGAGTTGAACCAGTTCGGCCTTCACTTGTGCGCGCGTCACCGGTTGGCTTTGAGCGAACGACGAAGCGGCCGGAATAGCCAGCGCAGCGGCGATGATGATAGTAGCGATTTTCATGATGCTTACCTCCAGTCTTGTTTTCGCAAGCAGCCCTGCTTGCGATTCAGTGACTTCAGCATAGGTAAGCGAATGCTTAAGATTAACGAGCGTTTCGACAAGTCATTCTTGCAAAATCAGGGATAACCCTAGGGACGAGTCCACTGACGTTCGGGCATCGATTGCGCGCAGGTCGATGAAAGCGCAGCGTCTCTACCGCGACGAGTAGCGCTTCGCGCGTCGTCTCTTCTTCGCGGTCTCGGGACTATTTGACAAGCGAGCGATGTCTCAGACCGCACCGCCCTAACCCACATCGACAAACACACTCCCTACCCTTGCCGCTTGCTCCGCCCATACAGCAACAGCATCGCCGCGATCACCACGCCGTAGATGATCTGGCGCCCCGCCTCCGGCATCTGCGCGACGGAGAGAATCGACTGTAGAAGCGTGATGAGAATCGCGCCGGCCACGGTGCCGAGGTACGATCCCCGGCCGCCCAGAATCGACGTGCCACCGAGCACGACCGCCGCGATGGCCGGCAACAGGTAGGCATCGCCCATCGACTGCGCGGCCTTCGATGCATACCCCGCCAGCAGCACGCCGCCGAAGGCCGCGAACCCGCTGCACACGGCGAACGCGGCCACCGTGACCAGTCGCGTGTTGATGCCCGAAAGATAAGCCGCGCGTTCCGTGTTGCCGATGGCGTACAGCGTCCGGCCGAAGGTCGTGCGCGACAGCAGGAACATCGTGGCGGCGCCGATCACGACCCACAGCGCCACCGCGTTCGGCACGCCCGGCACGAGCCATCCGGCCGCAAGCCATCGCATCACGTCCGGCGCGGAATCCTGCGGCGACGATCCCCCCGTGTAGACGATCATGATGCCCTGCGCGACGGCATTGGTCGCGAGCGTCGCGATCATCGACGGAATGCGTAGCAGCGCCACGAGCACGCCGTTGACGATGCCGATGAGCACGCCGCAACCGATGCCCGCGGGAATCGCGAGCACGCGTCCGAGTTCGCCGTGTCCCGCGACGGCGCACGCCATCATCGCGCCGACGGTGATCGTCCACGGAAGCGACAAGTCGATATGGCCGAGCAGAATCACCATCATGAGCCCGGTCGCAATGATGCCGAGAAACGCGCCGACCTTCAGTTGCAGCAGGATGTACTCCGGCGACGTGAAATTGCGCGAGAACATGCCGCCGACAAGAAGCAGCGCGACGATGCACCCGAACGCGATCAGGATCGGCTTGTCGATTCTGCGCGCGAGCCTCGACACGAACGTCGTCCGGCCGTTTGCGGGAACGTCGCTCATTGGAACCACTCCAGGCGGTTGCGGACTCTGAACAGCCCGCACGCGCCGATCGAAACGGCGAGCAACAGGATGATGCCCTGAAAGAGCGGCTGCCACAGTGCATCGACGTTGAACACGAACAGCAAGTCACCGATCGAGCGGAACGCGAATGCGCCGAAGATCGCGCCGATCGCGCTGCCCCGGCCGCCCAACAGCGACACGCCGCCGATCACCACGGCCGCAATCGAAAATAAGGTGTACGAATTAGCGCTGCCGAGGCTCGCTTCGCCGGTGTCCGTGAAGAACGTCAGAAAGAGGCCTCCGATCGCAGCGAGCAGTCCGGCGAGCGTGTAGCTGACCAGCTTCGCGCGGCGGATTGGCATGCCCGACAGAAAGGCCGCTGGCTCGGAGGAGCCGGTCGCGTAAGCCGCGCGTCCGACCGCCGAGCGCTTGAAAGGCACCCAGACGATCACCACGGCCGCGAGCAGGATCAGCAGGCTCGCCGGCACCACGCCCGCGACTTTGCCGGTGAGTACGTCGGCGAGATCCTCGTTG
Source organism: Caballeronia sp. GAWG1-5s-s (assembly GCF_023631445.1). NCBI lineage: Bacteria > Pseudomonadati > Pseudomonadota > Betaproteobacteria > Burkholderiales > Burkholderiaceae > Caballeronia > Caballeronia sp. GAWG1-5s-s. The sequence continues at coordinate 288,911 of NZ_JALQDC010000030.1, read as the reverse complement.
ATCGATCCGCCGGGCACCGGGCGCAGCAGCAGCGCCAATCCGTAGTAGACGGCGCCCGTGGCAATGGTCGTGACGATCGGCTGCAGGCGGCCGAAGATGATGATGACGCCGTTGAGCGCGCCGCACAGCGCGCCCGCCGCGAGCACGCCAGCAATGCCGAGCGCGCTGTGCGACGCGTCGCCCGTCACCATCCACGATGCCAGGCAGTTCGTGAGCACGAGCATCATGCCGATCGAGAGGTCGATGCCCGCGGTCAGCACGACGAGCGTCTGGCCCATCGACACCAGCGCGAGCAACACCGCCTTGTTCGCGGCCGTCTGAATGACGTTAGCGGACAGGCTCGACGGATAGTTGATGAGGTAGATCGCGAACATCAGCACGAACAGGCCGAAGGCGAACGCCGACCCGCGATTCTCCGCATACCAGTAACGCAAGCCGCTCATGGCGCGACTCCTTCTGAAGCCGAAGTTTGACCGACCGGCAAGTCCAGCGCGCTCGCAATGAGGCTCTGCTCGGTGATGGCAGCACCGGCGAGTTCCTTCTTGATCCTGCCTTCGTAGAGCACGAGCACGCGGTCGCAGCAGCCGATCAGCTCGTCGTAGTCGGTCGAGTAGAACACGATCGCGGCGCCTTCGTCGGCGAGGCGCCGGAGCAACTGATAGATCTCCTGTTTCGTGCCGACGTCGATGCCGCGCGTCGGATCGCAGAGAAGCAGGATCCTCGGCTGCCGGATCAGCCACTTCGCGATGACCACCTTCTGCTGGTTGCCGCCCGATAGGGAGTCCACGGCGGCATCGAGGGTGAACGACTTGATCGCGAGCAGGCTCATCATCCGGTCGACAAAGGACTGCTGGCGGCCGCGATCGATCACGCCCGCCGTGGACATGCGATCGAGCGCGGCAAACGACAGGTTCTCGCGCAAGGACATCGGCAGCATGAGCCCTTCGGTCTTGCGATCCTCGGGAATCAGCGCCATGCCGATCCGGTCGGCGCGGGCCGCGCGAGGGCTCGCAACCGAGACCGCACGGCCATCGATCTCGATCTCGCCCGCGCAACCGCGCAGCACGCCGAACAACGCGAGCAACAGTTCACGCTGGCCTTGTCCGTCGAGGCCGCCCAGCCCGAGAATTTCGCCGCGCCTCAACGAGAAGCTGACGCCTCGGAGCGTGTCGTTCCACGCGAGGTCGCGGCAGGCGAGCACCGGTTTCGAGGCGCTGCTTTGCGTAGCTTCGTCGGCTTCGCGTTCGGGTTTGTCGGGGAAGACGTGCTGATACTTCCGCCCGATCATCATCTCGACGACCTCGTTGTCCGAGCGCGTGCCCGCCTCGAAGCTCATCACATGACGGCCGTTACGGTAGACGGTGCATTCGTCCGCGAGCGCTTTCACCTCGTGCATCCGGTGCGAGATGAAAAGCAGCGCGAGCCCTTCCTCGCGCAGACGCTTGAGCACTTCGATCACGCGCGCCACGTCGGCTGCGGTCAGCGCCGACGTCGCCTCGTCGAGAATCAGGATGCGCGGCTCGTGCGCGAGCCCCTTCGCGAGTTCGACCATTTGCTGGCGCGACAGCGGCAGGTCGCGGACTTTCGCGAGCGGATTGATGTCGTGCGCGCCCGCGCGAGCGAGCGCGGCCTCGGCCTGCCGGCGCTGCGCCCGGCGATCGATCATGCCGAAACGACGCGGCGGGTTCGACGCGAAGATGTTGTCCGCCACGCTGAGATCGGGGATCAGCGAGAGCTCCTGATACACGCAGACGATGCCCGCCGCGTTGGCCGCGGCCGGCGACGCGAACGACACTTCGCGGCCATCGAGATGCATCGTGCCCTTATCCGGCTGCACGACGCCGGACATCACCTTCAGCAGCGTGGACTTGCCCGCGCCATTCTCGCCGAGGACCGCGTGGATGCGTCCCCTGCGCACCGCGAGCTCCGCGTTATCCAGCGCGACGGCGCCGCCGTAGCTCTTCGAAATTCCGGACATCTGAAAGAACGGCCGCTCCTCATCCCGCCGCATGCTTCGTCTCCCCTCTTCTCGTCGGCCATGATCGCGTTACTGATTACCCTGAGTCTGCTTCATGATTTCCTGCGCCGAGAAGTTGATGCCGCACGTCGGAAACGAGTTGCCGACGAAGAAGTTGTCGGACTCGTTCGGGAAGTAGTTGACGCCCGCCTTCAGCTTCGAATCGTCCGTGATGTCGAGCGGCAGCTTGATCGCGACGGGTATCGTCTGGCCGTCGAGCGCGGCGAGCGCTGTCTTGATCGCGACGGCCACCTGCGCCGGACCGCTTCCCGCCGACGTGCATTTGAGGCCCTGACTGCCGTATTGCGCGCAGAACTTGCGAAAGCCGTTCTCCGTCTCGCCACCGAACGGCACGAACGGATGCTTCGCGTCGAGCATCGCGCGCACGACCCCGGTGTCGCCGCCCTGCGCCGAGATGCCATCGAAATGGCCTTGTACCGCGATGGCGTCGGCGGCGGCCTTCTGCGCGACGCCGTCGTCCCATTTGCCATAGACCTGGACGATGTTCCACTTCTTGCCTGTCTGGTCCAGCGTCTTCTGGAAGCCGTTGTGCCGGTCCGTGTCGACCGACGTGCCTGCCACGCCGCGAACCTCGAGCACCTTGCCGCCGTTCGGCACGTGATCCGCGAGCCACTTGGCCCATAGCACGCCGAGCCCGTACTGATCGACGTCGACGTTGATCGCGTCTTCGCTGTCGAGCGTGTTGTCGAATGCGATCAGCACGACGCCGGCCTTCTTCGCGCGGCGAATCGCCGGGCCGAACGAGGACGGGTTCTGCGCATCCACGATGATCGCGTCATAACCGGCATCGATGAAGTTGTTGACGGCCGAGATCTGCGCCGGCACGTCCTCGCCTGTCGAGACGACCTTGAACTCCTTCAGCTTCGCGGCGACTGCCGGTTGCGCGGTATAGGCCTTGGCCGTCTTGATCATCTGAATGCGCCACGTGTTCGCGATATAGCCATTCACGAGCGCGATGCGGTACGGCGCGTTCTTCTTCGGATACTTGATGAACTTGGTGTCGCTCTTCCACGGGACCATGCACGTGGGGTCGCTGGCAGGGCCCGAAACGATCGACGCCTGCGCGAAGGCCGCGCTTGCGCCTAGCGCGAGCGCCGCCGTGACTGCCACTCGAAGCACCTGGATTCCTGCAAGCATGGCGTCTCCTCTTTTGTTGGATTGAATTCACCGGATGCTCGCGCACATCGCGTCGCGGATGCGCGGCACGATGTGCGAGAAACACGACTCCTGCGGACTTGCGATACCGCCACTGAATCGGACTAGCAGAAGAATCTGTTCAAAGGTGCCCGTGCAAGACGCCAGAAGGGCACGCGCGTACGCGTTCGCGTTTGACAGTACTGGCATACAAACTCACGCGCGATAGTGGTTTACGCGCGGGCGTTAGCCTTGCCGAAAACCTAGTCCATTTACACTGGATATGAGCTCGACGATGCTGCGTTGCACAGCAATTGGCGTATTGGATTCGAGTTGCTTTCGAGGATGTGTGCTCAAGTGCTCAACAACGGTTAGGCGCTGAACGAGCGACGGCCTGTCTCGTATCTTTGTGTTCGATCAAGCGCGAGACATGGCGCACCGCTGTAGCATCGATCCGAGAAGACGTTGCATTGTCCGCGCACCGCTACCTTCCCTATACTTTCAGTTGGTTTCAGTCGACGCGTGTCAACATTGGCCCAGTGCTTGCTTATTTCGGCGCCACACTATCCGGCGATTCGACCGGCACTTGCACCAAGGAGGAGACGATGCAAGACGAGATCCGCGAGATCGCGGGCGTCCCCGATGAAAGGGAGAACGGCTGGCTCATCCCGGCGATCCGCAACGCGCATCAGCGATCGGAGACGTTCGGCCTCCACGCTTCGACGCGCCCCGACTACGACGTCCTCCCCCACGCCGACCTGCTGCTCAAGCTCGAGCAAAATCGCGTGCTATGCGCGCACGCGACTCCGGTCATGGAGAGCCTGCGCGAGCAGATCGTCAATACGCAAAGCATGATCGTCCTCACGGACGCGCAAGGCCTTATCCTCCATTCCACCGGAGACGACGACTTCCTCGCGCGGGCCGAGAAAGTCGCGCTCAGGCCCGGAGCGAACTGGGCGGAAGAGCGGCAAGGCACGAATGCGATCGGCACCGCGATCGCCGAGCGCTCGGCCACCGTCGTGCACGGCGACCAGCACTATCTTGCGGCCAACCGTTTCCTCACATGTTCGAGCGTGCCGATCCTCGATCCCTATGGCGATCTGATCGGCGTGCTCGACGTAACGGGCGATCATCGCAGCTACCATCGTCACACGATGGCGCTCGCGCGCATGTCGGTGCAGATGATCGAAAACCACCTGTTTTCCAGTACTTTTCAGGGCACGATGCAGCTCTCCTTTCATGGCCGGCCCGAATTCCTCGGCACGCTCATGGAAGGCATGATGGCGTTCACCTTCGATGGCCGCTTCCTGTCGGCCAACCGCAGCGCACAATTCCAGTTCGGCCTGCCGCTGTCGGCGTTGCGCGCGCATACGCTTTCCTCGCTTTTCGGCCTGACAAGCGCGCAATTGATCGATCGTTCGCAATCGAGCCGCGCGCCGCATATTTCGCTGAATCTCAACAACGGCACCGTCGTGTGCGCGCGCGTGCGCCTCGACCGCGCGCCCTTCGCCGACGCGACGACTCCCGCCGCGCGGCCTGCCCCGCGCGCGCTCGTTTCTCATGAGCCGTCATCCAAGCTCGCATCGCTCGAGACGGGCGATGCCAAAATCTCGGCCGTGATCGGCAAGGTCCGTAAGGTCATCGGCAAGGGCATTCCCATTCTCATCACCGGGGAAACGGGCACGGGAAAAGAAGTGCTCGCGCAAGCCATTCACAGCGATTCGCCGCGTCGCGGAGGGCCGTTCGTCGCGGTGAACTGCGCATCGATCCCGGAAAACCTGATCGAATCCGAACTGTTCGGGTACGAGGAAGGGGCATTCACGGGCGCGCGGCGCAAAGGCGCGGCCGGTAAGGTGCTTCAGGCGAACGGCGGGACGCTTTTCCTCGATGAAATCGGCGACATGCCTTATCACTTGCAGGTGCGGCTGCTGCGCGTGCTGCAGGAGCGCGTGATCGATCCGCTCGGCTCGAGCAAGTCGATACCGGTGGACGTGGCGATCATCTGCGCCACGCACCGCAATCTGCGCGAGATGATCGCTCAGAACACCTTTCGCGAAGATCTGTACTACCGGCTCAACGGGCTTGTCGTCAAATTGCCGCCCTTGCGCGAACGCACGGACCTCTCCGTGGTCATCACGAACATGATGCGGACGCTGAGCGCCGAGGAAGGATGCAACAGTCGTCTGTCCATCGATGACGACGTCATGGCGCTGTTCGAGCGCTACGCCTGGCCGGGAAACTTCAGGCAATTGTGCAACGTGCTACGCACCGCCGCCGCGATGGTCGACGACGATGGCTGCATTCGCCCCGAGCATCTTCCCGAAGATTTCTTCGATGACCTGAGCGCCCATACGCCGGCCATCAGCGAAGCAAGCACTGCACCGGCATTCGATTGCGAACGGCTTCAGGAGGTCACCGTGGCCGTCATCGCCGCGGCACTCGCGCGTCATCATGGCAATGTATCGGCTGCCGCGCGGGCGCTCGGGATTTCACGCAACACCATTTATCGCAAGATGCCCGGCTGTTCAATCATGGAGCGGTGAACTGTTCCATGGTGTTCCACTTTGGAACAACTCAGTCGCGGCGGGACAACGATTTCCGAAGGCATGGACTTTGCAAGATTGACGGCCGGTCGCGAAACGGTTCGTGACCTACGTCACGGAACATCCAAAGGAGACGCCATGCAATGGACTAAGCCTGCCTTCACCGATCTGCGCTTCGGCTTCGAAATCACGATGTATATCGCCACACGCTGAAGCCTCGATCATCACATGTCCGGATCACAGCGGCACCGATCCGGACATGTGCCGTTCTCCTTGTCTCCTCCACATGAACGCCTGACCGTGCGCGCGCGACGTTAGCACGTTCGACGTTCCGCAATCCTCGCTGCGTCGAATCAATATATCGCACTCCGAATGGTTCCCGGGCGCCTTTCGACGCACGGTTTATCGCTTGTTCGACTGATCCCGCCGCTGCCCCATCCGGCAACACTCACACGTTCCACTACTCCAGATTGCAACACCCGCTCATCTATGCGCTGCGGCTTCGACTCCGGTTGCATCGACCGCCGCATCCGCATGGGACAAGGCTTGCGCGCCATTTCTCGATCAATGGCACATGTGTTGCCTTGATGGTGGGGCAACCGTTGCGCATGTCGATCCACTAGAGACGCGCAATCAGAAAAGACGTTGCACTCAAATCCCCAGGAGACGACGATGATGAACCGACCGGTCCCGGCAATGCGCTTTGCGGCCCTTGCAGCAGGCGCCGCAGCGACATTCGCTTTTGCACAGCAGCAGGCCATCGCGGCGGACAGCCCGCCGGCGCAATACACCAGCGTGACCTATGAACGCCTGACCAGCGCGCAAGACGATCAGGGCTGGCTCACGTATTACCGCACCTACAACGGTCACGCTCACTCTCCGCTCAAGCAAATCGATACGAGCAACGTCAAGGACCTGAAGCAGGCATGGAGCTACAAGTTTCCCGCTGACTTGCAGCAAGGCTTCGAAGCGACGCCCATCGTCAATGGGCGCTTCCTGTTCGTGACGACGCCGAAGGACAACGTCTATGCATTCGATGCCGCGACGGGCAAGCAGCTTTGGAAGTACGAGCCGCATCTCGAAGCGACTTCGTTCAAGACCGCCTGTTGCGACGTAGTGAATCGCGGCGTCGCGCTCTACGGAAAGAACGTGTACGTCGCGATGCTGAGCGGCGAGGTCGCCGCACTGGATGCGCAAACCGGCGCGCTCGTATGGAAGAAGGCCATGTTCGATCCGGGCACGGGCTACGCATTCTCGCTCGCGCCGCTCGCTCTCGATGGCGCGCTGGTCGTCGGCAGTTCGGGTGGCGAGTATGGCGCGCGCGGTTTCATCGCCGCACTCGATCCCAACGATGGCAAGCTGCTATGGAAGCGCTTTACGGTGCCCGGCGCGAAGGAGCCGGGCGGCGACACGTGGCCCGACGGCATGCAGGAACATGGCGGCGCGCCCGCATGGCTCACCGGCACCTACGACGCGGCAAGCAAGACGCTCTACTGGGGCGTGGGCAACCCCGGGCCGTGGCTCGCCGACCTGCGTCCCGGCGATAACCTGTACTCGGATTCGCTGCTCGCGCTTGATCCCAAAACGGGCGATCTCAAGTGGCACTATCAGTACACGACGCACGACACGTGGGACTACGATGGCGTGAACACGCCGGTGCTCGCGAACGTCAAGTATCAGGGCAAGGACTACGACGCGATCATTCATGCAGACCGCAATGGCTTCTTCCATGCCATCGATCGCAGCAACGGCAAGCTGATCTACGCGCGGCCGTTCGTGAAAGCGACTTCGGTCACGGGATACACCGCTGATGGCAAGCCGGTGCAGGATGCCGCGCGATACCCGAAGACAGGCACGACCATCGAGACGTGCCCGAGCTTCCTTGGCGGCAAGAACTGGTGGTCCGTGTCGTACGATCCCGATACGCATCTTGCCATCGTGCCCGCGCTGCATGCGTGCATGTCCTTGTCCGGCAAGTCGGTGAACTACATGGAAGGCCTGCCCTATCTCGGAGAGGGATTCGAGATCAAGCCCGAGCCCGGTAGCAAGGGCTATGGCGAATTGCAGGCGATCGATGTCGATACCGGCAAGAAGGTGTGGAGCTACTGGACCAAGCTGCCATGGAACGGCGGCGTGGCGACCACGGCGGGCGGCCTTGCATTCAGCGGCTCGCTCGACGGCCACTTGCTTGCATTCGATGAAAAGACGGGCAAGGTCCTGTGGAAGAGCCCCAAGCTCGCGAGCGGCATCATCGCGCAGCCTTCGGTCTATGAGATCGACGGCAAGGAATATGTCGCGATTCTCGCGGGCTACGGCGGCGCCAATCCCATCTGGGGCGGTCCGATGGCCAAGGCCGCCGACAAGGTGCCGCGCGGCGGCACGCTCTATGTGTTCGCACTCAATCGTACTTAAAGCGCACTTGAAGCGCACTTGAAGCGCTGATCGGACCGCAAAGCGCCCTCTTCGCGCGCTTTGCGGCGCTCTCATACCACCGGATGCCTTGCCATGACTCATTCACTCCACACCTTTCGCGCGGCGGGGATGCTCGCGGCATTCATCGCGCTCGCGCCTTCGTTGTCGCATGCCGCGGTACGGATCTGCACGTTTCCCGGTAGCCCGTCGGCATCGCTGGATCGCGCCGTCGCACAAGCGGTCTTCGCGCGCGCCAATATTCCGTTCGAGTTCGTGCGCGGTATCGGCGAAGGCGATGACGACGGCGTTTCGCTGAGGGAACTCGACAAGATGCTCACGCGCGATTGCGACGTGATCGCGGGCTTTCCGCGCTCCACGGTCGCCGATGCTTCCGGCGGCAAGATGCGCTTCTCTAGCGGTTATCTGCGCGCGGGATATGTGAGCGTCGAGGCACCCGGCACCGTGTTACAGGGCGCAGCGAAGCGCACCGTCGCTGCCACCTATGCGAGTCCGGCGCAACTCATCGCTGTGCAACGGAGGAACGTGACGCTCGATCTGGAGAAGAGTTGTGCATCGACGGTCGACGCAGTGGCGACCGGACGCGCGCGAGAGGCCATCGTGTGGTATCCGGCCGTCGTCGCTTATCGCCTGGCGCACCCGCAACGCAGCTTCGATATCGCGCCTGCCGACTCGCCTTATGCCGAATGGCACCTGTCCTTCGCGTTCGGCGCCAAGGCCGCCGCATCGCGCGTGCTCATCGACGATACGCTCTCGGCCATGCGCAAGGACGGCGAGCTTCAGGCACTGACGAAGCAGTGGAGCCTGCCCGCGCAGAAGATATCGACCGGTTATCTCGACAAGCCGTCGCAGGCATCGCCCTCGTTCTCGGGCATCATGCTCGCGGACGCGAACGCCTCGCGCATGGGCCGCAACGTCAAGGTGTCGAACGAAGTCGGCGCAGAGGCGCCTTCGTTCGAACAGGCTCAGACCGCCCACGGCAAGACGCTGTATGGAAGCTCGTGCGCGAAGTGCCACGGCGCGCAACTCCAGGGCGTAACGGCGCCCGCATTGCAAGGGCCGTCGTTCGCGCCGGCGGCGAATTCACATCTGACGGTCGGCGGCATCTTCACTTACATGGCGACCAACATGCCCGCCGATCGTCCGGGCAAGATGAAGGATCAGGACTATGCGGACATCATGGCGTTCCTGCTCATGTCGAACGGATACAAGCCGGGGCCGAACAAGATGACCGCCGACATGGCGCGTGCCTCGAAGCTGCCCCTTAATGCGGGGCCCGGCCATTGAGTCGGCCTCTGCGGACGGCCACCGCGCTCTTTCGATCTCGACAGAGCGCGGTGGATTCGATATCGCTCAGCACTACCTGAACTGTGCGAGTCTCGGCGCCCAGCGAGACGCCCGTCATTCAGGCGACGCGCGCAGCGTTGCCATGCTCACGTCCGACAGCTGCCCCACACTGTCGCGTGTCCGTGTCCCCATTGACTCGCCTATCGGACGTCGCGAATGCGGCATCTCGCCCACGTGTGCCCTGCGCGTTATGCGTCGTTACCGCGAATCGGCATCAAGCGGCAGGCAAGAACCTAGCTCAACGCCGGTATCAGCGTTACGCGCCCACTTCAGGCGGTGGCGCGAAGACCCCAAGCGACACAGTTCAACTCTTCAAGAGTGCTACACGGCGATACACCTGTTGCGAATCTGAACAGCATCCGCTTGCGCCCGCAATGTACGGTCTTGCCGAAACGCACGCCGCTCATGGCGTACCCCGCGCGCGAGCTCAATGGCATGGAACTCGCAATGTAGTCGGGGCGGCGGCGTGCATCGCCAGCGCCGGGCCGCTTTATCGACATGCGAGGAGCACACTGATGAACCATGCGGAGATGCAGTTCCTGAGCACCGACTACCCATACAAGAAGCAGTATGGGAATTTCATCGGCGGCAAGTGGGTGCCGCCCGTCGGCGGCGAATACTTCGACGACATCTCGCCCATCACCGGCGAGCCGTTCACCTCGATTCCACGTTCGCGCGAAGCGGACATCGAGGCCGCTCTCGATGCGGCTCATGCCGCGAAGGCATCGTGGGGCAAGACGTCCACGACGGATCGGGCCAATCTGCTGATGAAGATGGCCGACCGCATGGAAGCGAACCTCGCGCGGCTCGCGGTAGCCGAATCGATCGACAACGGCAAGCCGTTGCGCGAGACGATGGCGGCCGATATCCCGCTCGCGATCGATCACTTCCGCTACTTCGCGAGTGCCGCGCGCGCACAGGAAGGCTCCATTTCACAGATCGACGAGGATACGGTCGCGTATCACTTCCATGAGCCGCTCGGCGTCGTCGGTCAGATCATCCCGTGGAACTTCCCCATTTTGATGGCCGTATGGAAGCTCGCGCCCGCGCTTGCGGCGGGAAACTGCGTGGTGCTGAAGCCCGCGGAACAGACGCCCGCGTCGCTGCTGGTGCTGCTCGAAGTCATCGAAGACTTGTTGCCGCCGGGCGTGGTGAATGTGGTGAACGGATTCGGGCTCGAAGCCGGCAAGCCGCTCGCATCGAGCAAGCGCATCGCGAAGATCGCGTTCACGGGCGAGACGTCGACAGGGCGTCTCATCATGCAATACGCCAGCCAGAACCTCATACCCGTGACACTGGAACTCGGCGGCAAGAGCCCGAACATCTTCTTCGCCGACGTGCTCGACGCGGACGACAGCTACTTCGACAAGGCGATCGAAGGCTTCGCCATGTTCGCGCTTAATCAGGGCGAAGTGTGTACGTGCCCGTCACGCGCGCTGATCGAAGAGTCCATCTATGACCGCTTTATGGAACGCGCGTTGAAGCGTGTCGCGGCGATTGCGCAAGGGCATCCGCTGGACACGAAGACCATGATCGGCGCGCAAGCCTCGCAGGAGCAGCTGGAGAAGATCCTGTCCTACATCGACCTCGGCAAGCAAGAGGGCGCGGACTGTCTGATCGGCGGCGAACGCAACGCGCTCGAGGGCGAGCTGGCCAAAGGCTTCTATGTGAAGCCGACTGTTTTTCGCGGCAACAACAAAATGCGCATCTTTCAGGAAGAGATCTTCGGACCGGTGCTTTCGGTGACGACCTTCAGAACCGAAGAAGAAGCGCTCGACATAGCGAACGACACGCTCTATGGCCTTGGCGCAGGCGTCTGGACGCGCGACGGCACGCGGGCGTATCGCTTCGGGCGCGCGATCCAGGCGGGTCGCGTATGGACCAACTGCTATCACGCGTATCCGGCGCACGCGGCGTTCGGCGGCTACAAGCAATCGGGCATCGGTCGAGAGAACCACAAGATGATGCTCGATCATTACCAGCAGACGAAGAACCTGCTCGTGAGCTATAGCGAAAAGCCGCTTGGCTTCTTCTGACCTTGGATCGTGCGGAGCCGCCGTATCGCGCGGCGACTCCTCTCGTTCAAGGGACGGCGATGAATGAAGCGCGTAGTCGCGCTTCTTAAGGCCATCGCGTTGATCGAAGAGATCAAGACCGCGCATGACGTGGTGCGCTTTCCGCTTTGTCACCGTCGACGAGTTCATCGTCGGCGTCCCCGATGTCAGGTTCGCTGATATCGCAAGGAAGCCCCGCGCATTCCAACGCAGGGCTTCTTTCATCGCGCCGGACTCAAGCCGTCTCGGCACGCTCCACGGGATGCGGTTCCTTCAGCTTGTTCGCCACGCGCGCGGCTTCGAAATACGATGCGTTCGGCGGACGCTTCAGATATTGCCCCGCGCCGCGCACTGCGCGCAGAGCGCCATCGGTCCATGCAAGCGCGCCGCGCGTGAGCGTGTGCGTCGCCACGCCCTGCACCGTCATGCCCTCGAAGACATTGAAGTCCACCTGCTGATGATGCGTCTTCACGGAAATCGTGCGCGACGCCTGCGGATCCCAGACGACCAGGTCCGCATCGGCGCCGACCTGCACCGCGCCCTTGCGCGGGTACAGATTGAAGATCTGCGCCGCGTTCGTCGATGTCACGCGCACGAACTCGTTGGGCGTGAGACGCCCCATGTTCACGCCGTGATGCCACAGCACGGCCATGCGATCTTCCACGCCGCCGCAACCGTTCGGAATTTTGGTGAAGTCTTCGCGTCCCATCGCTTTCTGCGACGCGCAGAAGACGCAGTGATCCGTCGCCGTGGTATGCAACTGGCCCGATTGCAGCCCGCGCCACAGCGCCTCGCGATGCTCGCTCGTGCGAAACGGCGGACTCATCACGTGCGCGGCGGCGCGCGTCCAGTCGGGATCGCGGTACACGGATTCATCGATCACGAGATGGCCCGGCAGCACTTCGCCGAACACGCGCAGGCCGTCGTTGCGCGCCTTCGCGATGACATCGACCGCATCTTTCGCCGACACATGCACGATGTAAAGCGGCACGCCCAGCACCTGTGCAATACGGATCGCGCGATTGGCCGCCTCGCCCTCCACTTCGGGCGGACGCGACAGCGGATGCGCCTCCGGTCCCTTGAAGCCCTTCGCGAGCAACTGCTTCTGCAACTGGAATACGAGTTCGCCGTTCTCCGCATGCACAGTCGGCAACGCGCCCAGTTCCAGCGAGCGCGTGAAGCTGTTCACGAGCACTTCGTCGTCGGCCATGATCGCGTTCTTGTAGGCCATGAAGTGCTTGAAGCTCGACACGCCGTGTTCGTGCACGAGCAGGCCCATGTCGCGATGCACGGACTCGTCCCACCACGTCACGGCAACATGAAAGCCGTAATCCGCCGATGCCTTCTCCGCCCAGCCGCGCCATTCCCTGAACGCGTCCATGAGCGGCTGTTTGGGGCTCGGAATCACGAAGTCGATGATGCTCGTCGTGCCGCCCGACAAACCCGCCGCGGTGCCGCTATAGAAGTCGTCGCTTGCGGTCGTGCCCATGAACGGCAGTTCCATGTGCGTATGCGGATCGATGCCGCCGGGCATCACGTACTGGCCGCCTGCATCGACGATCTGCGTGTCGGCGGGAATATCGATGTCCTGGCCGATGGCGAGTATCGTGCCGCCCGCCTGCGAATCGGCGCACAGCACATCGGCGCGATAACTGCGGTCCGCATCGATGACGGTGCCGCCGCGAATGAGAATAGGCATGTGTCGTCCTCCGTTGATGTTCAAGCGCTCAGCATGTCGGCACGCGGGCTGCCGCGCAGTTTCATCCACGATCCATACACGAGCGCGGCCAGCACGAGGCCGACGAACCACGCATACGTGTAGACCGTGTTGAAGAACGCGGGCACGTTGGGAAAGGATGCGGGAAACGCGGTATGCAGGAATCCGGGCAGATTCGGCAATACGCCGATGAGTAGCGCGACGACCGCGGCGATGTTCCAGCCGCCGTGATACGAGTACTCGCCGTCTTCTTCGAAGAGTTCGCGATGATCGAGCCGCGTGCCGCGAATAAAGAAGTAATCGACCATCATGATGCCCGCGACCGGCCCGAGCAACGCCGAGTAGCCGACGAGCCACGTGAAGATATAGCCTTGCGTGGTGGCGAGAATCTTCCACGGCATCATGACGATGGCGATGGTCGCCGTGATCATGCCGCCCGCGCGATACGAGATGCCCTTCGGCCACAGGCTCGAAAAGTCATAAGCGGGTCCGACGAGGTTGGCCGCGAGATTGCAGCACATCGTATCCAGCGTGAGAATGACGAGCGCCACACCCACGCCGATGCCCGTCATGCGGCTCGTGAGATCGATCGGGTCCCAGATCGCCTTGCCGTAGATCACCACCGTCGCGGACGTCACAACGACGGAGATCACGGAGAGCAGCGCCATCGGCAGCGGCAGGCCGATCGACTGTCCGACCATCTGATCGCGCTGCGTGCGTGCGAAGCGCGTGAAGTCCGGAATGTTGAGCGCGAGAGTTGCCCAGAATCCGACCATGGCGGTGAGGCCGGGCCAGAACGTCGCCCAGAACATGCCCTCCTTCTTGCCGCCGGCCACGAACTGCGACGGCGCCGAGAGCATCGAACCGATGCCGCCCGCCTTCGACGTTGCCCACCACACGAGCGCGACGCACATCACCACCTTGATCGGCGCGGACCAGCTTTCGAGCCAGCGAATCGAATCGGTGCCATGCCAGATGAAGTAGAGCTGCAGCGCCCAGAAGAGCAGAAAGCAGCCGAGTTGCCCGATGGAAATGTCGATCAGCGGCAAAGCCGCGCCGTGCAGCGCATTACCTGTGAGGATGTTCAGCAGCGTATAGATCGCGCTGCCGCCCAGCCACGTCTGAATGCCGTACCAGCCGCACGCGACGATCGCGCGCAACAGCGCCGGCAGCTTCGCGCCCTGCGTGCCGAAGGACGAACGCACGAGCACCGCGTAGGGAATGCCGTGCTTCGCGCCGGCATGACCGATCAGAAGCATCGGCACCAGCACGATCACGTTGCCGAGCAGCACGGTCATCACGGCCTGCCACGGCGACATGCCCTGATCGGTGAGTCCCGCCGCCAGCATGTACGACGCGATGTTCATCACCATGCCGACCCACAACGCCGCGAAGTGATACCACTTCCACGTGCGTTGCGCCGGGCCGGTCGGCGCCAGATCGTCGTTGTAAAGGCTGCTCGCTTCGACGTTACGCGCTGTCTGATTCATCGGATGCACTCCGCTTAAGTGTTCGCCGCGCTATCGCATCTGCGCGCGATGCGCGCGGCGGGGGTCAATGACGAGCGCTGCGTGTGATTCAGGCCGCTTTCGCGGGCTCCTCGACGTTCTCGCGAGCCGGATTGTTCGGATGCGTGGTCCAGTTCGCGTATTCGCCTGCATCGACGCGTTCCATCGTGATGCACTGCTCGACGGGACAGACGTGCATGCACAGGTTGCAGCCGACGCATTGCGCATCCACCACTTCGAAATGACGCTTGCCGTCCTTCTCCTTCAGGATCGCCTGATGCGACGTGTCCTCGCACGCGATATGACACAGTCCGCACTTGATGCACTTGTCCTGATCGATGCGCGCCTTGATGTCGTACTTGAGATTGAGGTACTTCCAGTCGGTGACGTTCTGCACGGCGCGGCCGCGAATGTCGTCGAGACTCGCGTAGCCCTTCTCGTCCATCCAGTTCGAGAGGCCATCGGCCAGATCACTGACGATGCGAAAGCCATAGTGCATCGCCGCCGTGCACACCTGCACGCTGCCTGCCCCGAGCACCATGAACTCGGCCGCGTCGCGCCACGACGAAATGCCGCCGATGCCCGAGATCGGCAGATCGGGAGTCTCGGGATCGCGCGCGATTTCCGCGACCATGTTGAGCGCGATCGGCTTCACGGCCGGTCCGCAATAGCCGCCGTGCGTGCCCTTGCCATCGACGGTCGGCATGGGCGCCATCTGGTCGAGGTCGACGGCGACGATCGAGTTGATCGTGTTGATGAGCGACACGCCGTCCGCGCCGCCTTTGAACGCGGCGCGCGAGCCCATGCGAATGTCGCTGATATTCGGCGTGAGCTTGACGAGGCACGGCAGCCTGGTGCCTTCCTTGACCCAGCGCGTCACCATCTCCACGTACTCGGGAACCTGCCCCACGGCTGCGCCCATTCCGCGTTCGCTCATGCCGTGCGGGCAGCCGAAGTTCAGTTCGACTGCGTCCGCGCCGGTGTCCTCCACTTGCGTCAGGACCCACTTCCAGTCTTTCTCGTTGCACGGAACCATCAATGAAACGATCAATGCGCGATCAGGCCAGTCACGTTTCACTTGCTCGATCTCGCGCAGGTTCACGTCGAGCGGCCGATCGGTGATCAACTCGATGTTGTTGAGCCCCGCGATGCGCTGCCCGTTCCATTGCACCGCGCCGTAGCGCGAGCTCACGTTCACCACATGCGGATCGAGCCCGAGCGTCTTCCACACGACGCCGCCCCAGCCCGCCTCGAACGCGCGGTTGACGTTGTAGGCTTTGTCGGTAGGCGGCGCCGAAGCGAGCCAGAAAGGATTCGGCGACGAGATGCCGGCGATGTTGCAGCGAAGATCGGCCATGTTCGTGTCTCCTCTTCGAATCAGGCGGCTTTGATTGCAGTCAGCTCGAACGACGCGTCGATCGACGCGGCCGCGAGCTTGCCGTCCTGCACGGCCTGCACGGTGAGATCGAGCCCTTCGTGGGTGGCGCAATCGCCCCCGGCCCACACTTTGGCGAGCGTTGTTTGCCGATTCTCGTCAGTCACGATGCGCCCGCCGTCGAGCGTCAGCAGTTCGCGCCCGATGCCCACGGGCACGAGCGTCTGACCGATCGCCTTCAGGACCATGTCGGCTTCGATCACGAAGCGCTCGGCGTCCCGTTGGAATTCGACGCCTGTCACCTGACCGTTCTCGCCGATCAGACGCACGGGCTGCGCATGCGTGACGATGTGCACGCCATGAGTCTGCGCGAACTCGCGCTCGGCCCATGTCGCGCTCATGTTCTCGACGCCGCGCCGGTACGCCATCGTCACGCTCGTCGCGCCGAGCTTGCGGCTTTGCACGCACGCATCGACGGCTGTGTTGCCGCCGCCGATCACGACCACCCGACGGCCGACCGGCACGCTCGCGAGGTCATCGGCCTGACGCACCTGCTCGATGAAATCGACCGCGTTCATCACGCCGTTCAGCGACTCGCCTTCGAGTGCGAGTTCGCGCACGCCTGCGAGCCCCAGCGCGATAAACACCGCGTCATATTGCTTGCGCAACTCGTCAAGCGCGAAGTCGCGTCCGAGCGCCTGACCGGTGCGGATTTCGATGCCGCCTATCGAATGAAGCCACTCGATCTCGCGCTGCGCGTAGTCGTCGACCGTCTTGTAGGCCGCGATGCCGAACTCGTTGAGACCGCCCGGCTTGTTGCGCGCATCGAAGATCACGGCGCGATGGCCCGCGAGCGCCAGTCGATAGGCGCATGCGAGCCCCGCCGGTCCGGCGCCGATAATCGCGATGCGCCTTCCGGTTTCCGGCGCGCGGCTGAACAACGCAACGTCATTCGACATCGCCCAGTCGGTCGCGTGACGTTGCAATGCGCCGATCTGCACGGGCTCGTCGCCCGGATGATTGCGCACGCAACTTCCTTCGCACAGGATCTCGGTCGGACACACGCGCGCGCACATGCCGCCGAGCGGATTGGCCGAGAGAATATCGGAGGCCGCGCCCTTCAGATTGCCGTTGCCGATCTTGCGGATAAAGCCCGGTATGTCGATGCGCGTAGGACACGCTTGCACGCATGGCGCGTCATAGCAGTAGTGGCAGCGGCTTGAAGCAGCGGCCGCAGCGGTCGCGTCGAGAAGCGGCGCGACGTCCGAGAATTCGCACGCGAGACGCTCGTGCGTCTGTCGATGACTCGCGATATCGCCGATGGTCTTCATGGTCATGCGCGTTCCTTGTCGAAGGCGTGACGGTGCCCTCCGTCCGCAAGAGAGCGGACGGCCGGACGTGATGATTGAAAAACGGCGCGGCTCAGGAAGCCGGTTCGGATGCGCGTTCGAGCATGGCGTGCAGCAACGCGTTCGCGCCTGCTTCGATCCACTCCTGTGTGGCGTCTTCTATTTCGTTATGACTGATGCCGTCGACGCACGGCACGAATACCATCGATGTGGGCGCGACCTGCGCGAGATAGCACGCATCATGGCCCGCGCCCGAGACCATATGGCGGTGCGAGTAGCCGAAGCGCTGCGCTGCCGCGCGCACCGATGCCACGCAAGCCGCATCGAACTTGACGGGTTCGTAGTAGAAGATCTGTTCGAGCTCGGTTTGCAGGCCGATCTCGCCCGCGATGCGCTCGACGCCTTCGCGCAGCGCGGCATCCATGCGCGCGAGCACGGCATCGTCGGGATGACGGAAATCGACGGTGAAGAACACGCGGCCGGGAATCACGTTGCGCGAGTTCGGATGCACCTGCATCATGCCGACCGTCGCGCACGCGAGCGGCGCATGGTCGAGGCCGATGCGGTTGACGAGATCGACCACGCGCGAGGCGCCGAGCAGCGCGTCCTTGCGGCGCGGCATCGGCGTGGGGCCGGCGTGCGCTTCCTGGCCCGTCAGGGTGATCTCATACCAGCGCTGGCCCTGCGCATCGGTGACGACGCCGATCGTCTTGTCTTCGGCTTCGAGGATCGGCCCTTGTTCGATATGCAGTTCGAACGCCGCGTGCAGCTTGCGACCGCCGCACGGAACATCGCCCGCATAGCCGATACGCTTGAGTTCCTCGCCGATGGTCTTGCCGTCGACGTCCTTGCGCGACAGCCCGTACTCCAGTGCAAACACGCCCGCGAACACGCCGGATGCGACCATGGCGGGCGCGAAACGCGAGCCTTCTTCGTTGGTCCAGATGACGACTTCGATCGGATGCTCGGTCTCGATGCCGCGATCGTTCAGCGTGCGAATCACTTCAAGCCCGCCGAGCACGCCATAGGTGCCGTCGAAACGGCCGCCCGTAGGCTGCGAGTCGGCATGCGAGCCGGTCACGACCGGCAATGCATCGAGATTGCGGCCCGCCCGTCGCATGAACACGTTGCCCATCTGATCGACATGCACCGTGCAGCCCTCCGCCTTCGCCCAGCTGACGATGAGATCGCGGCCTTCGCGATCGAGATCGGTGAGCGCGAGACGGCAGACGCCGCCCTTCGGCGTCGCGCCGATCTTGGCCATCGTCATCAGGCTTTCCCACAGCCGCGCGCCGTTGACGCGGATGGACGTATCGAGACCGGCCTCTGTGACTGCATCCGTTAGGACGTTCATGCGCCTCGCTCCTGACGATGTGACTTCGTGTGTGAGTGACCCCGGTTCGTGCGTGCCGGTGCGCTTCTAGTGCGTTCGCGCACCCGTGCTGTGCACGTCTCTTCGTTCTGCGATGGGCGTTGCAAAGAGCGCGCTTTCCGGTGACCGGCGCGCGCTTCAAATCCTGTCCGGTTGGACAGGTTTTAGCCGATTAAAATAAGCAAATCAACGTATTTCGTGTGCGGGCAAACACGGAGCGGAAAAAGCGATAACCATGCCATTGCGTCGCAGCATCCATGCATGCGAGGTTTGCCGATGCTTTCGTCGCGATGCAGCGCGGCGTGCGCCCACGGCGCGATTCAGGCACGATGCAACACAGACGGCAAAGAGCGCGACGATGAGACACGACGAAGCCACCAACAGCATCACCGCGAACGAAGACGCGCCGCCGCCCGCGCGGCGACGCCGTGCGCAGATTCGCGAAAGCAACGAAGTGCATCTGCTCGCCTGTGCGGAAGCGGTGTTTGCCGAGAAAGGATTAGAAGGCGCGAGCACGGCGATGATCGCCGAGCGCGCCGGCTTGCCGAAGGCCAATCTGCATTACTACTTCCCGACGAAGCTCGCGCTCTATCGCCGCGTGTTGGAAGACATATTCGAGGACTGGCACCGCGCGGCAGATACGTTCGAGTGCAGCGACGACCCGGTGGAAGCGATCGGCGGTTATGTGCGCGCGAAAATGGAGTTGTCGAGAAGACGACCGCTCGGCTCGAAAGTGTGGGCGAGCGAGATCATTCACGGCGCGCATCACATGCAGGACATGCTCAGCGAGCGCGTGAAGCCGTGGCTGAATACGCGGGTGAAGGTTATCGAAAGCTGGATCGCGCGCGGCCTGCTCGCGCCGGTCGAAGCCGATACGTTCATGTTCATGATCTGGGCGATCACGCAGCATTACGCCGACTTCGATGCGCAGATTCGCGCGCTCAAGGGCAAGCGGGCGCTCACGCAAAAAGCCTTCGACGAACAGACGGAAGAAGTCGTGCGACTCGTCATTCGCGCGTGCGGGGCAGTGTCGCCGCGGGCCGTGGGAGCATCGCAAGCAGCGCATGCCTGATCGTCACACGCTGGTCGCGCATGACAGCCCTCACTTCGCGTCGACTACGGTCGTCCGGTCACGCGTCGCACCATCGCGTATAGCACGGACAACTGCGCGCCGCTCTTGAGCGCGTAGTTGGGATCGTACTGATTGGAGTAGCCCCACCAGTCGAAGCATCCGTTAGGGTTCGTCGGCCCCGGCGCGGACGACGCGACGGTGTCCGGATAGACGACGACCACTTTGTTCGTGTCGGCCCACTCGTTGATGCCTGCTTCGGTGACCCAACGGTTTCCGATCAGCGACGCCTGCTGCAAGCAGCCATGAAGCGCCAGCACCAATCCGCATTGCTGCCCTTGCGCGCAGGCTTTCGGGACAAACACGCTGCCCGTCGAACTCATCGAGAGGTTCGGCGACGCCCCGAACTCGGTCTGATCGAATGTAAGCAGCGAGCCGGACAGCTTGCCACCGTTGCGCGGCTTCAGCGGGCCGATGAACATGGTCAGCCAGGTCTTGACCGAGTCGTAGGTCGCTCCGTTGGCCGAGCAACGCACCATGTACGGGCTCCCGAGCGTGCCGCATGCAAGCTCGCCGTCGGGGGATTCCCAGCCATGCGCAGCGGGAAACGCGTTGTCGAAGTGAATCTTCGCGCCGTAATGCTGGTACTCGGATTTCAGGTCGCCCATCTCCAGTGGATTGACCACCTCGTCTTGCGTGCCGGACCAGAGGTAGACGGTTTGTCCGCGCAGATTCGTCGATGAGTCGATCGTGCCGAGGGCCGATTGCGCGTCGAGATAGGTTTCCGAAGCAACGAGCGTACTGTTATACGACGCCTGATTCGTCGGAAGCGTCAAGCCACCGCAGTTCGCTAGCGCTGTCGCAGCGCCGCCTAAGCCCGCGCACCAGTACACGCCGCCGGCATAGATGGCGGCCCCTTTGAACGTCGCGGAGTGGGCGACGTGCATTTGCACCGCAGCGAAGCCGCCCGATGAGATGCCCGCGACGAAGACCTTCGCGGGGTCGATCGTGTAGCGTTGCAGCCGGACGGGCGCGGCGTGTTGCGATTTGCCGTTCGGCGCTGCGTTATCGGTGGCGGATGAAGCGCTGCCGTGCGCCGACTCTTTCGCGACAGCAGTATCCGCAACAGCCGATTCTCCGCCCCCGCACCCGGCGATGCAGAGAGCCAGGCTGATTGCCGACGCAAACCGAACGCCTGAGGAGATAGCACGCATCGTCGTCCCCTGCTGAGTGGAAGAAACATCGAACGCTGATTGATACTTGAATACGAGACCCCTCACGCGCTGCGAGCGATCACAACGGTACAGTGCGCAAGGCCCGCTGAGCAACATCTGCGCCCGATGGCGCGGGAGCGGTCGTGGATTCTCTTGCTGTTCAACGACGTGAGCGCCACCGCGAACACGCTGATTCAAGAGTGCGCCTGTGCATCAATTTTGCTCCGTCTCGTCGGAGGGATCTTGCGGACGGGATGCATAGCGCGCAATTGCAGCGCGAAGCCGCAGCCCATAACGAGGACATGGACAAGCAAGTGCAAAGGCCGAACATTTACCCGATGATGCGAAAGACAATTTCTACCTTACTTCTTGCACTGCTTACGTCATGCGGCGGTGGCGGCGACAATTCGACGAGCGCCACCTCGACGAGCCCGGCAGGCGGCGTCAAACTGCAGGTCGTGGCATTCGGCGACAGTCTGTCCGATGTCGGCACCTATGCGCCGATAGCCAGTGCGGTGGGCGGCGGACGGTTCACGACGAACCCGGGCCAGGTCTGGTCGCAGGATGTCGCGCAGTACTATGGCGACACGCTGACTGCGGCCTATGTAGTCGATCCGGGCCATGAACTGAAGGCGCAAAGCGGTCTCGGCTACGCGCAGGGCGGATCGACCGTCGCGACGCCCGCCAATCAGGAGCAGTTCCTCACCGATCTGATCGGCGACATCGAGATGCCGGTCAGTCAGCAGATCTCGAGCTATCTGTCGGCGCATACGAGCTTCAATTCGAATCAGCTGGTGCTCGTCTGGGCGGGCTCGAACGACGTGCTTCGGGCAGGCTCGCCGCCCGCCGCCGACCAGACGGTGCAGACGGCGGCGACGACGCTCGCCGGGCTGGTCGGGCAGATCGTCGGGGCCGGCGCGACGCATGTCGTCGTGGTCAACGTGCCTAATGTCGGGCTGGCGCCGGATGGTATTCAGCAGGCCGATGGCGGCGGCAACCTGTCAAGGCTCTCGCAACTGTTCAATTCGACGCTGCTCACCGCGTTGCAGGCCAACAACCTGCAAAGCAAGGTTATTCTCGTCGATGCCTATACATGGACCACGCAGACCATCCAGAACTATCAGGCGAACGGGTTCACGGTATCCAACACGGCGCAGGCATGCGATCCCTCCAGGACCCCGCGCAACACTTCGCTGTTGTGCTCGCCGTCCACGTACGTCGCCGCGAACGCCGACCAGACTTACATGTTCGCTGACTACCTGCACCCGACGACGGCCATGCACGCGCTGTTTGCGAAGTATGTCGAGAAGCAGATCGCTGCGAGCGGAGTCGGGCGTTGACTTGTTTTGTAAGCGGGCATTCAGTGATCGCGTGGCGCCTCGAAATGCTCGCTGCTTGGACTCTGCCGATAGCTAGGTAGTGCAAAGTTCAACTCCGCGAGTTCGAGCTTGACCTCGCACCGCCGATGACATATCGGTGGCTCCGCCGCGAGCTATTCGTCCATTCGCGGCCCTCGGCTTTTCTCGACGATTCATCGCAAGACGTCGTTATCCATATACGTGAGCGCAGTCCATAGTCGGCGCGATTCGTGCTGACGATTGATCGAAGTGTTCAGTGACCGCATCGTGGCGCTCCAGATGGCCGACGATCACGCAGGCAATGCGCAGCCTGATCTAATGGCTACCGGGACACGCCCGAGCCGTCATCCGCTTCGAAACGGAACCGAAGAAGTTCCTCCGCCGATCCGAGCGGTGTAGGCTCGTGCGAAACAATGGTCACGCTCATGTCGATCGAACGAAGCTACCGTCGCCGGATACCGATAGCAACAGTTGCAACTACGGTTCTTCAAGAACCGTGGGCCGAGGCCGTTATAAAGGGCTCAGATTCCTTGGCCGAGGGGCTACAGCGGCAACGATCGCACTTACGCCTCCTCCTACGATGCAAACCACCCTACTTCACCTGCCATCCACGCCGCGCCATCGCGCCATGGCCGCTGCCGCGGCGGCCTTGTCGGTTATTGCCGCCGTGCTCGTCTGGCCGCACGCCAAGAATGCCGGACCGGTCATTCCCGCCTTCTTGCCGGTATTCGCCACCTGGGTCACGGTCACCGAAGGACTGACTGCGCTGCTGCTCTGGACACAGTACGCGGTCTCGGGGCGGCTGCTGTTCGCGGCGCTCAGCGGCGCTTATGCGTTTACCAGCGTGATCGCCGCCATTCAACTGCTCGTGTTTCCAGGGATTTTCTCGCCAACCGGCCTGCTTGGCGCAGGCCCCCAAACGGCGATCTGGATCTGGGTCTTCTGGCACGGCGGCTTCCCGGCCCTCGTGACGGCCTCGTTGATATCCCGCTCCATTCCATCGAGCTTGACGCAGCGGACGCGCGGCAGAGCGATCGCGCTGGGTGCCGTCGCCCTGGCGCTCGCGTTGTGCGCGCTCGCGACCGCCGGCCAATCGCATCTTCCGCCGTTTGTCGCGCAGTCCGGGTCCTATGCGCAGCTATCGAGCAGCCCCGCCGGACTCATTGTCGAAGCGATCAGTCTCGCCGCGCTCGGACTTCATGTCTCGACCACCCGCCTGCGGTCGCTGATGGATTTGTGGCTCGGGGTCGCGCTGCTCGGCGCGCTGATCGACGTGACGCTGACTCTGTCGGCGAGCGCGCGTTACAGCGTGGGCTGGTACGCCGCGCGCGGAGCCTCCATGGTGTCATCGAGCGCCGTGCTCGGGATGCTCATCTACGAGACGATGGGCCTCTATCAGCATCTGTCCGACACCCACCGGCGACTGGTCGAGACCTCCGCGCGAGACGGCCTCACGGGCGTCTTCAACCGCGCCTACTTCGATGAACGCTTCGCGCGCGAGTTTTCATTGGCTTCCGCGAGCAGCCAGCCCTTGTGCGTCCTGCTGATCGACGTGGACCACTTCAAGCAATACAACGACGCGTTCGGTCATCTCGCCGGCGATGAGTGCCTGAAACGCGTCGCGAGCGCGCTTGCGAGCGCCTTGCGCCGGCAAAGCGATTTCGTCGCGCGTTACGGCGGCGAAGAGTTCGTCGTGGTGCTGCCCGCCTGTGAACAGGCGGCGGCGCTGCGCGTCGGACAATCGCTCAGAACGGCGGTGGAGCAGCTCGGTATTCCCTCGGCATCGCCCGGTGGCGGCCCGGTCACCGTATCAATCGGCGTCGCTTGCACGCTCCCGAACGGGCCAGAGACGGCCACCGCGCTGCTGGGCCTCGCCGACGCCGCCCTGTACCGGGCCAAGGCGCGCGGCCGCAATCGAGTGGTCGATGCAGCCGAGCTTTCCGACCGGACGACTGCCTCGAAGAAAACCGCCGGCAGCGAGCGCTTCAGCCACTAGCTGCGCACGGGCCGCGCAACGCTTCGCAGCTTGATGTGCGTCGGCCAGTCAGGGACAGGCGGTTCCCTGCGATCCACCTCCGCCATGCCATGGGCAATGGCGAACTGCCTGGCCGACAAGGCGCACGGAAACTCGCCGAGCGCGCCGCTTGCGCGCACGTCGCCGTTGGGCGTATTGACCACGACCATCGCGGTATAGAACTCGCCATCGTCGATAACGATGGGCGACAGCGTGCACCCCTTGTACAGGATTTCGTATTCAGCTTCCATGACCGCCTTCTCTCAGTTATCTAGTGCTTTTCCCAGATCTTAGAGCAAGGTCGGCAATTCGTACACAGTTCTTAAACTCGTTCAGCAATTTTTTCGGACGAATTGGCGAACCGTTGTGCCACCGTCATCGCGCTCGCCGGTCACCGGTGTTTCCCGCGAATGGCGCTACAGCTAGCGCGAAAGCTTCGTCGCGAGTAGTCCACGCGGCGCGGCCCGAATGCGCCGCCGGCTAAGCCCACGTCAGGCAGCCGCGCCCGCGCTCTCGATCGCTTCACGCAGCTGGACGACATCGACGGGCTTCGTGAAATGGAAGTCGAATCCCGCCTGGCCAGTCCGCTCCCGGTCCTGCGGCTGTCCCCAGCCGGTGATGGCGATGATCGTCACGTCCTTCGTTGCCGACGTCGCGCGAATTCGCCGGGCGACGTCGCACCCGCTCATGCCGGGCAGGCCGAGGTCCAGCAGAATCACTTCCGGGCCGTAGTGCCTCAGGATGTCGATGGCTTCCTCGCCCGAATAGACTGTTCGCACCGCGTGCCCTTCAAGTTCGAGCAGCGCGCTCAGCGCATCCGCCGCATCGATATTGTCGTCAACGACCAGTATGCGATGCTTCGCCCCCGCCAGCGTGACGGCGGCCGGGTCGCGGACCGGTGCCGGCGCGGCCACCACGCGGGATTCGGCCGGAAGGTGAATGGAAAAGCAACTGCCTCGATTCTTTCCCGTGCTTGATGCGGTGAGTCGGCCGCCATGCAACTCCACCAGCGACTTCGACAGCGCAAGCCCGATCCCAAGCCCGCCCTGGCGGTGGTGATCGGGGTTCACCTGCGAGAACATCGAGAAGATGGCGGACAGCTTGTCGGGATCGATTCCGATTCCATTGTCGGCGACTGACAGCACGATCGCGTTATCGTCGGCAGTCGCGGTCAGTTCGATGCGCCCACCCGGCGGCGTGTATTTGGCGGCGTTCGTCAGCAGGTTGCCGAGTACTTGCGCGAGCCGCAGGCGGTCAGCCTCGACATGCAAGGGCCGGGCGGGCGGTTGGATGACAAGCTCGTGCGCCTTGGCTTCGAGAACCGGCCTCGCGATTTCGACTGCTTCGTCGATGACTTCCCTGAGCGCCACCGTTTCCTTGCGAAGCCTGAGCGCGCCACGCGTGATGCGCGACACATCGAGCAGATCGTCGAGCAGCAGCGCCATTGCAGCGGACTGCCGATGCAGCACCGCGACGCACCACTTCCTGCGCTCGTCGGTCAGATCGGCTTGCTCCAGAATCTCCGCGACCTGTCTGATCGGCGCGAGCGGGTTGCGCAGCTCATGCGCGAGCGTGGCGAGAAACTCGTCCTTGCGCCGGTCTGCGTCCGAGAGCGCGCGTTCTGCCCGCACGCGCGGCGTGACGTCGCCGAACCACGCCACGACGGAACCGCCCAGTGACGCGGCGACGACGTGAAACCATTGCTCGCCGTCAGCGCCATCGACGCGCACGTCGAAAGCGTCGCGCCCGTCGCGTTCGGCCAACGGCGCGAGACGGTCGAGCAGCAGGTCCGCGTCCCACCCCGCAGGCCGCACATACAAGGTGGAGCTGCCCACCACCACCCCTGCGGCCGGGTTGAAGAGCCGCGCGGCCGCCTCGTTGAGATAGTCCCAACGAAGCTCCGCGATGTGCCCCTCGCGCACGACCGGTGTGACGATGAAAAACGGAATGCCCGCGCTATTGAGCGCGACGTCGAACCGGTGCCGCGCATCGCGCTCGACTTGCAGAAGGCGATCTGCCGCGTCATGCGTCGCGGCTTCGGCCCGCCCCGCTCGACGGGCCAACTGGGACAGTTGTTGCCCGGCCATCACCAGCAATGCGCCGACGATCGCGTAGGCTAGCAACACGACGCGGTCTTCGGACTGCGGCACGGCGAGCGTGCCGACAGGCTGCATCCATAAGGCACCGAACGCGATGCCGCTCGCCCACAGCAAGGCTCCCGAGAAAGCGCCGAACAGCACCGTGACGATCGGCAGCGCGGCGCTGATGAGAAGGAACGGCAGCCGTCCGTGCGCGATCATGGTCAGGGCTTGCTGCGCGGCGAGGATGGCGGCGGTTGACGCAAGACCGAGCAGAAGTCGCTTCTTGAGCGGATATTGGGCGATTCGAACGATCATGTTTGCGGCCCGCTTGTCGAATATTTGTCCGCCGCATTATCCATTCCTCGCATGCGAAAAGACACCGCGACGTCCCGGCCGACGAAAAAAAAAGCTCCGGCGCGACCCGGAGCTTGAGGATAACAACGATGCGGCTAAGCCGCTTATGCACGAAGAGTCAAGTGCGACGGAGCGGAACGCGGCAGAACTTTTTGCGGCTTGCGCCACGCTTCAACCGGACGCCGGCAACACTGATGCACGTCTGTTACGCAACGCGATGCAATAAGAAGCCGCGCGTTCGTTGTATCGAATCTTGCGACTCGGTGGCACTTCTAGTTCGCCGAGCAAATCGACGATAACGCGGCATCGAGCTCTCTCTGCTTTTTGCCGTCGCGCGCCTCGACCCAACGCAGAGCCTGTCGCGATGTCGATGCAATCGGGTCGGTCATGCGCTGGAGTAACGCGGTCGCGGGCGAAACGACGGCCACGTTCGCCATCATTCCCTGGTCTTCATGATCCAGGATGTGGCAATGCATGACGAACTCGCCGGTGAAATCCTGATAGGCCGTGCGCATCACGAGTTTATAGCCGGGCTTGACGAAGAACGTGTCGCGGATCACGTCCTTCATGCCGCAGTATTCGGTGTCGCCGGTTGCCAGTTCCGCCGCCGTGCATCCGCCCGATGGATCGAAGATCGAATTGCCTGCCGGATTCCGGATGTCCATCACACGGAACGGATTGACGTGAATATGGAACACGTGCCCACCGGCGGCCGTCGCGTTGATGATCCATTGATCGACGTTCCCGAGCACGCCCTTGAAAGGAATCAGCGAAGGATCATACGTCTCGCCGTTGATGACGAAGCGGAATGCGCCGGGATTCGCGGCATTCGGCGTCACGTCGAATGTCACGGATACCTGATTATCTGGCGTCACATCGACGGGAATCCGCGGTGCGAACGCACGCAGATCGAGCGATGCGAGATCGGTCTTGGCGGGCTCCGGCAAGGCGGGATTCGCTTCGACAAGCTGGTTGCGAATGTACTGCCAGTACTTCGAGTGACTGCCGAGCGTGGTCGACGGGATCGTCACGCCCTGACCGACGCGCGCGATGCCCAGCAGGCGACGGTCCTTCACCGCTCCCGACTTCGGGCGGAAGCTGATGGTCGCGGCCGCTTGCCCCGCCTCATCCAGTATGCAGTACAGCCCCGGTGACGGAAACGCAACGAGCACGTCGCTGCGATAGCCGGGGTTGAGCGTGTTCACGTCCTTCTCGATCATCGACTGCATCGTCAGGCCGTCTTCGGCGAATTCCAGCTGCTTCACCGTCTCGCCGCCGCACACGGCGTCGAGCGTCGTTGTTTGTCCCAGCGCGGACTTGTTTCGTCCAAGCAGAGCGGTGAACGAACCGGCCGCCTTGTCGACCTGGGCTTGCGTGACAGACGGTGAATCCGCCTGACCCAATGCAGCGAGGTTGGCGCGCACGATCTTCACGTTGATCGTATCGCGGTTGCCGCCGTGAACCATGCGCCAGCGTCGCACTTCGCCGGCCGGGATGAAGCTCGTCGCGCTCGGATAGACAGGCTGGACCTCGCCGTTGATCTGCGTGTAACGGCCGGAAATGGCCCACGTCGTGTTGAATTGGCCAATATGCGCCGGGCGCGGGTCGGCCGCGAACGTGAGCTGCTTGTCGTAACCCCGAATCTCGCCGACTGCGCCCTTCGGACAGGTCCATTGATGCGTCAGCGGATCGACGAGCGGGACGTCGGATGTGGGACTGTCGAAGCAGCCGTATTCGATTTGCTGAAACAGCATCACGTGTTCGCGCATGGGCTGCTTTCCGCCCGCTCGCGTGAGGATGGTGTCGATATCCGCGCTGCCGTCGGCGACGCCCGCCCGCGCCGCCCGCGTGCCGCGCACGATCAGCACGCCGGCCATCCCGCTCGATACATCGATGGCGGTCGAGCCGTGCAGATGAGCGTGATACCAGAAGGTGCCCGACGGATGATTCGACGGCAGCTGGTACGCGTACTTCTGCGTGGCGCCCGGCGGCACCGAGAGCAGCACGTTGTCGGAAGAACCGGACGGCGACACATGCAGGCCGTGCGTATGCAGATTCGTATGGTTGAAGCAGTGCGGGGTCGTGTGGTCGGCGACACTCGCGCAGGTCGCTTCGGGATCCGCCGGCAATGCGTTGTTCAGCGTGACATTGAGCGTGGCGCCGGGCTTCACACTGATCGTCGGTCCCGTCGGACAGCCGTTGTACGAGCGGAGATTGACGGTATCGAACGCGTTGGTGTCGGGGTTGAAGATGCGATACCTGCCCATCTGCGCCTTGAGCATGACCGACGCGGAATTGCCTGTCGGATTGAGCCCTCGCAAGCACTGCTGCTGGATCGCTGGCGACGCGCCTCCGCCTGCTTTCGACGCTGCCGCGTTATCGGATGCCGCGTCGCTCGTATCGTCGAGATCGACGAAGGAGCGCGCGGCCGGCGCGCTTTGCGCCTGACAGGTCAAGGGCGCGAGCGTCGAGCAAAGCATCGCGGCGAGAAGCAGCGTAAGGGTATTCGGGCGGACCATATCCAGGCTAGGAGCAGTAAGCAAGAGGCGTGGCCCGTGCAACATGCAGGCTCGGCTGTTTCAAAGTGAGTTCGACGACGAGCCGCCCGGCGATGACGCATGCCGGCCGATGCTGACGGGCGCAGACAATGAGCAGGAAAAAAACGCCACGCAAAAGCGCAAGGCGCGGCCGACCGCAGACCTTACGGCAATACGGCTGACTCCTTCCGCCGAAAGTTCGATAGATTCCGCCGCGCGGCTAGGCCGCAGCGAGCTTTGCTGCTGGTAGCCCTCGTTCGAACGCGTGCGGAAAATGGTGGCTTCTGCGCTCTTTGCGGCTCAAAACGTGGCGAAGCCGTCGGCTTTCAGAGCCGGCTGAGGGAGAGCCGTTGGACTGATCGCAGCCTTGCGCCGCGAGCGTTTCTCTGTGGGTCCGTTCCAACGTTCTTGGCGAGCGTCTTGTGGATGGCGCGTCGATCACGCGCCTTCTCTACCGTCCGAATTCGAGCGATTCGACAGCCGTATCGCCGAACGCATCGTTCCGACAGAACATCGCGACGTCGCGCCTGTACTGCGCGATGTGCATGGCCGGCCGCATTTCAGATGGACGCGGAACCGCGCTGCGGTTCGGCGTCCACGTTTCGATGCTAACCCTAGAAGCGGTGTCGCACGCCCACGGTAGCCTCGACCTGATTCGATGTCGATGCGGGCGCGCTGATACCGTTGATCCAGGCGACCCCGAGAGGGTTGCCAGCCCTCGCGCTCACGCTTTGATAGGTGCTTTGAATGTACACGTCCGTGCGCTTGGAGAAGGCGTAATTGGCTAGCGCGCTCACCTGATTCCAGTGCGGCGCACCGCCACCCGCGTTGCCTCCGGCGCGTGAGTAAGTGTAGGCGGCCGCGAGCATGACTGCAGGCGTCAAGGCAAAGCGCACGTTTCCTTCATAGTTCTGGAAGTGTGTGTTGAAGCCAGTCAGAAACAGTTCGGTCAGGTTCGTTTGCGTATAGACCAGGCCCGCGACCAACGGCCCGATCGCATAATTCACGCCTCCGCCCCACGTCTGTTGCCGACGAGCGAGTGCGCCCAATGGCACGGACGTTGGCGTCAGCAGGCCTGACAACGAGGTTCCCAGGGTATCCGTGACCGCCCCGCTCGTGTTGAGTTGTGCCGGGGTCGCTGCCGAATTGTTCAGGTGCAGATATCCGGCGCCGACGTTCAACGGGCCCCACGCGTACGACATGCCGACACTGTACGCACGGTTATTCGCGAAGCCGCCGGCAAGGTTCGAGAACCCGTACAGCGCGCCGAGTTTGAAGCCCGCGAAATCGGGACTTTGATACTTCACCGAATTGTTGATCTGAAACGAGTCGTTCAAGTTGTCGATATCGAACGGATGGGCGAAGTGCGTGCCGCCATACTGCGTTCCGGTAAGCGAGAGCGGTCCGAGGAAGTCGACCATGTCGTCCGTTTGACGCCCCAGGGTCAGCGAGCCGAAGTCGCGACTGGAAACGCCCACGTAGGCCAAACGGTTGAAGATGCGATTGGCAGATGAGAACTGCCCGTTATTGATGTTGAAGCCGTTCTCCAGGTTGAAGATCGCCTGCAGTCCGCCGCCGAGATCTTCCGCACCGCGCAGCCCCCAACGACTGTACTGAACGCCGCCGCTCGTCATCTGCCAGTTGCTGTGACCACCGGCTCCTGTGCCGGTGATCTGGCTGTTCGTGTAAGTCAGGCCTGCGTCGATCAGGCCATAGAGCGTCACGCTGCTTTGCGCTTGCGCCGTACCGGCCAGGGTAGCCAGCGCCGCTCCGGCAATCAGAGTTCTCTTCATGTGCAACTCCACGGTTGAAGTGTTTTTCATTAAACGCTTCACGCCACCCCGTGCCGCAACGCCCTCTCTACGGAGAAGCTTCCGTCGTCCCAAAAGAATAGCGTCAATTTGGTCTGCGAAGCTATCGGACGCATGGTTCGTCGCTGAATCGCAACACGTGGCGTTGCGCTTTGTGGCTGATGACCGCTCGAATGAAACGGTTAAGTAGTCGTTGATTGGTTGTCCTGCCGTTGACGTTTGCGAGCCGAAAATTCGTGATCGAACACCCTTGTTTTCCGAGTCGAAATTGCCGTCCACTTGTTCGCCTGTTACGCGACAAGCGACCGCAGTACCGGCCTCGAATCCCGCCGAGGAAACACCGTGCAGGCACATGCAATGCACATCAATAGTAAGTCCGGCCATGTTGCAGTCGGGAGATCGACTCTCCCGCCGAGGCGGCGCACTACCGTAATTGGGCGGCGTTTGGCACACCGGAATCATGAACGCTGACCCGGAGAAGACCATGAGCGAAATTGCTCGAGACCTCATCGAAATGCTTGCCTTTGCGGCGTCGCAGGCAGTGACGCAAGAAGCCATACGCCAGACGGCAATGAACATCATCGCGCCCGGCGTTGCGGACCTTCGAGGAGGCTGTTGACCATCCGAGGAGACGGGAAGGCATGCCTAATTCATGGCTCGCGTACGGACGGTGGCTGGATGCAACGTTGTTCGGAGCCAGGCGATCACCCGCTTTCGAAATAGGAACCATCGAATGCGCGGGCATCGCCTGTCCTGTGCAGGAAACGATCATCGATAGCGTGCCGTTCTGCGACTTGCGCCGCTTTGCGGCGAAGAAACACGCGACGCAGGTTTCGCGTTCCAGCACGCGAACCGCGATCCTGCTGTGCGCGCCGCTCGCGGGTCATCATGCGGTGATGCTGCGGGAAGCCGTCGAAACGCTGCTACACGACGGCGACGTCTACGTCACCGACTGGCAGGATGCCCGCGACGTTCCTCCCGATGCGGGCCCGTTGAGCCTCGACGACTATGTGATGACGCTCGAACGCTTCGTGCAACACGTGCAACGCGAGCATGACATCGTCCATATGCTCGCAATCTGCCAGGCGGCGCCCGCGGCCCTCGCCGCCGCCGCGCTTTTGGCGGATGCGGGCAAGTGTCGGCTTGCAAGCATCACGCTGATGGGCGGCCCGGTGGACGCGCGGCTCAATCCCACGGCACTCGAACGGTTCGCGAGCAACCACGATATCGCCTGGTTTCGCGACTTCACCATCGACACCGTGCCGCAACCCTATGCAGGCGCGACGAGGCGGGTTTATCCCGGCCATCTCCAGCGCGCTGCGCTATTCGCGGCACATCCCGAGCGGCAAAGCGCAATAGGCGTGCGCTACTGGCTAAGCGCCATGAATCTTTCGGCGGAACCCTTTGCAAACACGCGGCGCGAACTCGACGAATACGCAGCCGTGCTGGATATGCCAGAGGCCTATTTCCTGGACATCATTCGCGTCGTCTTTCAGGACGCGTTGCCTGCGCGCGGACTCTGGCACGTCGACTCAAGGAAAGTACGGCCCGAGACTTTGGGAGAAACGCCGCTCTGCACCATCGAAGGAGATCGCGACGACATCACCGGCGAGGGCCAGACTCACGCGGCGCATGCGTTATGCGCCGCGGATCGCACTCCGCAGTGGCGACTGACCATCGACGACTGCAACCACTACGATCTGTTCACCGGGCCTCGCTGGCGCGACGCTATTCATCCGGCGCTCGCGGAATTCTGGCAAGGCGTCAACGCGGACAAGAAGCAAGACGGGCGGCACCAGCACGGTCATTAATGGAGACCTGCACTCTTTCCCGTGCGTCCTGAAGCTCGGCGGTTATCGGTCCTTGCCCGCCCGACCTTCGGCAACACTGCATGCCCACGCTCCCTCTCACCCCCCTTTAACGGCGCAAACAAAGAAACCGCGCCCAAAAGCCGTGCATCGTGACGCGTTCCAGTGCAAGCCATCACCTGGACCGCGCATGTCTCGCCCGACATAGCGCGGAGAAGCCCAAATCTCCGCGCTTGGCACGCTTCCCGCTTTAACCGTTGTGCAAGGAGCCGGCGCGTCATCCGGTTCACCAAACAATCTGAAATGGACGGCTAGGGTTCCGGTCTGCTCGCAGACGCTGGTCCGAGAGCTGTCGACCTCGAACGAGGTTACACGGCGGGACAAAAGCCCGGGAGAGAACGCGATGTTTGCGCTGCTCCCTGCCGTCGCCAACCGTCTCCTCCGAGGTCAACCTCATGCGCAAGCTCGTCCGCTGTCTCGGCATCGCCGCCGTTTCCCTCGTCACGCTCGCCTCGAGCGCCGCGTTCGCCGCGCCCCGCAACGACTTCAAGGTGTGCTGGACCATCTATGCGGGCTGGATGCCCTGGGGTCAGGCCAAGACTCAAGGCATCGTGTCGAAGTGGGCGAAGAAGTACGGCATCAATGTCGATGTCGTGCAGTTGAACGACTACGTCGAGTCCATCAATCAATACACGGCCGGCAAGTTCGATGGCTGCGCCATGACCAACATGGACGCGCTCACCATTCCGGCCGCGGGCGGCGTCGATTCGACCGCGCTCATCGTGAGCGACTACTCCAACGGCAACGACGGCGTGCTCATGAAGGGCAAGGGCAAGCAGATCGCCGATCTGAAGGGCCAGCAAGTCAACCTCGTGCAGTTCTCCGTGTCGCATTATCTGCTCGCACGCGCGCTCGACAGCGCCCATATGAGCGAGCGCGATCTCAAGGTCGTCAATACATCCGATGCCGATATCTCAGGCGCATTCGCGACGCCGGCCGTTCACAACGCGGTGACATGGAACCCGATGCTCGCCGATCTCAAGGCACAGCCCAGCGTCACCGAAGTCTTCGATTCCAGCAAGATTCCCGGCGAAATCATGGACATGATGGTCGTCAACACGAAGACGCTGCAGGAGAACCCGGCGCTCGGCAAGGCGCTGACCGGCGCATGGTTCGAGATGGTCGCGCTGATGCACGGCAACTCCGCCGAGACCACGAACGCGCTCAGCGCAATGGCGAAGTCTTCCGGCACCGATCTCGCAAACTTCAAAGGCCAGCTGTCCACCACTGCGCTCTTCTACACGCCGAAAGCCGCGCTCGATTTCGTCACGAGCCCCGACATGCCGAAGATCATGACGCGCGTCGCGAAGTTCTCGTTCGATCACGGCCTGCTCGGTCAGGACGCGAAGAGCGCGGACGCGGTGGGCATGGCGTTCGACAAGGGCGTCGTGATCGGCAACAAGAGCAATGTCAAGCTGCGCTTCGATCCGACCTATGTCGAGATGGCCGCAGCGGGCAAGCTCTGATCATCTTCGAGTCTTCAACGAGGCGGTCACCATGCGACTCATCAATCGACATCCGAGCAGGACCGGCGGCCTGATGCTGCTGCTGTTGCCGTTCGTCGTGCTGTTTGCGGTCTATTTCACCGGATCGTCGATGCGGCTTTCGGTCAATCCCGACGACAAGCTGTTGCCGAGCGCGGCGCAAATGAGCGTTGCCGTGAAGTCGGTCGCCTTCACCGAGGACAAGCGCACGGGCGAGTATCTGTTGTGGGCCGACACGCTGTCGAGCTTGCGGCGTCTTTGCATCGGCCTCGTGGTGAGCGCGGCGATCGCGCTCGTCGTCGCCATCGCGACAGGCTCGTTCCCGCTCGTCAGCGCGACGCTCTCGCCGTTCATCACGGTCATTTCCATGGTCCCGCCGCTTGCCGTGCTGCCCATTCTTTTCATCGTGTTCGGGCTCGACGAGTTGTCGAAGGTCGTGCTGATCGTCGTCGGCATCACGCCGATGATCATTCGCGACCTGCATGCGCGCACAAGCGAGATTCCCGCCGAGTTGTGGGTCAAGGCGCAGACGCTCGGCGCAAGCAGCTGGACGCTG
This sequence comes from Caballeronia sp. GAWG1-5s-s, assembly GCF_023631445.1. Taxonomy (NCBI): domain Bacteria; kingdom Pseudomonadati; phylum Pseudomonadota; class Betaproteobacteria; order Burkholderiales; family Burkholderiaceae; genus Caballeronia; species Caballeronia sp. GAWG1-5s-s. The sequence continues at coordinate 253,698 of NZ_JALQDC010000030.1, read as the reverse complement.
ATTCTGCGGCTCGTGCTGCCGCAACTGCTGCCGCGCTTGCTGGTGGCGCTGCGTCTTTCGCTCGGCGCCGCGTGGCTCTTTCTGATCGCGGCGGAAGCGATCGCGTCCACCGACGGCCTCGGCTACCGCATCTTTCTCGTGCGCCGCTATCTGTCGATGGACCTGATTCTGCCGTACGTCGCGTGGATCACGCTGCTCGCGTGGCTCACCGACGAGCTGCTCCGACGCATCACGCAATGGTGCTTCCCGTGGTACGGCGGGAGCGCGCGATGATCGAAGTCCGCAACGTATGGAAGGAATACGGCGATCAGGTCGTGCTGGAACGCCTGAATCTCACCATCAAGGAAGGCGAATTCTGCTCGATGGTCGGCGCTTCGGGCTGCGGCAAGTCGACGTTTCTGCGGCTCTTGCTCGGCCAGGAACGCCCGACGCGCGGCGAGATCCTGCTGGATGGCGCGCCGCTCCCGGGCGAGCCGGACGAGCATCGCGGCGTCGTGTTTCAACGCTATTCCGTGTTCGATCATCTTGACGCGCTGCATAACGTGATGCTCGGTCTCGAACTGCCGCGCGCGAAGTTCACGGGCCGGCTGTTCGGCGCGCAGCGCCGCGCCGCGCGTGACGAAGCGGCCGCGATGCTCGAACGCGTGGGTCTTGGCGCGGCGCTCAACAAATATCCGCAGCAGCTTTCGGGCGGCATGCAGCAACGGCTCGCCATCGCGCAGGCGCTGATGATGAAGCCGCGCGTGCTGTTGCTCGACGAGCCGTTCGGCGCGCTCGATCCGGGCATACGCAAGGACATGCACGCGCTCCTCTCCGAGCTATGGCGCGAATCGAAGCTCACCATCTTCATGGTCACGCACGACCTGAAAGAAGGCTTCACGCTGGGCAGCCGCGTGCTCGTGTTCGACAAGGTTCGCGTGGACCCGCAAGCGCCCGGCGCTTACGGCGCGCGCATCACATACAACATCCCGCTCGATCGCACCCGCGACTCCGCCTCGGCCGTTCATATCGCGCAGGCGGCAGTTCACGGTGCTTCGGACATCGAACTTGTTTCACTGGAGGGAATTCGTCCATGACATTGCTGCTCGAAGAAACCGTCCCCGGTGGCGGGCATACGTCGCTCATCGTGAAACGCGGACAGTCGCTGCGCGTGACGGACCTGCGCGGCGGCGCGAACGTCAGCGTGATGATGGTGAACGCGGCGGAGAAGAGCGAACGGCTGAACCTTCCCGATTCGCTGAAGTGCCAGCACACCGCGAAGCTCACGGCGGGCCATTGCCTCTACTCCGACATGGGGCGCGTGCTGGCCGCGATCGTCGCGGATACGTGCGGCTGGCACGACAGCATTGGCGGCGTATCGAACGCAGAGGAAGTGACCGAGCGCTACGGCGTGGGCCGCTATCAGGAATTGCGCAACGCGTTCTATCGCAACGGCACAGACAATCTGCTCGTGGAGATGGGCAAGTGGGGCCTCGGCATCTCCGATCTGATGATGACGCTGAATCTCTTCAGCCGCGTGGATGTGACCGACGAAGGCGCGCTGCGCTTCGTGCCCGGCAACTCGAAGGGGGGCGACTACGTGGAGCTTTACGCGCCGATGAACACGCTCGTCGTGCTCACGGCCATTCAGCATCCGCTCGACCCGAACCCCGAGTATTCGCCGAAACCCGTCAAGCTCGAACTGAGCACGGCGCAAGCGGATGTCGCCGAACTCTGCCGCACCGCGTGCGACGAGAACGTACGCGGCTTCATCAACACCGAACGCTTTTTTCTGTGAGCACGGACCCACTCATGACCAGCACGCTTACCGTCAGCGACAAACATCCCGAAAGCGCGGTGTATCGCGAAACGCTCGCCGCGGGCGAGCCCTGGCTGCACGAGGTGAAGGCCGGGCAGACGCTGCGCATCGTCGATCTGGAAGGCAATCAGGCCGTCGATACGCTGTTCTATAGCCTCGCCGATCCGCGCGAACGATTCGATCCGCAACGCACCCTGCGCCGCCAGCAGAGCCTTTATCTGACGTCCGGCACCGTGCTGTATTCGAATCTCGGCAATCCGATGCTCACCATCGTCGCCGATACCTGCGGCCGTCACGACACGCTCGGCGGCGCATGCGCGCAGGAAAGCAATACGGTGCGCTACGCGCTCGAAAAGCGCTACATGCATAGCTGCCGCGACAACTTCCTGCGCGCCTGCGCGCACGACGGGCGGCTTTCGAAGCGCGACATCGGCGCGAACGTCAACTTCTTCATGAACGTGCCGGTGACTGCGCAAGGCGGCCTGACCTTCGAAGACGGCATTTCAGCGCCGGGCAAGTACGTGGAGTTGCGCGCGGAAATGGACGTGATCGTGCTCATTTCCAACTGTCCACAACTGAATAACCCGTGCAACGCCTATAACCCGACGCCCGCGGAGCTCTTGATATGGAACTGAAGCGCATCCGTAGCTTCATCTATCACATCATGCTCGTTCGCTCGGGACGATGCTTCGCGCGCACGCGCGAGGAACTAACCCAAGCGCATCGCTGAACGCGTGTCGTGTCGGCCGTGGACGACCACGGCTCGCCATTCTCACGGCGGGACGGCCCGCCTCCGAATCAAGACTGCCTCCATGTTCGAGAAGATACTCATTGCCAACCGTGGCGCGATTGCGTGCCGCATTCTTCGAACGTTGCGCGAACTGAATGTCACCGGCGTCGCCGTCTACGCCGAAGCCGACCGCGCGAGCCGTCACGTCAGCGAAGCGCCCATCGCTCATGCGCTCGGCGACGGCCCCGCCGCCGTGACGTATCTCGACACGGCGAAGATTCTGGAGGTCGCGCGTCGCGAAGGCGTGCAGGCGATTCATCCGGGCTATGGCTTTCTGTCGGAGAACGCGGCGTTCGGCGAAGCATGCGAAGCGGCGGGCATCGCGCTTATCGGGCCGACGCCCGTGCAGTTGCGCGCCTTCGGCCTGAAGCACACGGCGCGCGAAATCGCCGCGAGTCAGGGCGTGCCGATGCTCGAGGGCACGGGACTGCTCGAAGGCGTGGCGGCGGCGCTGGAAGCGGCGCAGGCCATCGGCTATCCGGTGATGCTGAAGAGCACGGCGGGCGGCGGCGGAATCGGCATGCGCGTGTGCTGGAACGCCGACGAACTCGCCACGCATTTCGATGCCGTGAAGCGCCTCGGCGAGAACAATTTCAGCGATGCGGGCGTGTTTCTGGAGAAGTACATCGAGCGCGCGCGGCATCTCGAAGTGCAGGTGTTCGGCGACGGCCTCGGCGACGCGATCGCGCTCGGCGTGCGCGATTGTTCGGTGCAGCGGCGCAATCAGAAGGTGCTCGAAGAAACGCCCGCGCCGTGCCTGCCCGAAGGCATATCCGACGCACTCTGCGACGCCGCCGTGAAGCTCGCGGAGGCCGTCGATTACCGCTCGGCGGGCACGGTCGAATTCGTGTACGACAGCGCGGCGCGCCAGTTCTATTTTCTCGAAGTGAATACGCGCCTTCAGGTGGAACATGGCGTGACCGAGCAGGTATGGGGCGTCGATCTCGTGCGCTGGATGATCGAGCTCGCGGCCGGAACGCTCGCGCCTTTGAAGCAGCTCGCCGCTGGCCTCACGCCGCGCGGCCACGCGATACAGGCGCGGCTCTATGCCGAAGACCCGGGACGCGATTTCAAGCCGAGTCCGGGCCTGCTCACGGATGTATCGTTCCCGCCCGCCGATGGCCGCGCGCTGCGCATCGATACGTGGATCGAAGCGGGCTGCGAGGTGCCGCCCTACTTCGATCCGATGCTCGCAAAACTCATCGCGTGGTCGCCAACGCGCGACGAAGCCCGCCACGCGTTGGATGCGGCGCTCGACGAGACGCGCATCTACGGCGTCGAAACGAACCGCGACTATCTGCGCCAGATCGTGCAGGACACGCCGTTCGCATCGGGCGAACCGTGGACGCGCTGCCTGGAGGCGCTCGCCTATCGCGCGACGACCGTGGAAGTCGTGAGCGGCGGCACGCAGACGACCGTGCAGGACCATCCTGGACGGCTCGGCTATTGGGCGGTCGGCATTCCGCCGTCGGGACCGATGGACGACCGCGCGATGCGGCTCGGCAACCGGCTGCTCGGCAATGCGGCGGATGCCGCCGCACTCGAAATCACGATGAGCGGCCCGACGCTGCGCTTCAACACGGACGCGGTCGTCGCCATCACGGGCGCGCAGATTCCCGTGCATCTCAACGATGTCGAACAGCCGCTGAACACGAGCATCCATGTTCCGGCGGGTGCCACGCTCGCGCTCGGCACGATACGCGGCGCGGGCGCGCGCGCTTATCTGTGCGTGCGCGGCGGGCTCGATGTCGCGTCGTATCTCGGCAGCCGCAGCACGTTCACACTCGGCCAGTTCGGCGGGCACGGCGGCCGCGCGCTGCGCGCGGGCGACGTGCTGCATCTGTATCCGCTCGCGGATCAGCACGCGGGCGCGACGCTTTCCAACGTGCCGCCGCTCGACAGCGTGCGCACCATTCGCGTGATCTACGGACCGCACGGCGCGCCCGAGTATTTCACCGCGCCGTATATCGAGCGATTCTTCGACACCGAGTGGGAGATTCATTTCAACTCCAGCCGGACCGGCGTGCGCCTGATCGGGCCGAAACCGGAATGGGCGCGCGAGGACGGCGGCGAAGCGGGACTGCATCCGTCGAACATTCACGACAATCCGTATGCGGTCGGCGCGATCGACTTTACCGGCGACATGCCGGTGATTCTCGGCCCCGATGGCCCGAGCCTCGGCGGTTTCGTGTGCCCGGTGACGATCATCGAAGCGGACCTGTGGCACATCGGCCAGTTGAAGGCGGGCGACAAGGTGCGCTTCGTGCCGGTCGGTATCGACGCGGCACGCGAGGCCGCGCGCCAGCGCAGTCACGAGATCGACACGCTGACGATCGCGCCGCACGCTCTGCCTGAGCGGACCGCGCCGCTGACCTCGCCCATCGTTCTCGATACGGGCACGGACCGTGAAAGGCTCGTGGCGCGCGTTTCCGGCGACACGCATCTGCTGCTCGAAATCGGTCCGGCGGAACTCGATCTCGTCTCGCGCTTTCGCGGTCATGCGCTGATGCAGGCGCTTCAAGCGCAGGCGCTCGCCGGCGTGATCGACCTTACGCCGGGCATTCGCTCGCTACAGGTCCACTATCGGCCCGACGATCTGCCGCTCGCCCGCCTGCTCGCGATCGTCGACGAGGCGTGGCAGCAGGTGCTGCTGCAACGCGATTTGCGCGTGCCGTCGCGCGTGGTTCATCTGCCGCTTTCGTGGGACGATCCGGCGTGCCGGCTCGCCATCGAAAAGTACATGACCACCGTGCGCAAGGATGCGCCGTGGTGTCCGAGCAATCTGGAGTTCATCCGCCGCATCAACGATCTCGACTCCATCGATGCCGTGAAGCGCATTGTCTTCGACGCGAGCTATCTCGTGATGGGCCTGGGCGACGTGTATCTCGGCGCGCCCGTCGCGACGCCGCTCGATCCGCGTCATCGGCTCGTGACGACGAAGTACAACCCGGCGCGCACCTGGACGGCGGAGAACTCCGTCGGTATCGGCGGCGCGTATCTGTGCGTCTACGGCATGGAAGGGCCGGGTGGCTATCAGTTCGTCGGCCGCACGTTGCAGATGTGGAACCGCTATCGCAAGGTCGCGGATTTCGCGGGACAGCACTTCCTGCTGCGCTTCTTCGATCAGATCCGCTTCTACGAAGTCCCGGCGGACGAGCTGCTTCGCATCCGCGCGGATTTTCCGCTGGGCCGCTATCCGTTGCGCATCGAGCAGACGGAGTTGTCGCTGTCGGACTATCAGGCGTTTCTCGCGGAAGAATCCACGAGCATCGACGCTTTCCGCTCGCGGCAACAGGCAGCGTTCAACGCGGAGCGCGAACGCTGGCGCGAAGCGGGCGCGACCGAGGACGCGCTCGATGTGCCTGCCGTCGAAGAAGCGCAATTCGCCGCGCTCGAAGACGGCGAAGTCGCCGTGGACAGCGAGATCGCGGGCAGCCTCTGGCAAGTGAAGGTAGCGACCGGCGACGCGGTATCCGCGGGCGACGTGCTGCTCGTCATCGAATCGATGAAGATGGAGATCGCCGTTTGCGCGCCATGCGCGGGCAAGGTCGGCCCGATTCATGTCGCGCCGGGCTCGCCCGTGCGCGCCGGCCAGCGCGTCGCCGTCATCCAACGTCACTGAACACGGGATACACCACCATGCCGTCATTCGATCTGCGCCTATCCACGCTTCGGTCCGCGTACCGCGCGAAGACACTCACGCCGCGCGCGTTGATTGCGCAATTGCGCGACAAGGCCGCGACGCTGAATCCCGAGTTCAATCTCTTCATTCACCTTTTGAGCGAAGCGGAACTCGCGCCATATCTCGAACGGCTCGACGCGCAGGACTCCGAAGCGATGCCACTCTACGGCATTCCGTTCGCGATCAAGGACAACATCGACCTCGCGGGCATACAGACGACAGCCGCCTGCCCCGCGTTCGCCTACACGCCATCGGAGTCGGCGACCGTCGTCGCGCGCCTCATCGAACTCGGCGCGATACCGCTCGGCAAGACCAACCTCGATCAGTTCGCGACCGGTCTCAACGGCACGCGCTCGCCGTACGGCAAGTGCCGCAACAGCGTGCGCCCGGAGTATCCGTCGGGCGGATCGAGCGCGGGATCATCGCTCGCCGTCGCGCTCGGCGTGGCGAGCTTCGCGCTCGGCACGGACACGGCCGGTTCGGGCCGCGTGCCCGCCGCGCTGAACAACCTCGTCGGACTCAAGCCGACGAAGGGCCTGCTTTCGATGGCCGGCGTCGTGCCCGCCTGCCGCACGCTGGACTGCGTGACCTACTTCACGGCGACGGCGCAAGAAGCGAGCGAACTGCTCGCGCTCACCGCGCAAGCGGACGACCGCGATGCCTATAGCCGCAAGAATCCGCAGTGGAACACGACGCGTGCATTCGGCACGCCCGCCGCGTTTCGCTTCGGCGTGCCTGCGCAACTGGAATTCGCGGGATGCGCAGAAAGTCCCGCATTGTTCGATGAGGCTCGCGCGATGCTCGAAGCAGCCGGTGGCGAGGCCGTCGAGATCGACTTCGAGCCGTTCATCGAGGCGGCGCAGCTGCTTTATCAAGGTCCCTGGGTCGCGGAGCGTTACAGCGTGGTGCGCGACCTGATGCTCTCGCAGCCCGATGCGGTGCTGCCCGTCATCCGCGACGTGCTGGCGAAGGCGCCCGGCGCGACCGCTGTCGACCTGTTCCGCGCGCAGTACCGCTTGCAGGCGCTGAAGGCAATCTGCGATGCGTCGCTCGATTCACTCGACTTCGTTCTGACGCCGACGTATCCGCGTCCGGTCACGCTCGCCGAACTGGAAGCTGATCCTATCGGACCGAACTCCCTGCTCGGTCACTACACCAACTTCATGAACCTGCTCGACTACGCCGCCGTCGCGACGCCGACAGCTTTCATGCAGAACGGTCTGGCGTGGGGCGTCACCGTCTTCGGCCGCGCTTTCACGGACCAGTATCTGCTGGGCGTCGCCGACTTGCTGCAACGCGCGAGCGGCATCGCATGCGTCGGCGGCAACGTGATGTCGGCGGACGAGCGAAGCATCGCCACGAACGATCGCGTTCGCATCGCGGTGTGCGGCGCGCATATGCAGGGCTTGCCGCTCAACCGGGACCTGCTGGCGCGAGGCGCGCATCTCGTGCAGGCAACGCGCACCGCTGCGTCGTATCGGCTCGCGGCGCTGCCGGCGTCGGCCGATGGAACGCGTCGGCCGGGCATGTGGCGCGTGGCGGAAAACGGCGTCGAAATCGCGGTGGAAGTGTGGGAGATGCCGTTCGCCGAACTCGGCTCGTTCATCGCGACCGTTCCCTCGCCGCTTGCCTTGGGCAAGGTCGAACTCGCGGACGGGTCGTGGGTAATCGGCTTTCTCTGCGAACCGTATGGCGTGCAATCGGGCACGGACATCTCGGCGTTCGGGGGATGGCGAGCGTGGCTTGCCGAACAGCGGCGATGACCGGCGTTTTGCCGATCGTAGCCATTCGCGTTGGCCCGATCGGCATCGCTTCGTTTGACTCGTCGGCGGTCGATAGCGATCAGTGCCGGACGTTACGCTGCGTCGTTCATCCGATGTTCGCGATGCGGTCCCACACCCGTTGGCACGGCGAATGACGCGCACGCTTCCTCGTCCGCTTCGGCACCGACGACGCTCGACGAGGCATCGCTACCCGCGCGGCCCTGACTACGCCGCCAGCTCGCGGGCGGCATCCCGAACTGGCGCTTGAACGCCCGATTGAACGCCGCCTCCGATTCATAGCCCACGCGTTCCGCCACGGCCGCAATCGGTCGCGGCCCGGCGAGCAGGTCCTGCGCGGCCACTTGCAAGCGCCAGCACGCGAGGTATTGCATCGGCGCCTGACCGAGCAATTGCGTGAACCGCTGCGCGAGCGCGGAACGCGAGAGACCGACGCGGCGCGCCAGTTCATCGACGGTCCAGTCATGACCCGGCTGCGCGTGCAGCAACGCGAGCGCCTTGCCGACGAAACGGTCTTCGACGCCCGCGAGCCAGCCACGACGATCCTCGGGCATCGATGCAATGCAGCGCCGCACTGCTTCCACGAAGAGCAGTTCCGAGAGCCGCGCAAGCACGGTCGCGCTGCCGGGACGCCACTCGGCCGCCTCCGTCACCGCGAATCTCAGCGACGATTCGAGCCACGCGGATTGCGGATCGTTGCGCATGTCGATCTTGAAGAGACGCGGCAACGAAGAAAGCACTGGATTAACGAGCATATCGTCGCAAGCGAGAAAGCCGCACACGATCCGCGTGCGAACCGCTTCCTTTGCCCCTTCCTTTTCCGCGCCCTCTCCACCGACGCATAGGCGCATCACGTCGCCGGGGGAGGTCGCCAGATATCTCGCCACGAGTTCCTCGGCGGGCGTCGGCTCGAGATCGAGCGAACTGCCCATCAGATGCGCCTCGCCTCGTGGCACGACGAGCAGTTCCCCCGCATCGACGCGAATGGCCGACGCGGGGTCGTCGGTCAACGCCGCCCTGCAACTGCCTTCCAGAATGAGGTGATACGACACGACGCGCTCGGCGCGCGGCAGGAACGTCGCGCACATGGCGGGCGCGACTTGCCCGACCACGCACCACGGCGCCGTGAAATCGCCGTTCAGATACACGGCTCCGCTGAGACGCAGAAGACGAAGAACGTCGGAAAGCGCATCCATGGCCAGTCCCAAAGTTTCGGCGTCCCGCGCAAAACATCTGGACGCTCGGTCATTCAACGAAGCGGTCCGCGCGCCGATACTGGCATCCACGCGAAACACCACTGACGCAAGGTTAAGCCCAGTCGTAACGTTCGCCAACCCACACTAACGAGGGGTCTTCCGATGAATGACACAGCTACTTACCAAGGCAGTTGTTTTTGCGGCGCGGTGCAGTTCACGGTGAACGGGAAGCCGGAAGGCATGGGCTATTGCCATTGCGCGTCGTGCCGACGCTGGTCCGCGGGCCCCGTCAACGCGTTCACGCTCTGGAAGCCGGATGCGCTGCGCATCATTCGTGGCGCGGACCATATCGCCACTTACAACAATACTGAGCACAGCTATCGAAAATGGTGCACCAATTGCGGCGGGCATCTCTTCACCGAGCATCCGCATTGGGGGCTGACCGACGTTTATGCCGCCGTGATCGATGACTTCCCGTACGAACCAGGCCTGCATGTGCACTACATGGAATCGAAGCTGCCGATGAAGGACGGTCTGCCGAAGATGCAGGACTTGCCGAAGGAAATGGGCGGCTCTGGGTTAAGCGTCGCCGAGTAGTTCGTTGTTCAAGTAGTTCGCGTTGTTCGCGTTGTTCCGTAGCAATCCGCAAACAGGCAGCACGCGTGAGTGGTCTTGCGACGCTGCCATCTTGTCTATCAGGAGCCATGTCATGTCCGCAGTCGCTACCGCATTCTCGCCCGCCGCCGATCTCGCCGCCGTCAAGGTCCGTCAGCACGCTGCCTGGTCGACGGGCAACTACGCAGTCATCGGCACTACCTTGCAGATCGTCGGAGAGCATCTTTGCGAGGCGCTCGACCTGCGCTCGGGCAGTCGCGTGCTGGATGTCGCAGCGGGTAACGGCAATGCGACGCTCGCCGCCGCGCGCCGTTATTGCGATGTCATTTCCACCGACTATGTCGCTTCGCTGCTCGATGCGGGTCGCGCACGCGCCCAAGCGGAAGGCCTCGCGGTGCACTTTCAGGAAGCAGACGCCGAGGCCTTGCCTTTCCCGGATGCATCGTTCGATGTCGTGCTATCGACGTTCGGCGTCATGTTCACGCCGAACCAGCAACAGGCGGCGAGCGAACTGCTGCGCGTGTGCCGGCCGGGCGGAAAAATCGGCCTGGCGAACTGGACGCCAGAGAGCTTCATCGGACAGGTGTTCAAGACGATGGGCCAATACATCACGCCGCCCACTGGCGTGAAGTCGCCTGCGCAGTGGGGCACCGAGACGCGCATCGCCGAATTGCTCGGAAGCGGTGCGGCGCGCATCAGCGCGGCGAAGCGTGGTTTCGTGTTCCGTTACCGGTCGGCGGAGCATTTCGTCGACGTATTCCGCAGCTATTACGGCCCGATGAACAAGGCCTTCGCCGCGCTCGAAGGCGAGCGGCAAGCCGCGTTTCTCGCTGATCTGATGGCGCTCATCGAGAGTCGCAATCGTTCCGGCGACGAGACCCTCGTCTTGCCGAGTGAATACCTCGAAGTCGTGGTGGAAAGGAAATGATCCTGCTCAAACATATGCTCGACGAAGCGCTGGACTTCGGGTTGCGCCTGCACGTGCTCGTCTCTTCGACAGAGTTGCGGCGCGAGTCCTTATGCATGGGCATGCCGTTGTTGTCGTCCGTGTGCTTCTTCACACTTCGGCTTGCGCTATCGCGGATCGGCGTCGTGGTTTGAGCGCTGCTCGGTTCGGTCCTTCGCCTCGTATGTTCGATGCGAAGGACCGCGCAAGTCTGCGTGGTTGGAGGCGATCGTGTTCATCTATCTTTTCTTGTGGCTCAAGCGGGCGCTCGATCGAGCGGAGAACAGCCGTCGCGATGCTTATCTCGCATCGGCTTCGGATATCGTCGAACTGGAGCGCCGCATGCGTGCGCTCGATATGGAGAGGTAGATGAACGATATGCGCAACGCATTCTCGAAGGAGCCGATGTCGCCGGCATCGACTGTCATCGCGCTGCATTGCTCGGGCGCGGGCGCAGCACAGTGGCGCAAGTTGAGCGAGGCGCTCGGCTCGCGCGTATCGTTCATCGCGCCCGAGCACTACGGCTGCGACAGCACGGGACCGTGGAGCGGCGAGCACGCGTTCACGCTCGCCGATGAAGCCGAAAGAACCGTCGATCTCATCGATTCGACTTGCGGCAAGGTGCATCTCATCGGGCACTCGTACGGAGGCGGCGTGGCGCTTCGCGCCGCAATGGAACGGCCGCAGCGTATCGCGAGCTTATCGCTCTACGAGCCATCGGCGTTTTATCTGCTGAAGACGATGGGCCAGCATGGCGCGCGCGCGCTCGCCGAAATCAACGCGATATCGAAGCGCACGGCCGATGGCGTGAGTTGCGGCGACTATCGGGGAGCGGCGGCATCGTTCGTCGACTATTGGGGCGGCGCGGGTGCGTGGGAGGCGCTACGGCCCTCCGTGAAAGCCGCGCTCACGCGCTGGGTGCCAAAAGCGCCGCTCGACTTTCGCGCGCTGCTCGATGAACCCACGTCCGATGCGCCCTACGCTGACTTGCGCATGCCCGTTCTCGTCATGCGCGGCGAGCACGCGCCGCTACCCACGCGTGCATTGGCCGAGCGCTTGCCGCACATGTTGCCGCGTGCGCGGCTTGCGATCGTCGCGGGCGCGGGTCATATGGGGCCGCTCACGCACGCAGAGGAAGTCAACGACGCGATCATGCGGCATATCTTCGAACCGGGATCGAAGCGTTGCGAGCAAGCGCTCAGATACGGCTAGCAAGTCGGCGCGGACTTACGCCCGCGCATCCGTCACGCGAAGAGCGTGTCGAGCGTTATCGGCAAATCCCGCACGCGCTTGCCCGTCGCGTGCCAGATTGCGTTGGCGACAGCCGCCGCCACGCCCACCACGCCGATCTCTCCCACGCCCTTCGCGCCCAGCGGATTCACCACGTCGTCGTGCTCGTCGACGAAGATCACGTCGATGTCGTGTATATCCGCGTTCACCGGAACGTGATACTCCGACAGGTTGTGGTTCATCTGCCGGCCGAGTTCGTGATCGAATTGCCCGTGCTCGTGCAGCGCCATGCTGATGCCCCACACCACGCCGCCCGACACCTGACTCGCCGCCGTCTTCGGATTCACGATGCGACCCGCCGCCACCGCGTTGACCACGCGCGTCACGCGCACGGTGCCGAGCGCCGCATCGACGCGCGCTTCGACGAACACCGCGGAGTGCGTGGCGATCGAGTACGACTGCTGCTTGTCGTGCGGCGTCACGGTCACCTGCGCATCGAGCGAGTTCAGGCCCGCGCGCGTCAGCAGTTCGCGCAGCGATAGTCGTTGCTCGGTGCCTTCGCCGCACACGACGTAATCGCCGTCGAGCCGCACCGCGTCCGGCTGCGCGCGCGCGAACGCATCGCCGCCGTGTTCCTTCGCGAGCGACGCGAGCTTGCCGCGCAGCCGCGTGCACGCCGCATGCACCGCGCTTCCGACCGACGACACGGTCCACGATCCGCCTTCGAGCGGCGCCTTCGGCAGACGGCTGTCGCCCAGACGGAAATCGACGTGTTCGAGCGGCACGCCGAGCGCATCGGCGGCGAGCTGCGTCATCACCGTATAGGTGCCCGTGCCGATGTCCGCCGTCGCGCTCGCCACGACGACTCGCCCGTCCGCTCCGATCTCCGCGAGCGCGGACGCCTCGTTCTGCATTGCGTCCCAGATGCCTGTCGCCATGCCCCAGCCGACGAGTTCGTTTCCTTCGCGCATCGAGCGCGGCGCGAGCGGACGCTTGTCCCAGCCGAAGCGTGCCGCGCCCTCTTCGAAACACTCGCGCAACGCCTTGCTGGAAAACGGCAGGTTCTTGTTACCGTCCCGCTCCGCATAGTTGATGAGCCGCAGCTTCAGCGGGTCCATGCCGAGCGCCTCGGCGAGCTCGTCCATCGCCATTTCCAGCGGAAACAGCGCCTGCGCCGCGCCCGGCGCGCGCATGTCGGCGGGCGTCGGCACGTCGAGCTTGCTCACCTTGTAGTCGAGCCGCACGTTGTCGCACGCATAGAGCTGTCCGGCCCAGTTCACCATGACGTCGCAGTAGTCCTCGTATTGCGACGTCTCGGACACCGCCTCGTGGATGATCGCCTCAAGCTTGCCGTCACGGTTCGCGGCCAGCGCGACGCGTTGCAGACTCATCGGCCGGTGCGCGAACGTGAACATCTGCTGCCGCGTCAAGACCACGCGCACGGGGCGCTTCAGATCGCGCGCGGCCATGACGGCCAGCGGCAGATGATATTGCGGACGCAAGCCCGAGCCGAACGCGCCGCCGACGAACGGCGAGACGACTTCGAGCATGTCGTCGTCAAAGCCGAAGATTTTCGTCAGATACTGCTTGGTGTTGAGCACGCCCTGCGTCTTTTCATAGACGATGAACTTGCCGGACGGCTCGGGAATGACCGTGCAGCCGTGCAACTCGATCGGGTTGTGATACTCAGCCGGCGTCGAATAGCGGCAGTCGATCTTGAACGCGGCCGCGGCCAGCGCGCCGTCGGCATCGCCGCGCGGCGGTGGCGGCGGCTCGAAGCCGCCTTTTTCGGTCGATGGCGGATAGCTGTCCGCCTCGACTTCGCGCAGATCCGTGCAGTGGCTCGTGCGCTCGTAGGTCACTTCGATCAGCGACGCCGCATGACGCGCGAGCTCATAACTTTCCGCGACGACGAGCGCGACCGGCTGGCCGCTATACCAGATGCGATCGTCCCAGAGCGGCCGAAACGGCATGCCGCCCGGCGCGGACTGGTCTTTCCACGCGGCATCGTTGAGCGGCAACTCGGGGCGATTTTCATGCGTGAGCACCATCAGCACGCCGGGCAATTCGAGCGCGCGCCGCGATTCGATCGACACGATGCGCCCGCTCGCGATGCGACTCGGAAGAACGAAGCCATAGCTCATGTCATCCGCGAAGAATTCGCCTGCGTATCGCACCTCGCCCGTCACCTTCTTTCTGCCGTCGACGCGGTTGACGGGCTTGCCGCTGAAGTGCGCGCCCTGCCGCGCAATGCGTTCCAGTTCGTTCGGAGAATTCATGATGCGTCGTCCTCTCTGCTGGCGAGGCTGATACCCGATGCCTGTTCGAAAGCGCGCTCGATGGCGCGCGCGGTCAGTTCGATCTTGAATGCGTTGCCGGGACGGCCGCGCGCGTCGCGCACCATTGCGCTCGCAAAGTCGCGCACCGTGGCGGCGTCGAGCGTCTTGCCGCGCAACGCGGCTTCGGCGTCGCGGTTGCGCCACGGCATATGGGCCACGCCGCCGAGCGCGCAACGCACTTCTTCGATGCGATTGCCGTCGAGCTTGAGCGCGAGCGCGACCGACACCAGCGCGAACGCATACGACGCGCGATCACGCACTTTCACGTAGGCGTTGTGTTGAGCGAAGCCATCGGCGGGCAAGGTGATTCCGACGATGATCTCGTCGTCGCGCAGGTTCGTGTCGATGTGCGGGGTATCGCCGGGAAGCCGGTGAAACGCGTCGAACGGGATGACGCGCTCGCCGTCGTCGCTCGCGACGCGCACGGACGCGTCGAGCGCGGCGAGCGCTACGCACATGTCAGACGGATGAACGGCGATGCAATGCTCGCTCGCGCCGAGAATGGCGTGGATGCGGTTGACGCCATTCATCGCGCCGCAGCCGCTGCCCGGCTGGCGCTTGTTGCATGGCGTGGCGGTGTCGTAGAAATAATGGCAGCGCGTGCGTTGCAGCATGTTGCCGCCGACGGTCGCGACATTGCGAATCTGCGCGGACGCGCCGGCGAGAATCGCCTTCGACAGCAGCGGATAGCGCGACTCGATGCGTTCGTCGTAGGCCACGGCGCTGTTCGTGGCGAGCGCGCCGATGTCCATGCCGCCGTCCGCGTTCGGCTCGATGCCGGTCATCGGCAGCCGGCGGATATCGACGAGCCGTTCGGGGCGCGCGACGCCTTCCCTGATCAGATCGACGAGGTTCGTGCCGCCCGCGAGAAACGCCGCCGACGGCGCGCGGTGCGCTTCGAGCGCCGCGGATACGTCGTTCGCGCGCGTGTAGGAGAAGCGGTTCATGGGCGCGCCTCCTCGTTCTGAACGGCGGTTCCTTCGACGCCTTGCCCGCCCGACGCCTGCAGAATGGCCTGCACGATGTTCGGATACGCGCCGCAGCGACAGACGTTGCCGCTCATCGCTTCGCGCACCTCGGCGGCGTCGTGGGCGTGTCCTTCCGCGAGCATGCCGACGGCCGAGCAGATTTGCCCCGGCGTGCAGTAGCCGCACTGAAAGGCGTCGCAGTCGATGAACGCCTGCTGCATCGGATGCAACGTGTCGCCGTCAGCCAGCCCTTCGATCGTGGTGATGGCCGCGCCGTCGTACGAAACGGCGAGCGCGAGACACGTATTGATGCGCTGGCCATCGACGAGCGCGGTGCACGCGCCGCATTGTCCGTGGTCGCAGCCCTTCTTCGTGCCGGTAAGCTGGCAGTGTTCGCGCAGCAGGTCGAGCAGTGTGGTCCACGGCTCGATGTCGAAACTACGCGATTCGCCGTTGATCTTCAGCGTGCAGGCGACGCGCTGCGCGTGCGGCGCGTCCGCGTCCAGCGTGGTCGCGGTCGATGAGGTGTTCATGGGATCTCCTTGCGGGAATCCCGGTGCGCAGCACGCGCCGTGCCTTGTGCCGTGTTGGCGGCGACAAGGAGTCGACGGGTAACGCCAGACCACCTGACTCAAAATGCAAGAACCGCGAGAACCCGGGTACGATCAGGCAAGCGCAGCAAATGACCCGCGCCCCGCGAACAGAAAAAACGCCCAGACAGGAAGGAGCCAGACCGAAATGTCAAAGAGCCAGTACCGCATAGCCGTGATTCCCGGCGATGGAATCGGCAAGGAAGTGATGCCCGAAGCCTTGCGCGCGCTTGATGCAGTGAGCCAACGCTTCGGCATCGCGCTGGAGTACCAGCACATCGAATGGGCAAGCTGCGATTACTACGCCGCGCACGGCCAGATGATGCCCGACGACTGGAAGGCGCAACTCGAAACCGCCGACGCGATTCTGTTCGGCGCCGTCGGCTGGCCGCAAAGCGTTCCCGATCACATCTCGCTGTGGGGGTCGCTCCTGAAGTTCCGCCGCGAGTTCGATCAATACATCAACCTGCGGCCGGCGCGTCTCTTCGACGGCGTGCCTTCGCCGCTCGCCAACCGCAAGGCCGGCGACATCGACTTCATGATCGTGCGCGAGAACACCGAAGGCGAATACTCGTCCGTCGGCGGCGTCAGTTTCGAAGGCACCGAGCGCGAGTTCGTGTCGCAAACCTCCATCTTCACGCGTCATGGTGCGGAGCGCGTGCTCAAGTTCGCGTTCGATCTCGCGCAGCAACGCGCGAAGAAGATCACGGTGGCGACCAAGAGCAATGGCATCTCCATCAGCATGCCGTGGTGGGACGCCCGCGCCGCGGAAATCGCCGCGCAGTATCCGGACGTCGCATGGGACAAGCAGCATATCGACATCTTGTGCGCGCGCTTCGTGCTGAACCCGGACCGCTTCGATGTCGTCGTCGCGACGAACCTCTTCGGCGACATTCTTTCGGACCTCGGGCCCGCGTGCACCGGCACGATCGGCATTGCGCCGTCCGCCAACATGAATCCCGAGCGCGCGTTTCCGTCGCTCTTCGAGCCCGTGCACGGCTCCGCGCCGGATATCGCGGGCAAAGGCATTGCCAATCCTATCGCGATGATCTGGTCCGCCGCGATGATGCTCGACTTCCTCGGCCAGCGCCCCGCGCACGATGCGATTCTGTCCGCCATCGAGGCCGTGCTGAAGGAAGGGCCGCACACGGGCGACCTGGGCGGCAAGGCCAGTACGAAGGAAGTCGGCGAAGCTATCGAGCAACGGCTCGGCTGACCAGGTATCGCTATTTCGTACGGGTTGCTAACTAATTCGAAACGCTTCATAGCGAACCGTTCGTTTTGTTCAGAACGGTTCGCTACGTCGCTCGATCTACGAGCTTAGCCGACCTTGGGATTCACGACCGACACCTTCGGGCCGTTGCTGTCCCACTGACTGAGATACCAGTTGCGCTTCCACACCGGGTTCGTGGTGGTGATCGCGCCCGTCACGACGCTGCCGTTCAGCCGGAGACCGCCGACCGCGAACGAATCGCTCGTGCAGGTGTCGGTATGGTTCGTGATCTGGATGTCGACGTTCTTCGCGACTGGTCCAGGGAACGCGCCGAGGTAGACCAGAATGCCGCCGCCGGTGCAACCCCGAGTCGTCGGGCTGACGATCTTGATGCCCTGGAGCACTGCGTTGTTGTCGTTCGGCTCGATGTCGAGACCATACGACGGCGCCGTGCCGGAGATGTTTTCCCACAGCGGATTCGTGAACGTGATGCCGCTGCCGGACACAATCGTCGCGCCTTGACGGCGGCAGCCGTTCGCGTGGTGGCCGCTGATCGACACGTTCGAGCTCGGCTTGTTCGAGCCGCTCTGGCTATTGCCGATGTAGATGCCGTCGCCCCAGCAGTTGATCGTAGTCGGGTTCGTGATCGTGACGCCAGTGGAGCCGTTGATCGAAATGCCCATGCCCCATTGGCCGGAGGTGGCCGAGTTCAATTCCTTACTGCCATCGAGGTACGGTGCTTCGATGTTCACGTTGCTCACGTCCCACACGCGCATCATCTGGTATCCGGTGCTGTTGTGCGACAGCAGCTTGATCGACGCGCCGGGCGCGAAGCGGATATGCGTGTTCGAGCGCAGCGTGAGGCCAGTCGCGTCGATGCGGCTCTTGCCCGTGATGAGGAGAATCTGACCGACTGAGCCGTCGATGGCAGCCTGAAGCGCCGCGCGGTCGTTGGTCGAGCCATCGCCCTTCACGCCGAACGACTTGTCTTGCAGCACGCCGGCCGTGCTGGTGTTGCTCGTGCCTTGCGAGCCGCTGCTTGCAGTGGTGCCACGCGGGTCTGCGGTGCCGAGGTTCTGCCACGGCGTCGTGCCGCTCTTGAACCAGTTGCCCGCCGTGTTGCGGCCGTAGATGGCGCCATTGAGGTAGACGAGCGTCGTGTACGCGACCGGGGAGCCGGTTCCCATCGCCGTGCCGTTGCGCACCGCATGGCCGCCGACGAGCGTCCAGACGGCGCCCGAGCTATCGGTGATGGATGCTGCGGGCGGAATAGTCGTTCCGTTCGACGACGCGGCCTTTGCGACGGCGGCGGTATCGCCCATCCCGTCGGCATTTGTTTCACTACCGCCGCCACAGGCGGCCAAGGCGGCGCTGCCTGCACCCGCCATCACGAATGACAGGAACTTTCTACGCGTAAGGGATGCGTGGAGATTGTTAGAGACGCTAATCAGGGAATTTTCGGTCTGTGCTTTGAGTAGACGATTCGACGACACGGGAAATTATTCATGTTTGCTCAAGGAGACCGGAGTGTACTGTCCGCAAACTACCGATCGGGTTTCGTGTTGTAACAGGAAGAAAGAGCAAAACCCGTTCTTTTATTCATACCGTAGGTAGAGAAAACTATTTCATTCGTCTGCTTTACGGCAAAGATCAGACCGTTTTGGCGAAATAATTCCCTTTTATTAATAAGCTTATTCAGAGTTGGTGTAACAGATTGCCCAAGTGATGTAGCTATTTCCGACTAAGAGCACAAGCGGTCGTTCTAACCCAGCGATGAGCCTTCGTTCACCGATATATCCCGTTGCCTGCCGCACGATGCGCGGGGCGATTGTTTTACCGCTTTGCACGACGAAGTAAGTGTTTGCTACAACGTCTCTCGGCATTCTGTTCCCTTGGCTAGGCGCTGAGGCGGCTAGTTACTTCTGAGCTTTGCGCGTGAATTAGGGCGTTATCGCTCGCGCACTGGCTGTTTCGATTCGTGTTCCTAACTACATGAAGCCGCTATGTGGTGCAAAACGACACCCTTCCGACCTCCGGTAAGGCGCACACACTAGCGGCACAACGCATCGGTATGCGATGCATTGAGGCGCACGAAAGCAAGAGTAGTTGGGACAGCTCGAAACGAGAAGAAGGAGAAAAGGCAGAGCTTGGGAGAAGATGGTCCGAGACGTGACTTGAAGACCGACGCGACGATAACGAATCGCAATGCGACTGCCGACATCGACGAAACGCATGCCGGAGTCAATGCCGATGCGAGCGCATCGGCACGATCTAGGACGTGAAGACTGCCGGTTGCGTTGTCGACACCGGCAGAGGTTATCGCGAGTGCGCCGTGACCGGTCGACCTGGTGGAACGAGCCAATCGGTCACTGCGGATGTGCGCTACACGCCTTCCACAAGAACGGCGCGATACCGCGCGCCTCGGAACCGATGCTGCGCAACCTCTTGATATGCCGGACTGTCGTACCATGCACGCGCGGCGTCGGTCGACGGGAACTCCACGATCACGACACCCTCGGGCGCATCGCCTTCGAGGGCTTGCTGAGGTCCGTAAGCGGCGAGAACTTTCACGGGATGACCTTGCAAGGTCTCGCCGACCTTGCTTTGATATACGTCGAGTTCCTGCTGATCTTGCGTGCTCTCTCTTGTAAAAACAATGTAAGTGGCCATGGCAATCGCTTTCGCAGTGGTGTGAAGGTGTGCACGATGATGCCACGAAAGGGGCAAAGACCTCGGTGCACAGAGCAATGTCGAGAAAGCTCGGCATGGCTCGCTTTCACGCTTCGCGCACTGCCGTGGAAACGATATGGACGCAATTAAGGCGATTGCGCGTACGTTACGGACGTCCCACGCGTTGAGCGGCCTCTTACGAAGCCGCTCTTTCCCCTGAATGCTCACGCACTGATCTCTTTCGACCAACCGGCATACCACTTCCGGAACAATTCGAATTGCGTTTCTGCATAGCGGCGTTGCGCTTCGCTGAGTGCATCGGTTTCATTGAAATGAAGCGTGTATTCCTTGTCGCCGTTGAGCACCATCAGGTATTTGTAGTACAGCACCAGATCCGTGCCTTCGTCGAATGATGAAAGCACTGCAAGCGCGCTTTCAAGTTCACGTGCCTGGCGACGCGCCGTCACGTCACCATCGCTCGCTTTGCGGCACAGATCGACGAGGTGCAAGACTTCGCGCGGCAACGCATTGCCGATGCCGGTAATCGCGCCTCGCGCGCCGCAGTTGACGAAGCCGTGAAAGACCTGCGTGTCCACGCCCACCATCAACGTGACCTTCTCGTCCTGGCTGGTGATGTTCTCCGCTGCATAGCGCATGTCCGCTGCGCCGCCGAACTCCTTGAACCCGATCAGGTTCGGGTACTTGGCCCGCAGCTCGAAGAACAGATCGGCGCGCGTGGCGAAGCCGTAGTAAGGGCTGTTATAGATGACTGCGGGAAGCGCTGGCGCCGCTTCCAGAATGGCAGAGAAATGCGCCTTCTGCGCGGCAGGCGACGCACCGCGCGACAGCACCCGCGGAATGACCATCAGGCCGCTGGCGCCGACCTTCGCCGCGTGCGCTGCATGCGATACGGCTTCCTTCGAATTCACCGCACCGGTGCCGACGATAGTCGGGACGCCGGCCTCGACGAGCCGCGCCACGCCTTCCTGACGCTGCGCTTCGCTCAGAAGGGGCCAGTCGCCCATCGATCCGCAGTACACCACTGCGTTCATGCCGAGGCCGACGAGCTCGCGCCCTTTGGAGACGAGCGCGTCGTAGTCCGGCGTGCGATCGGCCGTGCACGGCGTCATGAGCGCCGGAATGGTGCCCGTGAAGATGTTGTTGCCCATGTTGTTGCCCTCGACATTCGGTGACTATGATTCGTTGATTGAACTCGCCGATGCGACTGGCGATATGCCGCAGTATCACAAGCCAGAAGCATTCAGGCTTGCGTCGATTCCTGAAAACCAGTGACGAAATTGGCACAGCGACGTAGGGTTTGCCGATTTGCGTGCTGACGCCCGGTCGGCGAACATTGCAGGTACGCATTCGCGTTGTCTCTCCTGCCGCATCGCTCATTGCGCGTGATCGACATCGAGAGACGACTCGACCTCCAGTAACGTTGCGATGCGCGCCGGCACGAACGGCGGACGCTGCGCATCCGTCCTCCAGCCGAAACAGAACGCAGCCGCTTCACCGCAGATCTTCCCTTGACACGGTCCCATGCCGCAGCGCGTGTGCAGCTTCGCGTCGCGCCACGAGCGATACTTCGAGGCATCGCCGAAAGCGACGTCTTCGCATCGGCACAAGATGGTGCCCGGTTGGGCTAACGTGCGAAGCTCAGGATGCAACTCGAACGCCTCGTGCATGCGTCGCGCGAATTGCCGATACGCGTCGCGCGCCGCGAAGAGCGCCCGAGCGTGCTCGCGATCGCCCATCGCCGCATGCGCGGCTATGCGGCCTTCGAGCGCGGCAAGCTCCATGCCGCCCACGCCCGCGCACTCGCCCGCAGCATAGACATCGGGCACGGAAGTGGCCTGCCATTCATCCACACGTAATGCTGTTTCGAATCGTGTCTCGACAACCTCACAGCCGAGCGCGATGCCGATCTGAACGTTCGGCACGAGTCCATATGCGCAAGCTAAACGATCGCAATCGATGTTCATGTCTTCGTCGCCATGACGCACGCGCACCCGCGTCATGTGCGTCTCGCCGTGCGCTTCCGCGACGTAAGCGCCGCGATAATAAGGCGTCGCGCGCAGAGCGAAGCGCATGCGCGCCGCCTGCAACAGCTTCGCGGGCGTCTTCAACAGGCCGCTGGCGAAGCGCCGAACATGGCTTGCCGAAGCCTGCTCGACGATAGCCGCCACCGTCGCGCCGTGTTGGCGCGCCGTGATGGCCGCGGCCCAAAGAAGCGGCCCGGTGCCCGCAATCACGATACGCTGTCCCTCGACCGGCATGCCGCCCTTGATCAACGCCTGCAAGCCGCCTGCGCCCGTCACGCCCGGCAACGTCCAGCCGGGATACGGCAGAAAGCGCTCGCGCGCGCCTGTCGCGACGATCAGATTCTCGTAGCCGATCTGATAGCCGCGCGCCGCATCTTCGACGAGCAAGGTCTTACCGGGCAGCGATTGCACCACGCGCGTACCACAGAGACGAGCGATGTTCTTATGCCGAGCTAGCGCGTCGATGGCGGCGCGCGCCGGGCCTTTCGGCGCGTGTTGCGGCCCTTGCCGCCAGATCTGACCGCCGGGCAGCGCGTTATCGTCGATGATGCCGACTTGCACGCCCGCTTCTGCCGCAATACGCGCCGCATGAAGTCCAGCGGGACCCGCGCCGATGATAAGGACATCGAACTTCATCGCGCTACGCTTCCCGTCTCAACCGACATACCGTGCGCGCACAACGTCTGACAAGCGAGCCGATGCCGCACGCCATCGATCGTCACTCTGCATTCCTGGCAGATGCCCATGCCGCACAACGGACCACGGACGTCACCGCTCACCGAGCGCCGCGTGACGAAGCCCGCGCCACCTGCGGCGAGCGCCACGGCCGCCAGCACCGAACTGCCGTTCGCCACGCTCAAGGGGCGTCCATCGATATGAAGCGTCAACGATCGCTCAGACATGCACGGCTCCGTTGCTGATGCCACCTGTCACGCGGCTCGTCTGAAATCGCGACGGCAGATACGGCGTCGCGTCGATCGGCAATTGTGACGACGCGCCCGTCATTTGCGCGGCAATCAGCTTCGCGGTGGCAAGCGCCGTCGTCACGCCGAGTCCTTCGTGTCCCGTCGCAATCCACACCGGAACGTGCGCCGCATCGTCGCTAACGAACTGGGCAGCCGGGCCGATGAGCGGCAAGCCGTCGAGCGTCGCGGGCCGGAATCCGGTCCACGCGCGAATTGCATTGAGCGTCGGCAGCCGGGGAAGATACTCGCTTGCTCGCCGAAGCATGCGCGCCATGATCTCGGGCTCGATGGCCGCATCCACGTTGTCGAACTGCCGTGACGAGCCGATCAACAATTGCCCGGTCGGACGCGGCTGCACGTTGAACGCCACCGACGTACCGCTCGCGTTGTGCGCGCTCTTGATATAGCCCAGTTCGAGAATCTGATGTCGGATGGTGCCCGGATAGCGATCCGTGATGAGCAGATGCCCCTTCTTCGCCTGCATTGGCAATTCGGGCATCAAGTCGATGGCCTGCAAGCCATTCGCGACGAGCACCGCGCCCGCCGCGATGACTTCGCCGCTCGCGAGCACGACGCCTTCGCGCGTCAATCGCGCGACCGGTGCGTCTAGCCTGCAACTCACGCGGCCTCCGCCCGATGCATCGGCGATCAGCCACGCAGCGGCGGCCGGCGCGTAGACAACGGCGTCATCGGGGACGATCATGCCGCCCCTGAAACCTTCGCGCAGTTCAGGCTCAGCTTCGCGCAACTGCTGAGTATCCAGCATGTCGCATGCGATATTTTCGCTTGCGAGCGAATCGCGGCGCTCACGCGCCAGATCGAATTCTTCGTCGTCGGCAGCGACCCAGAGCGTGCCGCAACGCACGAAAGCCTGACGCTTGTCGAGACGCGGCGCGAGGTCGAGCCATAGCTGACGCGACCACGACGACAGCGCAAATTCAGCGGGCGTATCGTCCATCACGACGACGTGGCCCATGCCCGCCGCTGTCACGCCCCCGCCGATTCCCGCGCGATCGAGCACGAGCACATGCATGCCCTTGCTTGCGAGTTCGCGCGCGCATGCCGCGCCGACAATGCCCGCGCCGATCACGATCACATCCGGGCAGGCATGTCCCGAGACGGCACGCGCGTTCACGTGCGAATGCCCCACGCGAACGGATCGTCGCTGGAAAAGACGAGCTTCGCTTCGGCGTTCACATGCGCGGTTCCGCGAATGCTCGGCCGCACGCGTCCCGCCGCGTGATCGTCCATGCTTTCATAACGCGCCTCGAACACGCTGCCGACGATGCTTTCCTGCCGCCAGAGCGCGCCCGGCGCAAGCAAGCCATCGGCCGCGAGACAGGCGATCTTCGCGCTCGTGCCCGTTCCGCACGGCGAGCGGTCGTACGCCTTGCCGGGACACAGCACGAAGTTGCGGCTATCGACATCGGGCGTCGTCGAATCGGCGAACAGTTCGATATGGTCGATGACCGCGCCGCCTTCACCCGTGATGCCGTTTGCTTCGAGCGCTTCGCGGATCGCCCATGCAACGTCCGTCAGCGATTCGACGCGCGCGAAGTCAAGTGCCTGGCCATGATCGGACACGAGAAAGAACCAGTTGCCGCCCCACGCGATATCCCCATGCACGCGCCCGCGATTCGGCACGTCGAGCGGCACTTGCGTACGGTAACGGTAGGCAGGAACGTTGTGCACGGTGACGCTGAGATCGCTGTGCAGTTCCGCTTCGACGATCCCGACAGGCGTTTCTATGCGATGCACGCCGGGCTGGATGCGCCCGAGATGCGCGAGCGAAACGACGAGCCCGATAGTGCCGTGACCGCACATGCCGAGAAAGCCGACGTTATTGAAGAAGATGGCGCCCGCCGAGCACGATGGATCGTGCGGTTCGCACAACAACGCGCCAACCATGACGTCCGAGCCGCGCGGCTCATTGACGATGCCCGCGCGCACACGATCGTAGTCGCGGCGAAAAATCTCGAGGCGTTCGGGCAGCGGACCGCGACCGAGATCGGGGCCGCCTGCGATAACGAGTCGAGTCGGCTCTCCGCCGGTATGGGAGTCGACGACTTCGATGTGAGTGAGTGTTTTCATGAGGCAATGGTAAGCGCGCGCACTGCCAGCGTCTTGGCCGAACGCGTCTGCGCGAGTGATGAAATCGGCATAGCTTCGCGTGTCGCAAACACGGGTACAAACCCGACTAGTCAACGCACATAGCGCCGCTGCCGCTCGAACGCCGCGCAACTATGCGGATTTCTGCATCGCCACTGATTATTTCCCGCAAGACGCGGCGATCTTCGGCTTCGTATATTTGTGCGCGCCGTGCTTGGACGGCGCCGATGAAGCCCACAAAGAACACCACACTACGACACACGATCAAACCAAAGAGGATGCCTGAGACAATGAAAGTCGCCACTTCGTACGTATCGGCCGCGCTGGTTGCGTGCTCCACCTTCGCCAGCGCACCGTACGCGCTGGCTGCGTCGGCATCGCCGCAGAACGTCCAGATCGGCTTTGCGGCGCCGCTCACCGGCGGCCAGGGGCACTACGGCGCGGATTTTCGGAGCGGCGTCGAGCTCGCGATTGCAGACATGAATGCGACCAAGCCGGTCATCGGCGGTCAGCCCGTTCAGTTCGTGCTCAACGCGCAGGACGATCAGGCCGATCCGCGTACCGGCACCACGGTCGCTCAAAAGCTCGTGGACGATGGCGTGGTCGCTGTCATCGGCCACTACAACTCGGGCACCAGCATTCCGGCCGCGCCGATCTATGCGAAAGCGGGCATTCCCGAAGTCGCGATGGCGACCGCGCCCTCCTACACGCGGCTCGGGTTGCCGACGACGTTTCGCCTGCTGACATCCGATACGCAACTCGGCAGCGTGCTCGGCGAATACGTCGCGAAGGGCCTCAAGTTCAAGCGGCTCGCTATCGTCGATGACCGCACCGCGTACGGCCAGGGCGTTGCCGAAGAGTTCGCGAAAGCAGCCAAGGCGGCGGGCGCGACGATTGTTGATCAGGAGTACACAACAGATAAGGCCGTCGATTTTCGCGCGATCCTCAC
This sequence comes from Caballeronia sp. GAWG1-5s-s, assembly GCF_023631445.1. Lineage (NCBI taxonomy): Bacteria > Pseudomonadati > Pseudomonadota > Betaproteobacteria > Burkholderiales > Burkholderiaceae > Caballeronia > Caballeronia sp. GAWG1-5s-s. The sequence continues at coordinate 227,812 of NZ_JALQDC010000030.1, read as the reverse complement.
GAAGATCAAGTCCGCTGACGTCGATGCGGTCTTCTACGGCGGCGCCGATACGCAAGCCGCGCCGATGCTGAAGCAAATGCGTTCGCTCGCGATCAAGGCGGTGTTGATCGGCCCGGACATGCTTCAGTCCGAGAACCTGATCAAGATCGCAGGCGGCGCGGCGGAAGGCACGCTGGCGGCATCCGAGGGAAGTCCGCTTGCGCAGATGCCGGGCGGCAACGCGTTCGCCGAGCACTACAAGGCGCACTTCAGCAAGCCGGTGGAGCTGTACGCGCCGTATGCGTACGACGGCACCATGGCCGTTTTCAACGCAATGAAGAAAGCGGATTCCACTGATCCGCGCGTGTTCCTTACTGCGCTCAAGAGCACGAACATGAAAGGCGTGACTACGAGCGAGCTGTCGTACGACAATTACGGCGATCTGAAATACGGCGGCGTGACGGTCTATAAAGTCGCCAATGGCAAGTGGGTGCCGTTGCAAACCGTCGGCACGAAGTAACGCAAACGCGGTGGCCGCGTGCTTGGATAAGCGCGGCCACCGTTGGGTGAATGTCAGTGGGCGCGATCAGTCAGTCGTGCGTTGACCGGCACCGATATGCGGCAACAGCGCCGCGAGCCACAGCGAGACCGCCACGGCGCCTGCGTCCGGCGAACCGACGGCGCGCGTGCCCAGATAGCTTGCGCGACCCGCCTTCGGCGTCATCTGCGCGGTGTTCTGCGCGCCCTGCTGCGCTGCCGACACTGCCACTTCCCACGCCCGATGCGCGGGACTACCGGAAGTCAGCGCCTCTTCATAGGCGGACACGGCGGGAAAGAGCGCATCCAGCATCGTTCGATCGCCCGCTTTCGCGCCACCCAGATCGCTGATCGCCTCGACTGCCGCTCTGAACGCATGCGCCCAATCGAGCGCCGATGCATCGCCGATCTCTGCCAGGTGCCGCGACGCGCGCATCAGCGCGGTTGCATAGAACGGCCCCGAACTGCCCGCAATCGCGCGGCGCAGCGCCACGCTCAGCGCTGCCAGGGCGCTCGCAGGCGTGCCGAGATCGCTTTCGCTTACTTCGAGCAGGGCATGCGCGGCGCGCTTCATGCTCGCGCCGAGGTCTCCATCTCCGGCGACGGAATCGAGTTCGGTGAGCCTCGGTTCGTTTTCGATCAACGTATCCGCTACGGATTGCAGCGCCGCTTTCATCGCGCGCGTCCATTGATTCGGTTCTGCCTGCGCGGCCGCTGCGGTCGGGGACGGCTGCGCGGGACCGTCGATGCGAATGTCGCGATTGACCATGCCACCACCGGGCCATGCACGCGCCTCGGTCGGTGCATCGAGGAGATTCAGCGTTGCGTCGTCCGCCCGCAGCAGCGAGATGGAGCAGCCCGGCATGTCCAGCGCCGAGAGCAACGTCCCGGCCCATGCGCGCTCTATTTGAATGCCTCGTGCAGCAAGATTCTCGTGAGCGGCTCGCAGCACGATATCGAGCTCCATCTGCGGCGTGCCGCCGAGCCCGTTGACCAGCAACGCGACTCGCTCGCCGCTCGCGAGCGCCAGTTCATCGACGATGCTTGAAATGAGCACGTCGCAAAGCGCATCGGCGGGCAGCATCGCGGTACGCTCGACGCCTTTCTCACCGTGGATGCCGAGCCCCAATTCGATCTCGTCATCGCCGAGCGTGAAGCCCGATTTCTCCGCGCCGGGAATGGTGCAGCCATCGAGCGCGACGCCCATCGTGCCGAGATTCGCCGCTGCGTTGCGCGCGACGGACGCGACTTCTTCGAGCGTCATTCCACGGGCAGCCGCCGCGCCCGTGACCTTGTGCACGAGCACCGTCCCAGCGATGCCGCGCCGACGATCGCGTGCCGTCTCATCGCGCAAGGCAACGTCGTCGGCCACGATGACGACCTCGACCGGGATGCCCTCTGCGCGCGCCAATTCCGCAGCGAGGCCGAAATTGAGGCGATCGCCCGTGTAGTTCTTGACGATCAGTACCGCGCCGCGCGAACCGGCGGTTGCGCGGATTGCGGCGAGCACGGCGTCTGTGGACGGTGACGTGAACACTTCGCCGCAGACCGCGGCGCTCAGCATGCCCGCGCCGACGTACCCGCCATGCGCGTGTTCGTGGCCGCTGCCGCCGCCCGATATCACCGACACGGGGCGATCCGTGGCTTCGTTCTGCTCCCGTCGCACGAGCACGTTTTCAGCGCCGAGAATCGCGACGTGGGGCGCTTGCCGCGCGACGCCTTCGAGCATTTCACGCACGACGTCATGCGGGCTGTTGATCAGTTTCTTCATGGCTTTCTCTTGTGGCAGTCAACGGTGGCTCACAGTTTGCCGCATCGGACAATCCGTTGCTGCGACCGCGCGCAGTCCGCGAGATTCCATGCTCGTATTCGAGAAGGCGGACGCGTGTCTCGTGGAGGCGACAACACGCGAAACGTTGCAACGCCCCTACCATAACCAAGGGTGGGCAACGTTATAATCCGTCGCTTTGCGGCGCATACGCGCAGTAAAATTTTCCAACCGGTCATATCTCCCTCGAGAGCAGGGATGGCCAGCAGTGTCCGACAGCCTCCGTAGCAATCGCAGGTGTTGTGCTGCATTCAGACTGCGATTGTCATGTTCTTCCCCAGTAAGTCAGTCGCTTATCGCCGCCGTGCATCGGCAGCGAGCGTGCTTGTCGTCTGCATCGTGCTTTCTCCCTGCGTTCATGCCGATGGAAACAGTCCGGCCGAACAGCAGTTGGAGCCCATCATCGTCAGGGCAGAGAAGCTGCCCGCGCCGGCACAGCGCACGCCTATCGCGATGAGCGTCTATGGCGGTGTCTTTCTCGACAGCACAGGCGTGAGCGATATCAAGTCGCTTGCCGCCATCGCGCCGGACCTCAACTATGCGCAGGTGCAGACGGTCGTGCCCGTGCTGACGATTCGCGGCATCTCCAGTCGCGACACGACTGAGATCGGCGACCCGTCCGTTGTCGTCGTGACCGATGGCAGCCCGAACAATCGCCCGTATGCATTGAGCGGCACGCTCTACGATATCGACCACATCTCGGTGCTGCGCGGACCCCAGGGCACGCTCTACGGACGCAACGCAGTGGGCGGCATCATCGATATCGTGACCGCGAAGCCGTCGCGGATCGCGGAGGGCCGCGCATCGGTCGATCTCGGCAACTACGCGACGCGCAATCTGGAGGCGATGATCAACGTTCCCGTGAACGACGTCCTGCAGTTTCGCGTGGCCGCTATCTCGCGCCGGCACGACGGCTATCTGAACAATGCGCCGCAGGCAGACGGCGACGACGAGGACACGCGCTCGGGACGGCTTTCGGTCGCGCTCGAACCGACCTCGCATCTGCGCATGCTGTTTACTGCGCAACAGACGTCGATGAAAGGCGTCGGCCCCGTGTCGCTCGACATTCCGTATCGCTACGATGCGAACGGCAACCTCTCGCACGACAAGCCGCCCTTTCCTGCCGACCCGCGCACGTTCACGTATGCGACGCCGCAATCGCAAAGCATCGAGGATACGATCGCGCGATGGAATGTCGCCTACGACTTCCCGAGCGTCGAATTGAGTTATACCGGCAGCTACGACAATCTGACATGGCGTCACGCAGCCGACAGCAGCCCGAGTTTCGCCGAGCCGGTGTCGTACCGGCAGAATGAGTTTCCGAAGACGCTGAATCAGGAAGTGCGCGTGAGTTCGCTCGGCAACGGGCGATTGTCTTGGCAGGCGGGCGTGTCGTACTTTCGCGAGTCGTCGTCGCTGTCGAGCGCGAACGAGTCGCCGTTCGATGGCGGCATGTATCTGCCCACGCTTGCGTTCGCGTATGGCATTCGCACCACATCGACGGCGGCGTATGGCCAGTCGTCGTATTGGTTGACCGACAAGATCAGACTGACCGCGGGCATGCGCGTGACGCGCGACGAGAAGAGCCGCGATGGCGAGTACTACTTCGCCAATTCGAATGAACCGCCCTTCGTCTATACGCATGTGCCGCAAAACAACTCCGGTGCATGGTCGAAGCCGACGGTTCATCTCGCGGCCGAATATGCGCCCACGTCGGCATGGATGACCTACATTCGCTACGACACCGGCTATAAGTCGGGCGGGTTCTCATCCTCGGGATCGTATGCGCCGGAGACGCTGAAGGGCGTCGAGCTCGGCACGAAATCGCTCTGGAACGCGCAGCGCGTGCAGATCAACGCAAGCGTCTTCGACTACGACTATTCGGGCCAGCAGATTGCGCAACTCGTGCCGTTCGCGGACGGGCGAACGGGAACGAGCATCGTCAACGCGGGCCGCACGCGCATCTATGGCGCGGACGCGGATATCCGCGCTTTGGTCGATCCGGTTGGCTTGCTCACGCTGTCGGTCGCGTGGCTGCACGCGCGCTTTACGGATTTCGTCGTGAACGATGGCAGCGGACACAACGTCCAGCTCGCCGGCAACGCGCCGCCGCAAAGCCCCACGTTCACTGTCGGCTTCGGGCTCGAACATACGTGGATGACGGCAGCCGGGCGAATCGTCGGCCGCGTGGACGCGAAGTTTCAGACGGGTCAGCACTTCACGATCTATAACTACGCGGACGATTACCAGAAGCCCTATCTGACCGCTGATCTCTCTGCCACCTGGACGCCGGTCCATAAGGACTTCGAAATAATGGCGTACGTGCGAAACGTGACGAATCAGCGCGTCTTCACGGCCGCAGAGGAATATACGTTCGATGACTCTTACCGATATGCGTTCTCGGCCCCGCGCACCCTCGGCGTGAAGGCGACCTATCTCTGGTAACGGCTTTCGTCACCGAAACACAATGGCGAGTCGCTGATCGGCCATCAACGTTTGATCAGCGCCTTACTCCGACCTCGCTTCGCGCCGCCGCCGCATAGGCCGGTTCGTCGAAAAGCGTTGGCCGCGAATAGAAGTCCTCGGCCCACTCGACGGCATCGTTTCCCCAGAACAGCCGGTCTCGCAACACCAGCGTCGGCACACCGAATACGCCTAGATCGATTGCGCGCTGCGTGTTGTCCTTAAGTTGTCGTTTGACATCCGCCGAGCCGACGCGCTCGTCTGCATCGTCGACGCCGAACTGCTTAGCGAATGCTTGAAATTCGACTTCGGGATCGCGCCCGTCGGCGAAAACGAAGTCGAGTGCTTTACCGACATCGACAGTGCGCGCGCCCAGCGATACGAGCAGGCGCTGCGCTGCAAGCGGATTGAATGGATGACGCGGCGGCATCGCGAACGGTACGCGCTGGCGGCCGGCAAGCCAGACGCACATCTGATAGGTGTGAATGCGCTTCGGCGGAATCTCTGCCGGTCCCAGCGTTCCCCAATGCTTCAGGAGCGCAGCGAAAAGAATGGGCACGGGCTGAATGTCCAGGCGATCCCGCAACGCCTCCAGACGGTGAAAAGCCAGATAGGAAAACGGGGATACGACGTCGAAAAACCACTCGGCCTTTTCCATCTTCGCGCTTCCGGACTCGTCGAATGACGGTCATTATCGCCGGATCGGAATGAGGCTGCTATCCGCAGATTCCCGGCGCTTTGGGCGGGCTTTGGCGTTGCGACCCAGTCCATGTGGGCGCGTGTGACGTCATTAATAGCGCGTCTCTGCGCCTTTCGGCTTTAGTCAGCGCGATGCCGTCGACAGCCGCTGTCGAATGCTACTCAGCATTCGATTCGCTATGGCCGCCGAATCGAGCCTGTAGGCACCGGCTTTCAGTAGCATCTTGATGAATCCGACTTTGGCTGTATTGACGTCGGAAGGCGTGGAGCTACTGTCGTTCGTTGCGCACGGGACATTGATTCGACCGGGCTTGTCTGCGCTGTCGTTCGTTCGAGTCATTCTGGTTGGTCTCTCACTGGCTGTGCTTTGCTTAACGGTGCCTGCGTCGAAACCTTTACCATACAGACGGCCATCGCCCGAAAAGGCTGGAAATAATCTTGGCAGTGTGATGCGAGCGCGTGAGAAGCGCCGGCTCTAATCAGTCGCCAGTGTTGGGACGGTCCGGCGTCTCGTCGTCGGCCAGGCCCAAGGCCCAGCGCAAATCACGCACGAATTCGAGTGAGACATGAGTCCACTCCTCGCTACCCGGGCGGCAGTCACGCGGATTCCTTCGTCCACGAGCCCGACGGATCACCTCGATGCTGAGGCTCAATGCCCGTGCCTCGTCTCTTAGCGAGTCGTCGTCGAAAGCCGAATGGTCGTCTACGGTATCCATAACTTGGTTGTCGCGCCGTTGAGAGCAGCGGCGGTCTTGGGGTCTTCGGATCTTCGCTACGGCGATGCATCCGATCTGATGCCTCCGACGCGAAGGCCGGTTTCGTCAGCGATCCCAGGACACCCCGCGACCTTAGAACGTCGACCAGTCGCCGTCAGTCGCCGAACTGGACACTGCCGCAGCAGCGACCGATGGCTTCACCGTACGCGCTACGTCGGGCGTCTTTCTGACGGGAGACGGTCGCGTCGCCGGCTTTTCATCGCGGTTCATGGACGCCGTCGTTGTCCCGGCGAGCGTATGCGCCGTGCGAAACACGGCAACGGCCGCCGTCAGTTGCTTCGCCTGATTGTCCATGGAGCCCGCTGCTGCCGCCGCTTCCTCGACGAGCGCAGCGTTCTGCTGCGTGACTTCGTCCATCTGCGAGATGGCCTGATTCACCTGCTCGATGCCGCGGCTCTGCTCGTGAGACGCGGATGCAATGTCGCCCATGATGCCGGTGACGCGCTGAATAGCAGTGCCGACGCGCTGCATCGTGTCGCCCGCCCTCGCCACCAGTTGCGTTCCGGCTTGCACACGAGTGCCTGACGTCTCGATCAGTTCTTTGATGTCCTTCGCCGCGGCCGACGAGCGCTGCGCGAGGCTGCGGACTTCACTCGCCACTACCGCAAAGCCCCGGCCTTGCTCTCCCGCCCGCGCGGCTTCCACCGCAGCGTTCAGCGCAAGAATATTGGTCTGGAATGCGATGCCTTCGATCATGCCGATGATCTCGGCGATCTTTGCCGAACTCTCTTCGATGCCCGCCATCGTCTCGACCACTTGACTGACGATAGCGCTACCCTCGTTGGCGACGGCATTGGCGTCGTCCGCGAGGCTGCTCGCCTGCGTGGCGTTCTCTGAGTTCTGCTTGACCGTGGTGGTCAGTTCTTCCATGCTCGCGGCGGTTTCCTGCAGCGATGCCGCTTGCTCCTCGGTACGCGACGACAGGTCCGTATTGCCGGCCGCAATCTGCTTGCTGGCGCTCGCAATGGCTTCGCAACTCGACCGAACCGTTCCGACAGTGGCGGCCAACTTGTCTTTCATAGTGGCGACACCCGCAAGCAATTGCCCCATCTCGTCTTGCGTCTTGATAGACACGTCATGCGTGAGATCGCCAGCCGAAATATGCTCGAAGTGCTTCAGCGCTTCTGCAAGCGGCGTCATGATGGCCCGGCGCAGAACGAACCAGCCGAACGCTGCGGCAGCGATGCCAGCGAGCAGCGCCAGCACGCCGAGCGTGCGCAACGTCGATGCATGCGCGTCGTTCTCTGCTTCCTGACGCACGGCGTCGGCAAGCTGGAAAGACTTCAGCTTGTCGAACGCATCGATACACCGGTTGTAGGCCGCAGGCAGATCCTTGAGCGCGAGGCGAGAGACATTCTCCTTCTCGCCCGCTTCGATTGCCGCGCCGAACTTCTCGATGACTTCGCGCATCTGGGCGCGCGCAGCGACGACGTCCTTTGCGAGCGCATCTTCGTCGGGTCCGCGAGGAATGGCGTTGTACTTGCTGAACCACTCGTCGGATTGGCGCATGAATCCATCCGCGCGGGCGCGCAGTCCGCTGGCGTCCGGAGCGGTGGGGTCCAACGCGTAACGGTCGAGCGAAAGCCGTGCCCGCGCGGTGAAATTGCTCGATATGCCGAGTGCGTTGACGGCTGGAAGCGAATTCTCGGCGATGTCTCTCGCCGATGCATGAATTGCGCTAATACCGTACAGCCCGAAGCTCACCGAAAGAGTCAGCATCAAACCGAGGAAAGCCATGGTGAGCGCAAGCCGCGCCCGAATCGAGAGGTTTTTCATCGTGCTTTGGTTGTGGCGCGTGAAGAGTGCGATACGGCAGTCGCGCGTGCTGCCGCTGATCGAATATGAACGTCAATGCTTATCGGCAGCGCGGTCGGACAATTCAGTCAATTTGCTCGCGCCACTCTCTAATGCCGTGCTCGGAAGGTAGAAGTGACCGATCGGTCGTTTTTGTCGGGACTGTACTCGTTCGAGGCGTGAGCGCGGCACGGTCGACTAGCTAGTCAGTCTTTTGCTTGATCGCGGGAACCTGCTTCGCCGTGCTGCGCGTTCTAATCGGCTATCCAGCGAATGCTGCAAATCTCGACTCAAGTTCTCCCGCCGCTCACCGTTAACGCGTTCGACTGCGGCGAATGCCCAGGCCACGAACAACGCCAATTCCAACAACAAGGAGACTCAGTCATGAGCCGCAGTGCGCAGACGGGCGACAACAGCCTTGCAACGACATGCGTCGCGCGGCAACCCATCGTCGACCGGGCGGGCCGCCTGGCGGCCTATGAACTCCTGTTCAGGGATGGCGATAGCGGCGTGGCGAATATCAGCGATGGCTTCAGGTGCACGGCCGAGGTCGTCGAGCGCACGCTGGGCGCGCTGGGGCTTACTACGGTGCTGGATGGTCTCGACGGCTATCTCAACTGCACGGCCGATTTTCTGCATTCCGCGCTGCCGCAAATGCTTCCGAGCCAGCACTTCGTCCTCGAGGTGCTCGAGACATGCGAACTGGACGACGCGTTGAAGGAGCGTTGCATCGCGCTTCGCCGTGCTGGTTTCCGCGTCGCCATCGACGACGTCGTCGCGATCACCCCGCAGATCGAAGCGTTTCTGCCTGCCGTGGATATCGTGAAGCTGGAATGGCCCGCCCTCGATGCCGCTGCGGCGAAAGCGATGGTCCGCGATCTGAAGCGCGCGAGCAAGATAGTCGTGGCAGAGAAAGTGGACGATCATCAGCAGTTGCAGGCCGCCCTGGACGCGGGTTGCGATCTGGTTCAGGGCTTCTATTTCAGCCGGCCGCAGCTTCTGCGGGCCCGCCGTATCGTCCCCGATGTCTCACAGCTGCTCGCAGTGCTGAACCTTCTGATCAACGATGCGCCGGATCAGCGCATCGTCAATGCGCTGTCGGGCATGCCGGTGCTCGTCGCGCAACTGATGCGGCTCGCGAACTGCTCGGCGAGCGCCAATGTCAAGCAAGCCGCGATTACGTCTTTGCATCATGCGCTGGCGGTCACCGGCACGACGCGACTGTTCGAATGGTGCAGTCTGCTGCTTTACAACCATCCGGATTCCGGGGACCTCAGTCGCGACCCGGTGATCGCACTCGCCACTCAGCGCGCGTCTTTCATGATGCAAGCCGCTTTGCGACAACGCCCCTCGGAGACCGCATTCGCTCAGACGGCTTCGCTCACAGGCATGCTTTCACTGCTGCATGTGATCTATGGTCGTGAGCAAGCTCAATTCGCGCAGGAACTACCGCTTGCGCAGAGCATTAGAGATGCGCTCGCCGATCGCCGCGGTGAACTGGGGCAGTTGCTTGGCGCCGCAGAGGTATTCGAAAGCCGGCCGGAGAAAAACAGCGCGTCGATAGAGGTCGGAGACGCTGGGAAAGCGATGGACGACAGCGTTTGCGTGTGATCTCGCGGGATGACACGCGCGGTCACGTTGCGCCGTGAAGTAAGAACGCTTACAGCCTACGCAGCAAGCACCCTCCGCCAACGAATAGACGCTTGACGGACCGCGTCGATCCTTACTGCGGCGACCTCGCGGCTTGCCCGTTAGATTGATCCTGCGCCGCGGCCTGCGCCTGCGTGCGGGCAGCCGCGTCCTCCTTGGCCTTCTTGTTAGCCATGTGTCGACCGACAAGACAACCGCCGGCCGCGCCCAGCACCGCATGGCCCTTTCCTACGAAATGTCCGCCGACACCACCTACTGCTGCACCCTTCAGACATCCTGCTGCTTGCGCCTGGCCTACAGTTGCCGCTGCAAGAACGGCGGCGAGGAACATCGATGCTTTCGTTTTCATATCGTCTTTTCGTACCCGGTAGTGAGAGATCGAGCGTAGGCGACGGGAGGCTTTGCGTTGCATAGCGTTCAACGCTCGATGCATGTTCTCGGATGACTCGCCGCTACCGCCATCCAAGAAGCGTGGCTGAAGCTAGCGAACGCAAAGGTACGAAGCAAGACACGGACCCGCATACAGCCCCGATCCACCGAGCCGCTTCTAATTCGAAAGGTAATCGGCAAGGCGAAGCAGCATGGCATCGCAGTCGCGCAACTGCTCAACCGTCACGAACTCATCGGGCTTATGCCCCTGATCCATGCTGCCCGGGCCGCAAACGACGGTCGGAATGCCGGCTTGCTCGAAGAGGCCGCCTTCGGTGCCGAACGCGACCGTGCCGAATTCCGTCGATCCGGCGATTAGCGCAAGAAGCCGCGCGGCCTGGCTATCAGGCGGCGTGGCGAGGCCGGGGTAAGCCGACAACGAATGCAGACTGATACCGGTATCCGGTTTCACCGCGTGCATCTTCGGCAACAGTGTCGACTCGGCATAGCTTTGCAGACGTTGCGCGACCACGTTGGCATCGAAGCCGGGCAACGCGCGCACTTCGAAGTCGAAATCACATTCGGCCGGCACGATGTTGAGCGCGCGGCCGCCCTTGATGACGCCGGTCTGCACTGTCGAGTAAGGCGGATCGAACCGTTCGTCGCGATGCTCGGGCTGCGCGAGTTCTTCGCCGATCTCGTCGAGATGATTGATCAGACGCGCCGCGTATTGAATGGCGTTGACGCCGTACGGCGCGTACGCGGAATGACACGGCGCGCCCTTCACGCAGCAGCGCATGGCGAGCTTGCCCTTGTGTCCGAGTACCGGCTTGAGTTCCGTCGGCTCGCCGATGAGACACAGCACCGGCTTGTGTTCCCGATGCGCGAGTTGCGCGAGCATCGGACGCACGCCGAGGCATCCGACTTCCTCATCATATGAAAATGCCAGATGCACGGGCATCTTGAGATCGCGTTCGATGAACGTCGGCACCGCTGCGAGCACCGACGCGAGATAGCCCTTCATGTCCGCCGTGCCGCGTCCATAGAGACGCCCTTCTTTCTCGACAAGCTTGAACGGATCGACAGTCCATGCCTGCCCATCGACGGGCACGACATCGGTATGTCCTGACAAAGCAATGCCGCCGCGATCGCGCGGGCCGATGGTGGCAAAGAGACTCGCCTTGGTGCGCTCGTCGTTATGAAAGAGCTCGCATTCGACGCCATGTTGCGCGAGATAATCGCGAACGAACTCGATGAGCGCGAGATTCGAGTCGCGGCTGACCGTCGCGAAACCGATCAGCTTTTCGAGTAGCACACGGCTTCGCATCTCATTCATCGCCCGGCACTCCATAGCTCGGCGCGGCGGTCGGATTCAGTGCGCGCGTCACGTAGTCGTTCATCTGCGGCGCGTAGGTGGTCCACAAGTCGCGGAGCTTGCCGATGGGGTCATCATCGGCCCAATCCACGCGCAAATCGACGAGCGGCCAGCTCAGATCGCTCACGATCTTCAGCGCGGCCGAATGCACAGGGCCCGCCTCGCCGCCTGCCGCCATGGCCGCCTGCATGGCCACCAGCAAGCGATCCGCGAGCAAGCCGTCGGCTTGCGCGAATGCAAGCGGCATCGCATCGATAACATGCGTGCCCGCCAGCATGTTGCCCGCCGCGACGCATTGATCGCCCGCCACGGCGTGATGCGTGCCGAGCGCTTCCTTGCCGCTGAAAAACGCCGTGCGCCCTTGAGCGTCGATGACCGTCACCTGCCGGTACTCGCGCCATTCGTTCGCACCGAGCGCCTGTTGCAGGGCCTCCGCTGGCGCAAGCCGCTTGTCCGCCAGAAGCTCCAGAATCTGCGGCCCGAGCGCGGGCAGCGTGACGTTCTGCGTGGCGACGGCGCCGACGCCCGCGCGCAGCCATGGGCAACGCGCGCCGACCGCGATGCTCGACGAACTGATCGCAATGCCGAGCTGCCCCGTTTTGTCACACCGACCGACGATAGAGAAAGTCATTAGGTGTCCTTTACGCTTCCGGTGTCCATCCATCGGGGATCACGGCGATCACGTCGATCTCCATGAGCCATTGCGGCTGGCCCAACGCAACGACGGTGAGCCCGGTCGAAATGGGAAACACGCCCTTGAGCCACTTGCCGACTTCCCTGTACACCGGCTCGCGATAACGCACGTCGGTGAGGTACGTCGTCGTTTTGACGATGTGCGAGAGGTCGCTGCCCGCTTCTTGGAGCAACTGCTTCACGTTCTTCATCGCCTGCTCGGCCTGCGCGCGCGCATCGCCGAGGCCGACGAGATTGCCTTCGAAATCGGTGCCCACTTGCCCGCGAACATAAACGGTATTGCCCGCTCGCACGGCCTGGCAGAGATCGTTGTCGAGTGTCTGATTCGGATACGTATCCTTCGTATTGAACATGCGGATACGGGTATGCGTCGGTTGGCTCATCGATTCACCTGATTCGGTTCAGTGGGCTTGCACGCTTTCTTCGCTGTGAGGCTTATTCGCGTGGCTATGCGGCGAGTCGTAATACGCCTGATATTTGCGTTGCGTGACGATGTGATCCGCGACGTGTTTCGCGTCGTGCCACACCCCCCAGATAAATGCCGAGCCGCGTCGCGAGAGCCACGGCAGGCCGAGAAAATAAATACCCGGCTCCTTCGATACCCCGCGCTGGTGCTTCGGCTTGCCGTTCTCGTCGAAGGCATCGACCTGCAGCCAGCTGAAATCGGTCGCATAACCCGTCGCCCAGATGATCGAGCTTACGCCTGCTTGCGCCAGATCGAGTTCGAGCAGCGGATTCATGAGGCAATCCGGATCGGGTGGAATCATGCGCGCTTCTGGTTCAGCGGGAAGGTCGAGGCCATTGCGGGCGGCGTACATGTCGGCGGCATCGAGCAGGGACAGATAGTTTTGATCGCCGCGTGCGATGTTTTCTGCGAGATCGTCATTGAAGCGAGCCACGACGTTATCGAACGCTTTCGTCAGACCGACGAGCGTGATGCCCTGATGCGCCAGCCGGCGAAAGTCGATGGTCTGCCCGCCGCGCGCGCCGCTTACCGCAATCGTCACATGTTCACGGCCCGGCTTCATGACTTCCGCGTCCCACTCGCCGAGCACGCCGAGCCACCAGCAGAAGTCGCGGCCGCGATAGGCACGCGGCGGACGATCGTGCGCGCCCACCGACAGATAGACGCGGCGCCCCGCACGCTGCAATTCATCGGCGATCTGCACGCCCGACGATCCCGCGCCGACGACCAGCACCCCGCCTGCGGGCAATTGCTGCGGATTGCGGTAGTCGGCAGAATGAATCTGCGTGAGCGATGCGTCTTGCGGGGCGATCGGCGGAATCACGGGCTTCTGAAACGGCCCGGTCGCGACGACCACGCGCTTCGCATCGATCACGCCATCAGACGTCTCTACGGTGAAACCCGGACGCCCCGTGTTGCGCACGACCTTCTTCACTTCGACGCCGGTGCGAATGGGCGCATCGAATTTCTTCGCATAGGCGACGAAATAGTCCGCGATTTCCTCTTTCGGCGCAAAGCCGTCGGGCGCCGTCTGCGCGAACTCGAGATTGGGAAAGCGATCATGCCACGCAGGCCCGTTGGCCACGAGCGAGTCCCATCGGCCCGTGCGCCAGCGCTCCGCAATGCGCGCGCGTTCCAGCACCAGATGCGGCACGCCGTGCCGGCTCAGATGTTCGCTCATCGCGACGCCGGCCTGGCCCGCGCCGACCACGAGCGTGTCGATCGATGTAGTTTCCGCTGTCATGGCTGTGTCCTTCCGAGAGGCTCGTATGGCCGTTCCGATGCCGACTGAATCTACGCGCCGCGACCGGATCAATAAAATATTTTCAAAAAATGCATAGCATGGGATTTACCTATGCAGTGATTTTTGTCCACCGCACAATGCGATGCAGTTCGGCTCGAAAGAGGTCAGATCGTCGCAATGGAAAGTCATCCGTTACGGTATTCGCTGCGGCAGTTGCGCTACTTCGTGGTCGCGGCGGAGGCCCTGTCTTTCACTGCCGCGGCCAGAGAGTTGCATATCTCGCAGCCTTCTATTTCTACCGCGCTGGCGGACCTCGAAGTGTCCTTCGGGGTTCAGCTTTTCATCCGGCATCATGCGAGCGGTTTGTCGCTGACGCAGGCCGGACGCGATCTACTCGGGCAAGCCCGCAATCTGCTGAAGATCGCGGAAGAACTGCAAATGGCCGCCAAGGAACTCGATGGCGGCATGACCGGCTCCATCGCGCTCGGCTGCCTCGTCTCGCTCGCGCCGCCGCTGATGCCTGGTCTCATCAGCCGCTTCACGGCCGACCACGCGGGCATCGCGTTTCGCACGGTAGAAGGTCACCAGGACGCCCTGCTACGCGGATTGCACGACGGCTCGATCGATCTCGCACTGACCTATAGCCTCGACCTCACCGAGGACATCGCGTTCACGCCGCTGTTGTCGTTGCCGCCTTATGCGATCCTGCCGCGCACGCATCGCCTTGCGCGCGCCCGCAAGATCTCGCTGGCCGATCTGTTGCCCGAGCCTTACGTCATGCTGGACCTGCCGCATAGCCGGGAATATTTCGCCGCGCTCTTCGATGCGGTCGGCAACCGGCCGGTGCCGGCGTTTCGCTCGTCGCAGCCGGAAGTGGTGCGAGGCATGGTGGCAAATGGCCTCGGCTATAGCCTGCTTAACTTCCCGCTCAAGTCGAACCGCACCGTGGACGGCGAAGAGTTCGTCATTAAGCGTTTCAAAGACAACGTGAACGCGACGATGCTCGGCGTCGCACAATCCCGCACCATGAAGCCGCGCCAGGTGGTGCACCGTTTCACCTCGTTCTGCGAGAACTACATACGGCGGCTGCGTATCGACACTTGATGCCGGTTGTATAGGAAAAAGCTTTGCGCTGTATCCGAAAACAATATTTTGACTGGCATATTGGCTTGATAGATTGAGTGCCTGCCGAGTGCCTATAACAGAAGAGGCGCTTGTGCTCACTGAACGAGGAGGAAATCGTCATGGCGCACCTGAACGAGCTGATGAACGCATTGCGCGATGGATGCGACCGCCCGTTCAGCGACGCCCATGCGATGCCGCCCGGCGTCTATACGTCGGCCGACTTTCTCGCGCTCGAAGACGAGCGCATCTTCTCGCGAGAATGGCAGTGCGTCGGGCGCGCGAGCGCGCTGAAAGCCCCGGGCGACTATCTCACCGCGCGCATTGCCGCGCAGCCGGTGGTCGTCTTGCGCGACGAGCAAATGCAGCTCAAGGCGATGTCCAATGTATGCCTGCATCGCATGTCGATCCTGCTTGAAGGACGCGGCAACGTGCGACGCATCGTGTGTCCTTATCACGCGTGGAACTATTCGCTCGATGGCGCGTTGAAAGGCGCGCCGCTGATGGACCGACAAGAAGGCTTCTGCAAGGAAAGCTACAAGCTGCCCGCCGTGCGATGCGAAGAATGGCAAGGCTGGATCTATGTGACGCTCGATGCGAACGCGTCACCCGTCGGTAAGCAACTCGCGGAGTTGGACACGTTGATCGAAGCGTACGGCATGACCGACTACATCGAAACGTTCTATGAAGAGCACGTGTGGGACACCAACTGGAAGATACTCGCCGAGAACTTCATGGAGAGCTATCACCTGCCGATGCTGCATCGCGCGACGGTAGGTCCGCACTCGCGGTTGGAAGAGATGGAATGTCCGCCGGGTCATGCAGCGTTCAACTATCACTGGATCACGAAAGAAGCTTCATTGCCCATTGGTAACGCGCATCCGGACAACACGCGCTTGTCGGGGCACTGGCGCAAGACCACTGCGCTGCTCGCCATCTATCCGACGCATCTCGTGACATTGACTCCCGGCTACTTCTGGTATCTCGTGCTGCAACCGGAGGGCGTCGGCCGCGTGCATATCCGCTTCGGCGGCGGACTCGCGCCGGAATTCATCGCCGATCCAGAAGCCAACGCGCACATGGCAACGCTCAAGAAACTGCTGGACGAAGTGAACGCCGAAGACAAGCGCGGCGTGCAGGCCGTGTTTCGCGGCGTGCATGCGCCGTTGGCGAAGCCGGGACATCTGAGCCATCTCGAACGGCCCAACTATGACTTCGCGCGATATCTCGCGGGCAAGCTGAAATCGCAGTAAGAACGACAGGACGCCATCACGATGTCGAACCCTTCCTTCATCTCATTCTCGGGCGTGAGCAAATCGTACGACGGCGCGAATTACGTCGTCGACGGCTTGAACCTCGACGTAAGCAAGGGAGAATTCCTGTCTTTGCTCGGGCCCTCCGGTTCGGGCAAGACCACCACGCTGATGATGCTCGCCGGTTTCGAATCGCCGACGCAGGGCGAGATCCGGCTCGATGGCAAGCGGCTCGACGACAAGCCGCCGCATCGGCGAGACATCGGCATGGTGTTCCAGAACTACGCGCTCTTTCCGCATCTGACGATTGCCGAGAACGTGGCGTTCCCGCTCTCGGTGCGGCGCGTGAGCCGTGCGGACCAGAAGACACGCGTGAAGCGCGCGCTCGAAATGGTGGAATTGCCGCATCTGGCTAACAGGCGGCCGGCACAGCTTTCGGGCGGGCAACAGCAGCGCGTGGCACTTGCGCGCGCGCTCGTATTCGAGCCGAGCGTCGTGCTGATGGACGAACCGCTCGGCGCGCTCGACAAGCGCCTTCGCGAGACCATGCAGTACGAAATCATGCGGCTGCATCGCGAGTTAGCGCTGACCATCGTCTATGTGACGCACGATCAGGCCGAGGCGCTGACCATGTCCGACCGCGTTGCCGTGTTCTCCGATGGACGCATTCAGCAAGTGGCCACGCCGAGCGAGCTTTATGAGAACGCGCAGAACGCGTTCGTCGCGAACTTCGTCGGCGAGAACAATGGCCTGACGGGACGCGTGATGACGTGCGACGGCTCATGGGCGACGTTCGCGCTTTCCGACGGCAGCATCATTCGCGGCCGATGCGAGTCCGGCCTGCGCGTCGGCGACGAAGCCATGCTCGCGCTGCGCCCCGAGCGCGCGCATATCGCGAGCGCGGAAGGCATGCATCTCGACGAGCATGACAATGTCGTTCGTGCCCGCGTGAACGAACTCGTGTATTGCGGCGATCATCATCGCGTGCATCTGACGCTCGGCTCGCGCGACGCGATCGTCGTGAAAGTGCCCAATACGCAGCGTCATGCGTTGCCGTCATCCGGCGACATGATCGATGTCGCATGGCGTCACGACGACTGCAAGATTCTCGCGATGAGCGCCCCGCCTCGCGCGAGCGCGACCACTTCCACCACCTCGCCAACCCCTTCCCTCATCACGACCGCACCCGCAGGAGCCAACTGACATGCGCACTCAAATCAAAGCACAATGCGCCGCACTCGCCCTACTCGCCTTCGGCGCCATGACTTCGCATGCGGCGGAAACGCTGCATGTGGTCACGTTCGGCGGCGCCTTCGAAGCCGCGGCCAAGAAGGCGTGGATGGACCCGTTCACGCAGGCCACCGGCACGCAGTTCTCGCTCGAATCGTATGACGGCGGCCTCGCCAAACTCTCCGCGATGGAGCAGGCCAAGAACACGACATGGGACCTGATCGACCTCGAAACGAACGATGCGATCACCGGGTGCGACGAAGGGCTGCTCCAGAAATTCGACAAGAAGTCCCTCGGCAATACCAGCGACTTCATTCCCGGATCGCTCAGCGATTGCGCGGTCGCGAGCATGGTCTGGTCGACGGTCTATGCGTATGACACGAGCAAGCTGAAGAGCGCGCCTTCCACCGTCAACGACTTCTTCGACACGCAGAAATTCCCCGGCAAGCGCGGCCTGCGCAAGTCGCCGAAGGTGACGCTGGAGTGGGCGCTGATCGCCGATGGCGTCGATCCCAAGGATGTGTACAAGGTGCTCGGCACGCCCGCGGGCGTCGATCGCGCGTTCAAGAAGCTCGACACCATCAAGAAGGACATCGTGTGGTGGGAGTCGGGCGCGCAGGCGCCGCAGCTGCTCGCCGATGGCGCCGTCGTGATGGTCCAAGCCTATAACGGCCGCATCGACGATGCGGTGAGGAAGGACCACAAGCCGTTCAAGTCCGTGTGGGACGCGCAGGTCTACGACTTCGAATGGTGGGCCATTCCGACCGGCGCGAAAAACGCCGACATGGCCGCGAAATTCATCGTGTCGCAGGCGCAGCCGAAGGCATCGGCGGATCTGTCGAAGTACATCGCCTATGCGCCGCCGCGCAAGGAAGCCGTCGCGCTCGTCGACAAGCAGCGTCTCGCCGACATGCCGACCGCGCCCGCGAACTTCAAGCGCGCCGTGCAGATCAACGCGAACTTCTGGGCCGACAACGCAGACGCCATCAACAAGCGCTTTCAGGTCTGGCTGACGCAATAAGCGGCCACGGCATACGAGAGGACCAAGAGAGGACGAACATGCCCGCATCGATTCACGCGACGACCGCCGGCTCGCACGCGAGCGCCGAAGGCCGCGCGTCGTACAACAAGGCGCAACGACGCGCCTCGATGCGGGCGCTTCTGCTCGCGTTGCCGTTGATCGTATTTCTGTTGTCTACGTTCATCGCGCCCATTGCGCTGCTGCTTGCGCGCAGCGCGCAGAACCACGAGGTGCCGGACGGCATGCCCGCGCTCGCGCGCGCATTGAACGCATGGGACGGTCAGGGCGTGCCGGATGAACATACGTTCGCCCTTCTCGCATCCGGATTGAAGGAAGCGCAGGAAAGCGGCCAGCTCGGCACCATCGCGCGGCGTCTCAACTTCGCGCAGCCCGAGTTCCGCAGCCTGTTGATGCGCACCGCCCGCAAGCTCCATGACGACACGCCGAAAGCATGGAAGCCCGCGTTGATCGATATCGACGAGCGCTGGAATTCACCGGAAGTGTGGCGTTTGCTCAAGCGTGCCGCTCAATCGCCGACGCCCGATTATCTGCTCGCCGCCGTCGATGCGCAGGTGACGCCGCAAGGCACGATCGCGTCGATGCCTGCGAATGCGTCCGTCTATCGCGAAGCCTTCGCCCGCACGGTATCCATCAGCGCGACCGTCACGCTGCTGTGCCTCGTGCTCGGCTATCCGGTTGCCTGGCTGCTCGCGAATCTGCCCGCGAAAACCAGCAACCGGCTGATGCTCTTCGTGATCGTGCCGTTCTGGACGTCGCTGCTCGTGCGCACCACCGCGTGGTATGTGCTGCTGCAACCGGGCGGCGTCATCAACAGCGTGCTGTCGGGCCTCGGACTCGCGACGCATCCGGTGCCGCTCATCTTTAATCGCACGGGCGTGCTGATCGGCATGACGCATGTCCTATTGCCCTACATGATCCTCGCGATCTACTCGGTGATGAAAAGCGTGTCGCCGGTTTATATGCGCGCCGCCAAGTCGCTCGGCGCGCATCCGTTCACGGCTTTCGTTCGCGTGTATGTGCCGCAGACATTGCCCGGCGTCGGCGCGGGATGCTTTCTCGTCTTCGTGCTCGCGCTCGGTTACTACATCACGCCCGCGCTGCTCGGCGGCGCCGGCGACGAGATGATCAGCCAGCTCATCGCCATTCAGACGAACACGCAACTGAACTGGGGTCTCGCGGGCGCGCTGTCGGCCTACCTCGTGATCTTCACGGCGGTGTTCTATTTCCTGTTCAACCGCATCGTCGGCATCGACCGGCTGCGCTTCGGTTGATTCGACCCATCCGGAGGAAAGCTCATGCAAGACAAACGCAACACGGTGCTGACGGAACGCATCGCGGCGGGCTGGGTGCGCCTGCACACCGCGCTTGTCCTGTTCTTTCTGATCGCGCCGATCCTCGCCATCATCCCGCTATCGTTTAATTCGGGCTCCTACTTTTCTTATCCGATGGAGGGCTTCTCGTTTCGTTGGTATGAAAAGGCGCTGACGAGCGGCGACTGGCAGCGCGCATTGTTGAACAGCATCGGCATCGGCGCGGCGTCGACGTTTATCGCCACGTGCTTAGGCACGCTCGCGGCGCTCGGCTTGTCGCGCTCGCAGTTTCCGCTGCGCTCGGTCGTCATGCCCATTTTGATCTCGCCGATGATCGTGCCTATCGTCGTGGTCGCGGCAGGCTTCTATCTGATTTTCGCGCCGTTGGGGCTGGTTAATTCGTATCCCGGCGTCGTGCTCGCGCATGCCGCGCTCGGCACGCCGTTCGTCGTCATCACGGTGACGGCGTCGTTGCTGTCCTTCGATCAAAGCTTGTTGCGGGCCGCATCCGGCCTCGGCGCGACGCCCTGGATCGCGTTTCGTCGCGTTACCTTGCCGCTCATCACGCCTGCCGTCGCGACCGGAAGCGTGTTCGCGTTCGCGACATCGTTCGACGAGGTCATCGTGATCCTGTTTATCGGCGGGCCGGATCAGAAGACAGTGCCGCGTCAAATGTGGAGCGGCATTCGCGACGCCATCGATCCCTCTATCCTCGCCGTCGCGACGATGCTGATCGTCTTCGCGGTGCTGCTGTTCGCAAGTATCAACCGCTTGAGAGCGCGGGCGTTGGCGGCGAATCAGGCGCTGACCTGATCTGCGTTGAAGTGGCGAGCCGGCCCTTGGTGCGGCGATTGCTGGGCAAACGCCAAGCACTTCACTCTCAGGGCCAGGCATGAAACGCTATAAAGCACTCGTGGCGGGCGGCGTCGGCGTGATCGGACGTCAACTCGTCGATCATCTCGCGTCGCTGCCGGATTGGGACGTCATCGGTCTGTCACGACGCACGCCCGATCAAGCGCAACCCGGCGAGCACATTGCCGTCGATCTGCTCGATGCCGAAGACGTGCGCGCGAAGCTCGGCGGGCTCGGCGACGTCACGCACATCTTTCACGCTGCGTATCAGGAAAAGCCCACGCCGCAAGCGCTCATCGACGTGAACCTCGGCATGTTGCGCAATCTGGTGAGCGTCGTATCCGACAGTTCGTCGGCGCTCCAGCGCGTCGTGTTATACGAGGGCGCGAAGTACTATGGCGCGCACCTCGGCCGCTTCAAGACGCCCGCGCGCGAAGATGATCCGCGACACATGCCGCCGAACTTCTACTACGACATGCAAGACTGGCTCGTCCACGAAGCGGCGGGCAAGGGCTGGGATGCGGTCGTGCTTCGCCCCGATGTGGTGTGCGGCTTCGCGCTCGGAAATCCGATGAATCTCTCGATGGTCATCGCCGTGTATGCCGCGATCAGCAAGGAGCTCGGACTGCCGCTGCGCTTTCCCGGCACCGCTACGTGCTACGGCAAGCTCGCGCAAGTCACCGATGCCGCGCAACTCGCGCGCGGGTCCGTGTGGGCCGCGACCGGCGCGCCCGGCGGCGAGAGCTATAACCTCACCAACGGCGATGTATTCCGCTGGGACCAGTTATGGCCCGCCATCGCCGATCATCTCGACATGCCGCTCGCCGAACCGCAGACCATCAGCCTGCGCGACTATATGGCCGACAAGGGACCACTGTGGGAGCGCATGGTGAAGAAATACGATCTCGTCGATATTCCCTACGAGCATGTCGCCGCGTGGGGCTTCGGCGACTTCATCTTTCGCTGCGACTGGGACGTGATCTCCAGCACGACCAAGATCCGGCAGGCTGGCTTTCATGATGTCGTCGATAGCACCGACATGTTCCTGCGCCTCTTCGATGAGTTCCGCGAGCGCAAGGCGATTCCTTGAGCGCAATCGCCGCTAGTGCGACCCGATCTCCTCCAGCAGCCATTCCCTGAAGGCGATGACCGGCGCGCTCTTCGCGCTCTCTTTCCGGTGCACGAGGTAGTACTTCGGCTGAGCGACGTACTGCGCCTCGCGTTCGCCGTATTAGCGAATGGACGATGGATGACGCGCAAGCGGCGTCACCTGCATGGTCATATAAGGGAACAACGGCAATCCGGACAAGATGGTATGAAGCTCGTCGTGCGAGTCGACATCGAAGACGCTGTAATTCGCATACTCTCCGACCACGCGATGCAACTGCTGCCACTTCCCGGTCCGTTGCAGTTCTTGCGAATAGGCTTTCTCTCGCGCCTTGATTTCGTCGGCTTGTGCTGCGGGCATGTCGTGCGGCAAGTGAACGTCCATTCTGACGAGATAAAGCATGCTTGCTCCTGTGGATGGCGCTCGTTCGCTATGCAATGACGAACGCCGGTCGATATAATGTGCGGCGGGCGTTACGCCTTCTTGTCGCGACGATAAAACGCGAGCTTTTCTTCGTCGATCTGCAAACCCAGCCCCGGACCTTCCGGCAGATGCAGATCGAAATCGCGATACAGCGGACGCGCCGTCACGATGTCGTCCTTCAGCAGCAGCGGACCGAACAGTTCCGTGCCCCAGGCGAGTTGCGGCAACGCGCTGAAGCCGTGCGCCGAAGCGATAGACCCGATACTGCCTTCGAGCATCGTCCCGCCATAAAGCGACACGCCGGCCGCGTCCGCAACGGCTGCCGTGCGCATCATGCCGAAGATGCCGCCGGACTTCGCGATCTTCAGCGCGAAGACATCGGCGCACGCGTCGCGCACGAGTTCGAGCGCGTCTTCCGGCCCGGTGACGGCTTCATCCGCCATGATCGGGACGACGAACCGCGCGGCAAGACGCGCGAGCGCGCCCCGCTGCTCACGCGGCGTAGGTTGCTCGACGAGGTCGATGCCCGCGGCCTCCAGAGCCTGAATACCGAAGGCCGCATCGACCTCGTTCCACGCCTGATTCACGTCGACCGTCACCTTCGCGCGCTCGCCCAGTGCCGCCTTGATCTTCGCCACATGCGCGACGTCGTCGCGCACGCTACGGCGACCGATCTTCAGCTTGAACACGTTATGTCGGCGTTCGGCGAGCAGCATCTCCGCTTCCTCGATATCGCGGTTTGTGTCGCCGCTCGCGAGCGTCCATAGAACCGGAAGCGTCTTGCGCACGGCGCCGCCGACGAGCGTCGAGACGGGAACGCCGAGACGCTTGCCCTCTGCATCCAGCAACGCCGTTTCGATGCCCGACTTCGCGAACCGGTTGCCGCGCGCGACCTTGTTCAGCTTGAGCATGGCCGCGTTGATGTTCGTCGCGTCCTGCCCGATCAACGCCGGCGCGAGGTAAGTATCAATAGTGAGCTTGATGCCTTCGGGGCTTTCTTCGCCATACGACAGACCACCGATGGTCGTCGCTTCGCCGATGCCCTCTATGCCGTCGCTCGCATGCAGGCGGATGATGACCATGGTCTGATGCTGCATCGTCGCCATGGAAAGCTGGTGCGCGCGAATGGTCGGAAGGTCAACCAGAATGGCTTCGACGGAAGTAATGTGGGCGTTCATACCTGGAGTGACGGAAATGGATGGGTTGCTGAAGTATTGCCCGCGCAAACTCCGGCTGTCCAAGACCATCGACGTCTAGTGCCATACCGCGCAGGTATGACGCGCTACGGTGCCTTGTCGGCGGGCGCGACGTGCGAGATGTGCTCTTCGTCGTAGAGGCGATAAATCAGCGCCAGCATCTCCTTGATATCGCGCGATTCGTCCATCGCTCGCATGCTCATGATGATGGGCGACGTGAGAGTCGGGTCGTCGAGCTCTTTATAGCTGACATCGTCGCGCTTTAAGCCATACACGCTGCTCGGGACGATGGAAATGCCTTCGCCAGCGGCCACCAGCCCCAACGCAATCTGAATCTCGCGCACTTCGTAGATCTTGCGTGGCTTGAGTCCGCGGTCCTGAAACGCGGCGAGAACCTGGTCCGCATAGCTCGGACGCGGCGTCTTGGGGTAAATGATGAGCGTCTCGTTGACGAGGTCCCGCAACGCAGAGACCGGCTTGGCAAGCGCGAGCGGATGACCGAGCGGAAACGCGACGATCATCTTCTCTTCTCTCAGCACCACGCGCCGGATATTCGCGTCCTCCAGACGAATGCGGCCGAACCCGACGTCGATATTGCCTTCCTTGAGCGCCCTGATCTGGTCGGTCGTCGACATTTCCTGAAGGCTCAGTTCGACGGTGGGGTTCTCGTCCCTGAAGCGGCGAATGATTTTCGGCAAGAGCCCGTAAAGCGTCGATGCGACAAAACCCACCGACATGCTGCGCTCGATATTGCCGACGCGCCGTGTCATGGATTCGAGTTCCGCGGTCTTGGCGAGCAATTGCACCGCGTGTTCGTAGAAGAACTTGCCGGTCTCGGTCAGCTTCAGAGGACGCGAGTTTCGTTCGAACAGCTGCACGCCCAGCGTCTCTTCCAACTGCTGTATCTGCCGACTCAATGGCGGCTGCGCGATATGGAGCCGCTGCGCGGCGCGCGTGAAGTTGCGCTCCTCGGCCACCGCTACGAAGTAGCGGAGATGTCGCAGTTCCATACGATACCTCCGGGATATAGCGCGATACTAAATCAGTGTTGGACTATGCGTTTGGGCGTCCACTATTCTGCAACCACGCCTTGTTTCATCGACCGATTATACCTTTCGAGCATATCCAAAGCGGCGATAACAAGGGTTAACCCAATAGAGAGTCAGGAGCAGACATGAGCGCCAAAGTATTCGACACGAAGGAAGTGCAGGACCTGCTTAGGGCCGCTGCCAACCTCGGCACGCAGCAGGGCAATGCACGCGCGAAGCAGATCACGCATCGTCTGCTCGCGGACCTTTTCAAGGCCATCGACGACCTCGACATGACGCCGGATGAAATCTGGGCCGGCGTGCACTACTTCAACAAGCTCGGACAGGATGGGGAGGCAGCGCTTCTCGCAGCGGGCCTCGGCATCGAAAAGTATCTGGATATCCGCATGGACGCAGCGGATCGCGAAGCGGACATTCACGGCGGCACGCCGCGCACCATCGAAGGCCCGCTGTATGTCGCGGGCGCGCCGGTGCGTGATGGCGTGTCGAAGATCGACATCAATCCCGACGCAGACGCCGGACCGCTCGTCATTCGCGGCACGGTGACGGGCGCTGACGGCAAGCCCGTGGCAGGCGCGGTGGTCGAATGCTGGCACGCGAATTCCAAGGGCTTTTACTCGCATTTCGACCCGACGGGCGCACAGGACGAATTCAACCTGCGCGGCGCGGTGCGCACGGGCGCGGACGGCAAGTACGAATTCCGCACCCTCATGCCAGTGGGTTATGGCTGCCCGCCGCAAGGCGCGACGCAGCAATTGCTCGACGCGCTCGCTCGCCACGGCAACCGTCCCGCACACGTGCACTTCTTCGTCACGAGCGACAAAACGCGCAAGCTGACCACGCAAATCAACATCGAAGGCGACCCGCTGATCTGGGACGACTTCGCCTACGCGACGCGCGAAGAACTCGTGCCGCACGTCGTCGATAAGACCGGCGGCAAGGACCTCGGTCTCAAGACGGATGCCTACAAGGAGATCCAGTTCGACATTCGCCTCACGCCGCTCGTCGATGGTAAGGACAACCAAGTGGTCAACCGACCGCGCGTCGCGATCACCGCCTGACGACATCCCGGCGGCCCGCACCGGGGCCGCTTTCTACACCCACGAATCATTCGAACCGATGCGATGGCTTCATTGCGAAGCCGGCATAGGAGACGACTCATGTCTGCAATTATCGACAAAGCGCGGCGCCTTGAGGACTTGCTCACCAACGCCGTTCAGGACGACAAGGAAAACGGCGTGTTCCGTTGCCGTCGCGACATCTTCACGAATCCGGATCTGTACGAACTCGAGATGAAGCACATCTTCGAGAGTAACTGGGTCTATCTGGCGCACGAAAGTCAGTTGCCGAACAATAACGATTACTACACCACGTGGATTGGCCGCCAGCCCATCGTCATTACGCGCGACAAGACCGGCGAGCTGCACGCGGTCATCAATGCCTGCGCCCACAAAGGCGCCATGTTGTGCCGCCGCAAGCACGGCAACAAGGGCAGCTTCACCTGTCCGTTTCACGGCTGGACGTTTTCGAACGCAGGCAAGCTGCTGAAGGTGAAGGACGAAAAGACCACCGAGTATCCCGTGCAGTTCAACAAGCAAGGCTCGCATGACCTGAAGAAAGTCGCGTGCTTTCAGAACTATCGCGGCTTCCTGTTCGGCAGCCTCAGCGACGATGTGATGCCGCTGGAAGACTATCTCGGCGAGACGAAGGTCATCATCGACCAGATCGTGTCGCAAGCGCCCGATGGTCTCGAAGTGTTGCGCGGAAATTCATCGTATATCTACGACGGCAACTGGAAGCTGCAAATGGAAAACGGCTGCGACGGCTATCACGTCAGCACCGTGCACTGGAACTATGCGGCAACCATGGGCCGCCGCAAGGTGGAAGGCACCAAGGCAGTCGATGCGAACGGCTGGAGCAAGTCCGTTGCGGGCGTCTATGGCTTCGAGCATGGACACATCCTGCTGTGGACCAACACGGTGAACCCCGAAGTGCGCCCGGTCTATGAACATCGCGATGAGATCGCAGCGCGCGTGGGCGAGGACAAGGCCAAAGTCATCGTGAATCAGACGCGCAACCTGTGCCTTTATCCGAACGTGTTTTTGATGGACCAGTTCAGCACGCAGATTCGCGTGGTTCGGCCGATCAGCGTCGACAAGACCGAAGTGAGCATCTTCTGCTTCGCGCCGAAAGGCGAAAGCGCAGAGAGCCGCGCCATCCGCATTCGTCAATACGAAGACTTCTTCAACGTCTCGGGCATGGGCACGAGCGACGACCTCGAAGAGTTCCGTGCGTGTCAGGCCGGCTATGCGAGCGCGACCTCGATGTGGAACGACATGTCGCGCGGCGCGCCGCTGTGGATTCACGGACCCGATGCGAACGCGAAGAGCATGGGCCTGAACCCGCTCATCTCGGGCGAGCGCAGCGAAGACGAAGGCCTCTTCGTGGTTCAGCACGAATACTGGATGCGCGTCATGCGCGAGGCCCTGCGCAAAGAACAGACGGAGGCGACGGCATGAGCACCGACTACCAGAAGATATGCAGCGCGTTGTATCAGGAAGCGCGTTTTCTAGATGACCGTCAGTGGGACGAGTGGCTCGCCTGCTATACGGAAGACGTCGAATACTGGATGCCCGCGTGGGACGACGACGACAAACTCACCGATGACCCGCACAGCGAAATCTCGCTGATGTATTACGCGGACCGCAGCGGCCTCGAAGATCGCGTGTTTCGCATCAAGACCGAGCGCAGCGGCGCATCGATGCCCGAGCCGCGCACGAGCCACACCATCGGCAACGTGGAAGTGCTGGCCGACCGCGACACGGAGATCGACGTCCGCTACAACTTCAACACGCTGAGCCATCGCTACAAGGTGACGGACCTTTTCTTCGGAACGATGTTCGTCACGTTGCGCAAGGTCGACGACCGCTTGCTCATCGCGCGCAAGAAGATCGTGTTGAAGAACGACTATATCCGCCAGGTGCTCGACGTCTATCACGTTTGAAACCACTCGCCGGAAAGCATCACGGAAACAGGAGGCAGTATGTCCAGCTACAACATCGCATTGAATTTCGAAGACGGCGTGACGCGCTTTGTCGAATGCAAGGCCGGCGAGAAAGTCCTCGATGCCGCATTTCGCGCGAAGATCAATCTGCCGATGGATTGTTCCGACGGCGTGTGCGGCACCTGTAAATGCCGCGCCGAGAGCGGCCGCTATGATCTGGGCGACGACTACATAGAAGACGCGCTGAGCGACGACGAGAAGGACAGCGGGCTCGTGCTCACCTGCCAGATGGTGCCGCAAAGCGATTGCGTCATTGCAGTCCCGGCTTCGTCGACGGCATGCAAGACCGCGCAGAGCAAGTTCACCGCAACCGTCGCGAAGGTCGAGCAGCATAACGACGCGGCCGTGGTGCTCGAACTCGATGTGGACAACGCAGCGCCCGTGTTTCTCCCGGGCCAGTACGTCAATATCGACGTTCCCGGCAGCGGCGAGCATCGCTCGTATTCGTTCTCTTCCGCGCCGGGTTCATCGCACATCAGCTTTCTCATCAAGAAGATTCCCGGCGGCGTGATGAGCACCTGGCTCGAATTGGCGAAACCGGGCAACACGGTCGAATTCACCGGACCGCTCGGGAGTTTCTATCTCCGCGCAGTGGAGCGTCCGCTGCTGTTTCTCGCGGGCGGCACGGGTCTCGCGCCGTTTCTGTCCATGCTCGAAGTGCTCGCGCGCGCCGGCTCGCAGCAGAAGGTTCATCTCATCTACGGCGCCACGCGCGATCTGGACCTCGTGCAGGTCGAAGCCATCGAGGCCTATACGGCAAGGCTGCCGAACTTCACGTTCTGCACCGTCGTCGCGGAAGCGGCTTCGAGCCATCCGCGCAAGGGCTGGGTGACGCAGCACATGCCGGCCGAATGTCTGAACGATGGCGACGTGGATGTGTATCTGTGCGGTCCTCCGCCGATGGTCGACGCGGTGCGCAAGCATTTCGACGACAACGGCGTGAAGCCCGTCAGCTTCCACTACGAAAAATTCACTCCTAACGCAGCGCCGGTGACCGCATGAACGCGCAACGATTCGAAGGCAAGGTGATGGTCGTGACCGGCGCGGCGCAGGGCATCGGGCGAGGCGTCGCGTTGCGCGCGGCGGCCGAAGGAGCGAAGGTGCTCTTCGTGGACCGCGCCGACTTCATTCACGAAGTCGCGGCCGAAGCGACGGGCGCGGACACCGCAGGCTTCGTCGCGGATCTGGAGACCTATGACGGCGCGGCGTCCACCATGGCGTTCGCCGTCCAGAAGTTCGGCCGCATCGATATTCTCGTCAACGGCGTGGGCGGCGCAATTCGCATGCGGCCGTACGCCGAGTTCGAGCCCGCGCAGATCGATGCGGAAATACGGCGCTCGCTCATGCCGACTCTGTACGCGTGTCATGCGGTCCTTCCGCATATGCTTGCGCAAGGCGGTGGGACCATCGTCAATGTGTCATCGAACGCGACGCGCGGCATTCGACGCGTGCCCTATTCGGCGGCTAAAGGCGGCGTCAACGCGCTGACGCAGTCGCTCGCGATGGAATATGGCGAACACCATATTCGCGTAGTCGCTGCGGCGCCCGGCGGCACGCAGGCACCTCCACGCCGC
The DNA here is from genome assembly GCF_023631445.1 of Caballeronia sp. GAWG1-5s-s. Classification (NCBI taxonomy): domain Bacteria; kingdom Pseudomonadati; phylum Pseudomonadota; class Betaproteobacteria; order Burkholderiales; family Burkholderiaceae; genus Caballeronia; species Caballeronia sp. GAWG1-5s-s. The sequence continues at coordinate 198,717 of NZ_JALQDC010000030.1, read as the reverse complement.
GTGCCGCGCAACGCCGCCGGAGACAGCGTACAAGAGAAGGCATGGATGAGCGAAGCGGTGAAGCAGGTCACGGACTCGACGTTCTTCAAGCGTTACGCCACGCTCGATGAGCAGATCGCCCCGATCCTCTTTCTCGCGTCGGACGAAGCCGGCTATATCACGGGTGCTGTGTTGCCCGTTGCAGGCGGCGACAACGGGTAGCGCCTGGATAACGAGGGCGCTAGCGAAAACGGCTTGCGATATGTTCGGGGATATTTTCCGGTGTCACCACGACGACCGAAGAAGACGGCGCAATCGCGGAAGCAGGAATGAGCCGATGAAAGTGCATGATGTGCTGGCAAGCCGAACGCATGTCCTGACGCAGGTCGTGATGAAGAATCGCTTGCACCTTACGCTCGCGCAGCAAGCCGACGTTGTCGCGGTCGAGATCATGCCCGACGAAGCAAAGCGGGCGCTGGTTCGCCGCCTCCAGCACTTTCAGCACGGCCGCATTGCCGCCGCCCATCGAGTACACCGCCGCAATCTTCGAACGCGTGGTAACGACTTTGCGCATGCGCTCTTCGGTTTGCATGTTGAGGCCGTGTCCGCCGCTCGCATCGAGCAGGTCGAGGTTCGGATAACTCACGCGCAGCGCGCGTCGAAAGCTCGCCTCGCGCTCTTCTTCTCCTCTGAAGCCTTCGTCGCTCATGGTGACGAGCACGGTTCCGTTAAGACCGCGTAGCCACTGGCCGATGAGATACGCCGCCGTCGCGCCCGCCACGCGATTATCCAGCCCTGCATAAGCGATGCGCGCCGACAACGGAATGTCCGTGAACGTGGTCACGACCGGGATGCCCATTGTCTTCAACGCGCCGATCGCCTCTGAAATCTCGGCGACGTCACGCGCTTTCAGCACCACGCCGTGACTGCCCCGGCGCCCTATCGAGCGAAGCGTTTCGACGACCTCGGCGGTCGACATGGTTTCGCGCATGAAGAAGCGCGGTCGTAGCACGACGGGATGGAATGCAGGCAACTCCGCTTCCAGTGCCTCCTGAATCTCGGTGGTGAACCGGGACGGGGCTTCGGCGACGACATCGATGATGAGCTTGCGTCCCGTCGTCGCGAGTTGCAGCGCCTGCTTCTCCAGTTCGCGAATCGCCTGCTCGACGCGTCTGCGCGTGCCTTCGCGCACGTTGGGACGCCCGTTCAACACACGGTCCACCGTGGCGACGCCGACGCCCGCCTGCAAGGCGATCTCCTTCACGAGGAACCGATGAGCCATCGAAACGCCTGCATTTTGATGGTTTTTTGATGCGTTTATGGTAACGCGCGCCGCGACGATGCGTCTATCCTAGGGAAAAAACCGGAGCGAGACATGGATGCCACGAATGAACGCCACGAGACGTTAGCAACGAACTGGTATCGCGAAAGCGACTGCTCGCTCGAAGCATTCGCGCAACAACTGCAAAGAAAGAGCGATGTGGTCCTGCGATTCGCGGCCGAGACGCAACGCGATATTCCCATCTACGATTGCCGCGCGCTTGATGAAGCGTTGATCGATCCTGTCGGGCAGCAGGCGTTGCAGGCCGAATGGGCGAACGTGCTGCTCGACGGCGCGGGCGTGCTCGTGCTCAGGCGCGCGTTTCACGATACATCGCCCGTCGACGACGCGACGCATATCTTCGATTCGATCATCAGACAGGAACGCGAATCGGGCACGCGCGGCGCCGACCACTTCGCCAAAGCAGGCGCGAACGACCGCATCTGGAATGCGCACGAAAAGCTGTGTCTCGCAGCGCCCACCGTGTTCGCGCGATATTTCTCGAACGCGTTCATTGCGAGCGTCGCGCAGGCGTGGCTCGGGCCCGGCTTTCAGATGACCACGCAAGTCAACGTCGTTCGTCCTGGCGGCGCGGCGCAGCAGGCGCATCGGGACTACCATCTCGGCTTTCAGACCGCGGAGGAAGTGCAGCGTTTCCCGGCGCATGTTCATACGATGTCGCCGTTGCTGACGCTTCAGGGCGCCGTCGCGCACAGCGACATGCCGATAAAAAGCGGGCCAACGAAGCTGCTTCCGTTTTCGCAGCGTTACGCACCGGGTTATCTCGCGTGGCGACGTCCCGACTTTCGCGACTTCTTCGAAACGCACTGCGTGCAGTTGCCGCTCGCGAAGGGCGACGCGCTCTTCTTCAATCCCGCGCTATTTCATGCGGCCGGCGCGAACCGCACGCAAGACGTGCAGCGCATGGCGAATCTCTTGCAGATCTCTTCGGCGTATGGGCGCGCGATGGAAACGCTCGATCGCATGCGCATGTGCGAAGCCGTGTATCCCGTGCTGCTGGACTATCGGGCGAGAGGACAGTTCACTGCGAGGGACATCGACTGCGTGATTGCATCGAGCGCTGAAGGCTATGCGTTCCCGACCAGTCTCGATCGCGATCCGCCAGTGGGCGGTCTCGCGCCCGAGAGCCAGCAAGCGCTGATGCGCCGGGCGCTCGACGAAGCATGGAACGCATCCACGCTTCGCGAGGCCCTTCGACATCAGGCGTGGAAGCGACTCAGCTAACGCGTGTGGCGGCATCAGCCGTCAGTGGATCGCGTGAGCGTTTCCCACTGACTGATCTCGTCAGCGAGCGCGGTCAGCTTGTCGCGCACCAGACCGAGCGCGTCACTGCCGAGCAAGAGATGCACGGGTGGCGCGTCGCTCTCGATGACGGCCAGCATCGCGCGCGCCGCCTTCACCGGATCGCCGGGCTGCTTGCCGCTCTTTTCCTCGCGCGCCCGGCGAATCGGATCGAAGAGCGCATCGTAATCGGCAATCGAACGAGGCGTGCGCGCCATCGAGCGGCCAGCCCAGTCGGTGCGGAACGAACCCGGCGCCACTGCCGTCACGGCTATGCCGAACGATTTCACTTCCTTCGCGAGCGTCTCGGAGATGCCTTCCAGCGCGAACTTGCTGCCGCAATAGTAGGCGATGCCGGGCATCGTGATAAAGCCGCCCATCGACGTGATGTTGAGAATGTGACCCTTGCGCCGCGCGCGCATGCCCGGCAGCACCGCCTTCATCATCGCGACCGCGCCGAAGACGTTCACGTCGAACTGTCGACGCATCTCGGCGAGCGGCGATTCTTCCATCACGCCTTCGTGACCGTAGCCCGCGTTGTTGACGAGCACGTCGATGGGACCGATGGTCGACTCGATCTCGGCCACGACGCCTTCGATGGCGTCGAAGTCCGTCACATCGAGCAGGCGGCCCACGGCCCTGTCCGGCGCGAGCGCTTCGAAGTCCTGCTTCGCCTGCTCGCTTCGCACAGTGCCGATCACGCGATGGCCTGCCGCGAGCGCTTCCTGAGCGAGTGCCCGGCCAAAGCCGCTGCTGACGCCGGTGATGAGCAGAGTCCGGTTGGATGACATAAGCACCTCTACGATGAAATGAAAGAGAGTGCATAGTATTCTTTGCACCAACGCGCTTTAAGGCCGGATATTCTGCTTTTATTGCCTATTCTTATCGTCGCCTTCGATGTCAACGAGAAAGACCGCCGCCGCTTCCCGCCATGTCGCGCAGTCCCCTGTGGACGAGCGAGAGCGTATCGTGGACCTGCTGCGCGCACTGGCGCCCAATGAGGGCTACAACCTGACGCCGCTACCGGATGTGCGCATCCTGCGTTCGGACCGCGCGTTGTCGCGCACGCCTGTGCTCTACGATCCGGGCATCGTGATCGTCTGTCAGGGACGCAAGCGCGGCTACTTCGGCGATCAGGTGTATCTGTACGACGAGCTGCATTATCTGGCCGTCGCAGTGCCCGTGCCCTTCACGATGGAAACCGACGCGACGCCTGAGCATCCGCTCTTGGCCATCTACATGCATCTGGATTTCCAGGTGGCGGCAGAGCTGATGATTCAGATCGACCGTCATCACATGCCGGCGCGCGCGGAACCACCGCGAAGCATGATGTCGAGTCCGATGGATGCCGACTTGCGCATGTCAGTCCTGCGCTTTCTGCAAGCGTTGAGCCGGCCGCTCGATGCGGCCGTTCTGGGTCCCGCGCTGGTGCGTGAGCTGTACTTTCGCGTGCTGACCGGCGCGCAAGGCCATGCGATGCGCTCGGCGCTCGCGATGCAGGGGCAGTTCGGCAAGATCGGCAAGGCATTGCGCCGCATTCACGCGACCTACGCGCAGCCGCTCGATCTCACGCAACTGGCGCGCGAAGCGGGCATGAGCGTGCCGACGTTCCACAGTCATTTCAAGGCCATCACGCACACGTCGCCCATGCAATATCTGAAGTCGACGCGGCTGCATCAGGCGCGTCTCCTGATGGTGCGTCAGGACATGACGGCGGAGGCGGCCTGTCATGCGGTGGGCTATGCGAGCGCCTCGCAATTCAATCGGGAATTCAAGCGCCTCTTCGGAACGACACCGGCCGCGGAAACGAAGCGCATGCGCGAGAGCTTCGCCGTTCCGCCGCCGTTTGCGGGCGCGGAATACGTTTCATCGCATTAGGCGAGCGCGCGCGACATCACAGATGACCCGGCCGCGGGTCCGGCACGAAGCCGTCGCGATTCGGCATACGGATGGCAGCGAGCGAATGCGCGTCCAGCCGCGCGTCGTCGGGCACGATGCCGTTGCGGTTCAGAATCCATGCGCTCAACGCGTACACCTCGTCTGCGCTCAGCGATTGCGGCGCGTTATAAGGCATCGCGCGGCGGATGTAGTCGAAGAGCGTCGTGGCATACGGCCAGTAGCTGCCGACCGTGCGCACCGGTTTGTCGGTCGCGAGCGTGCCGCGTCCGCCGATGAGCCGGTCGCCCAGGCCGCCTTCGCCGTTCGCGCCGTGACACGCGGCGCACTTCGCCGCGAAGATATGCGCGCCGGTCGCCACGTCTCCGCTGCCCGCGGGCAGGCCACGGCCATCGGGCGCGACGTCGATGTTCCATGCGGCGATTTCCGTCGCGTTCAACGGCGTGCCGATGGCGTCGATGGCCGCGCGCTGGGTCGGGTCGTGCGTGAGCGCGTTCTGCGCGCCGCCATCGCGTGTGGGCGTGCTGCATGCAGCGAGCGATACCGCGGCGACGCCGATCATCAACGGCCGCAACAGACGATGCTTCAGAGCCGGGGCGTTATGCATTTTTCACGCTGCCATCGGCGCCGATGCGCCATTGCTGAATGCCGTTGTAGTGGTAATACGAGTTCAGCCCGCGCGCGGCGACCAGCGCCTCGCGCGTCGGCTGAACGTAGCCGGTCGAATCGGTGGCGCGCGAGAGAATCGCGGCAGGCTCGCCGTTCCAGACCCAGCCTGCGTGAAAGCGCGTCAACGCGCGATCCTTCGGCGGGCCGTCGAGTTGCGCTTCCTGCCATGAGCGCCCGCCGTCGGTCGACACCTCGACCTTGCGAATGGAGCCACGTCCCGACCACGCGAGTCCGATGATCGGGTAATAGCCGTGAACCGTGAGCCGATGCCCCGGCGACGGCCGCGTGATGACCGATTTCGCATCCATCTCGAACACGAACTGGCGCGCCTGCCCGTTCGCGACCGGGTCCGTGTATTTCGACGTTTCCTCGCGCGTTTCCAGCGGCGCGTCGACGAACTTCAGCCTGCGCAGCCACTTCACGTTCGTATTGCCCTCGAAGCCGGGCACCACGAGCCGCAGCGGATAGCCGTTCTCCGGCCGCAGGCGCTCGCCGTTCTGCGCATATACGATGAGCGCGCGGTCGAGAATGCGATCGAGCGGCAGGCTGCGCGTCATCGCGGCCGCGTCGGCGCCTTCCGCGAGCATCCAGCGCGGCGTCTGACCGTCACTGGCCGCGAGACCGCCTGCGGCTTCGATCAGCGTCGAAAGCCGCACGCCGGTCCACTCGCAGCACGACAACAAGCCGTGCGTCATCTGCACCGGCAGACCGCTCGGCCCTTTCCATTCGCTTGCGGTGTTGCCCGAACATTCCAGAAAGTACACGCGCGATTCGGATGGCAGCCGCAGCAAGTCGTCCATCGTGAAGAGCTTCGGCTCGCGCACGAGGCCATGAATCGCGAGCCGATGTTGATCCGGATCGATGTCGGGCACGCCCGCATGATGCCGCTCGTAGACGAGGCCGTTGGGCGTGATCGCGCCATGCAGATCGGCGAGCGGCGTCAGCGACGAAGCCTGGCCCGGCACGGGAAACGCGCGGGCCGCGCGCCGCACGACGTTCGCTTCGTGCGGCGACGGCACGCCATATGGATGTTCGAGAATCGGCGCGCCGGGCGTGCGCGTCCATGGCTGAACCGCGAGCGGCTGCAACAGCGAGGACGCAGCGTTGGCGCTCGGCGCCACCACTGCCGAGACGGCGAAACCGCGCAACATCCGGCGGCGCAATGGCGATGCCGCTGTGTCGGTATTCGCGGAAGGCGATGAAATGCGGGGAGTTCGCGGCATGCTTGGGGCGCCGGGGGAGAGTGTCGGTCAGGGCGACCAGTATAGGACGCGCCTTGCGGAACGCACAGCCCTTGTTGCGCCTATCGATATGAAGCCGGATCATAAGCGCACGTCGCAGCGTTGCGCGTCGACATTTACTTAGTCATCCAGAACGATACATGCTTATTATCGCATCACGACATGAACATGCCGCCGTCCACGTTGACCGTCTGACCGGTGATGTACGCGGCGTCGTCCGAGGCCAGGAATGTCACCAGGCCCGCGACGTCACCGCCATTGCCGGCACGCTTCATCGGAATGTTCGCGACCCACTCGGCCATCAACTCGCCGGGTTTGTAATCGCCCAGCAGTTTGCCCCACGCTTCGTCGTTATACGACCACATGTCCGTCGTGATGATGCCCGGACAGAACGCGTTCACCGTGATGCCGGTCGGCGCCAGTTCCTTCGCGAGACTCTGCGTGATGCCGAGCACGCCGAATTTGCTCGCCGCGTAATGCGGCGTGTAGACGAAACCCTGCCGCGCCTGACCCGACGCCGTGTTGATGAGCCGCCCCGCTTTGCCTGCGCGCAGCATGCGGGTGGCCGCTTCCTGGCAGCACAGAAAAACGCCCTTGGTATTTACGGCCATGACCTTGTCCCACTCGCTTTCAGTCAGGTCCGGCAACTTGGCGATGGTGATGACCCCCGCGTTCTGCACCGACACGTCCACTTCGCCGAGCTTGCTCGCGACTTCCTCATACAGTGCGACGACCTGAGCCTTATCCGTCACGTCCGTTTCGACGGAAAGCGCGTCGAAGCCCGATTCGCGCAGACGGGCGGCTGCATCGTGAACGCTCTTTTCGTTCGCACTGACGCACACCTTCGCGCCTTCCTGCGCAAACCGCTCCGCAATGGCGAGACCGATGCCACGACTGCCACCCGTCACGACCACGACTTTGTTCTCGAACCGCTTCAATTGTTCCGCCACTGAGATTCTCCGGGAGTTAAAGACGCTCGATCCATCGCAGCCATTTCGCATGATTCTCCGCAGCCGCTTCGACACCGCTGCCGGGCTCGACGCGTCGTGCCACCACACGATGCGTCTGCCAATCGTCGAGCGATGCGGCGAGGCCCGCCTGATACGCCGCGAGCGCCGCCGCGCCCGACGCCGAAATCTCGCTGACCGCGAGCGTGCTGACAGGCCGATTCAACGTGTCCGACAGATATTGCAAAAGAAACGGACGCTGCGTGAGGCCGCCGTCGAGGTACAGTTGCGCGAGCGGCACGTCGGCCGCCTGCTCCATCACGTTGATAACGTCCTTGATCTGATAGACGATGGATTCATACGCCGCGCGCGCCACATGCTGCCACGACGTCGAAAAGTTGAGTCCGACGATCTGCGCGCCGCCTGGATACTTCCAGTGCGGACAGCCGATGCCCGAGAACGATGGAATCACGAATACGCCGCCGTTGTCGTACTCGGTGAACGCCTGCTCGGCCTTGGCGAAATCGTCGAACAGGTTCAGCTTTTCCTTGAGAAACGCGGGCGTCGATCCCGCGCTGATGATGATCCCTTCTAGCGCGTAGTCCACGCGCTTGTCGGTGGCGAAACAGAGCGTCGAGACGAGGCCGTGTTCGGGCTCGCGCGCCTTCCCGCCAACATTCATCATGATGGACGATCCCGTGCCCATCGTCGCCTTCGCGACACCGGGACTCAGGCACCCTTCGCCGACGGCGGCGGCGTGTGAATCGCCGATCATCGAAAGAATAGGCAATGGCGCCGCGAGCAGGCCGTCGAAATCGGTCATGCCGAAGTCGGACGCAGACGGCCGAAGCTCGGGCAAGCGCAGTCCTTGCAGGCCGAACGTCTCGATGAGTTCGCGATCCCATTCCAGCGTGCGAAGATTGAGCAGCATGGTGCGCGACGCATTCGTCACGTCGGTGCAATACGCCGCGCCGTTCGTCAGCCGATACAGCAGCCAGCTATCGACCGTGCCGAAGTACGCGTCGCCTGCCGCGATATGCGCGCGAACGCGTTCATCGTTTTCGTTGAGCCAGATGAGTTTGGTGCCTGAAAAGTACGGGTCGATCAGCAAGCCCGTCTTTTGTGCGATGAGCGGCTGCAAGCCGTCGCGCTTGAGCCGTTCGCAGATGCCGAGCGATCGCTGGCATTGCCACGACACGCCTGGGGCGATCGGCTCGCCCTTCGCGTTCCATAAGACGACCGTCTCGCGCTGATTCGATATGCCGATGCCCGCGATGTCGCCTTTGAATCCACTCAGGCATTCGTCCACGGCTTTCAGCACGGATGCGTACAACGCATTCGCATCCTGTTCGACGAAGCCCGTGCGCGGCGTGGTGCATGTAACCGGCGCGAAGCTGCGCGCATGAACCTGTCCGGTCTGGTCGAAGACGAGGGCCTTAGTACCGCTCGTGCCCTGATCGATGGCGAGAATATGGCTCATGGTCTATTCCTCACGCGGTCAGCGAGACCATGCGCGACTGAAGGCGCTGCTGCAACTGGTCGATGACCACCGCGAAGATAATGACGAGGCCCTTAATGACCATTTGCCAGAAATCGCTGATGCCGCACATCACCATGCCGTCGCCCAGAATGCTGATCACGCACGCACCGACGACGGAGCCGAATACCGTGCCGCGTCCCCCCATGAGCGCGGTGCCGCCGAGCACGACCGCCGCGATGGCGTTCAGTTCGTAGGTCTGTCCCGTCAACGGGTGCGCCGTCTGCAACTGCGCCGTGATCACGAGTCCGACAATCGCCGCGCAGAATCCCGAGAACATGTAGACGAATAGCTTGACGCGATTCGTTCGGATTCCCGAGAATCGCGCCGCTTGCTCATTGCCGCCGATGGCATAAATGCGGCGGCCGAGCGGCGTCTTGCGCGCGACGAAGATGGTAATGGCCGCGAGCACCAGCATGATCCACACTGGCATCGAGAGGCCGAGAATCGTGCCGTTGCCGATGAACTCAAAGCCCGTGTTGCCGAGTGCCGGATTTCCTTCGAGGTCCGCGAAGGTGCTGCCGTTGTTGACCAGCAGCGCCGCGCCGCGCACCACATACAGCATGCCGAGCGTCGCGATGAACGGCGCGACGTTGAGCATCGTGATGAGATAGCCGTTCACCGCGCCGATTAACGCGCCCAGCAAACACGCGATGATCGTCACGCCCCACGGATTGAAGAACACGATGTGATGCCCGATCTTCACGCCTTCGAGCAGCAGATATCCGGCCGCCATGCCGCTAATGCCGACGATGGAGCCCACCGACAAGTCGATACCGCCCGTCAGGATCACGAGCGTCATGCCGATGGAAAGAATCGCCACCACGGTGACATGCTTCGCCATGATGAGCAGGTTGCCGGTCGAGAGGAAGCTCTCGGTGGCGAGCGAGAACACGATGATGATCGCGAATAGCGCGATAAAGATGCGCAGCTTTAGCAGATTGACCGCGACGCGCGACGCCACATAGGCGCCGTGCCGGTTGTGCTTCGCATGCACCGGCGCGACCGGCGGGTTGCTGCTGTTGGGTGTATTCATGGTTCGGATCTCGGTTGCCTCACACTACGGCAGTCGCGGGCGTCGATGCGCGCACGATGCGTTCACTGTCGAATTGGGGCCGGTCGAGCACGGCGGTCAGCTTTCCGCTCGCCATCACGAAGACGCGGTTGGACACGGCCATCGCTTCGTCCAGTTCGGATGTCGCGTAGATCACGGCGATGCCCGACCGCGCGAGCAAGCTGATCGTTTTGTAGACGTCTTCTTTCGCGCCCACGTCGATGCCGCGCGTCGGTTCGTCCATCAGCAACACTTTGGGCTTCGTCAACAGCGCCTTGCCGATGACGACCTTCTGCATGTTTCCGCCGGATAGCGACGTGATCGGCGCATCGACGGACGCAGCCTTGATGGCCAGCTTCTTCACGATGTCGTTGGCCGCTTCCACTTGTTTGTCGCGCGTGAGCGCACCGACGAAGCGCCGCGTGAACTTGCCGAGGCTGGACAGGGTCATGTTCTCAAGTATGGTCATCAGTTGCACCATGCCCTGCTTCTGGCGGTCTTCCGGCACGAGCGCGATGCCAGCCTCGATGCGCTTCGGTATCGGCAAGTCTTCGATGGCCTTGCCTGCGAGTTCTATCTCGCCAAGCGCGAGGGGATTCGCGCCAAGTAGCGATTCGAGCAACTCGGTGCGGCCCGCGCCCATCAATCCGTAGATGCCGATCACCTCGCCGGCACGCGCGGTAAAAGACACGTGATCGACCGCATAGATCCCGTTCGAACGCTTGAGCGCGAGGTCTTTCACCTTCAGCACTTCGCGGCCGATTTCGTGCTGCTCGAACGCAAAACGCTTCTTCGAAGAGCCGACCATCGCTTCGATGATCCACGGAATGTCGATGTTGGCGATATCGTTCTCCGCCACGAGCCGCCCGTTGCGCAGCACGGTGATGCAATCGCCGATCGCCATGATCTCTTCGAGGCGATGCGAGATATAGATCACCGTCACACCCTCTTCCTTGAGCTGGCCGATGATCTTGAAGAGAATCTCCACTTCCGTCTTCGAGAGCGCGGAAGTCGGCTCATCCATGATGAGCACCTTGATGTGCTTCGACAACGCCTTCGCGATCTCGACGAGTTGTTGCTGACCGACGTACAAATCGCCGAGCCGCGTGCGCGGATCGATTGCGATGTTCAGCCGGTCGAGCAGCACTTTCGCCTGGTGGTTCTCCATCTTCGAGCGGATCACGCCCGAGTTCGTGATCTCATTGCCCGCGAAGATGTTCTCCGCCACCGTCATGTCCGGGAAGAGATTCAACTCCTGAAAGATGATGCCGATGCCGTGCTGCTCCGCACTGCACACATCGGTGATCTGCGCGAGCTTCTCGTCGATCCAGATCTCGCCCGAGGTCGGCGTTTCCGCGCCCGCGAGCAGTTTCATCAACGTAGACTTGCCCGCGCCGTTCTCGCCGATCAGCACGTTGACCTTGCCGCGCCGCACCTTATAGTCCACATCGACGAGCGCCGCCGTGCCCGGATACTGCTTCGACAGCCCGCGCGTTTCGATCACGTTGACGGGGTTCATCGTGCGGGCGGTATGCTGATTCTCGTTCATTTCCAGGCCACCGGAATCGCGCGGATCTCGCCTGCAGGCTCGCTCCAACTGCTATAGACGGCAGAGACATCGACCGGATCGCCGACCTTCAGCTTGAGCGAACTTTGCACCCGCGCCACGACGAGCTTGTTCAATTCCTGACCGAACGCGGCAAAGCGCGTCTGGTCGTCGAAGTCACTGTATTTGACGCCGGGAAAGCCGTCGCGCACGCCCGTGCCGATCACCACCGGACCTGTTTCGAGCGCGATCTGAACGGGATCGCCGCCGTTCGCGGGCGCCACTTCCACGTACGCCTTGCCGACGCGCGACGTCGAATCGATCTTCGTCACCTTGCCCTGCACGCGCAGCCAGAAGTTGCACGGGAAAGCATTGCTCTGACGGAAGCCGTATTGCTTGCAGGCATCGTCGAAATTCTGGTTCAGCGCGCTGATGACCTGCGCCGCGGGCTTCGCGTTCTTGTCCGCGTAGGGAACCAACTGGTCGTTCAAAATCTTTGCGGCGTCCGGGCCCTTGTGCTGCCCTTGCGCGCGGATGTCGGCCAATTCGGTATCGGTGACGACGTGGCACGCCGGCAGACTGACGACGCAAAGCATCGACACCAGCCGCCAGCGCGCGAATAAGGGATGAACCATGACGACCTCGACCTCACATGACAAGCCATGTGCGGGCGCAGCCCTTGCCGCGCCCGCACGGAGCAACAACGCGTACTACTTGTTGTAGTAGAAGTCCTTCACATGCGAAGCGTTGTCTTTCGTAATGAGAATGCCGCGCGTGAGCTGACGCTCCTGCTCGCCGGTCTTGCCGGTCTTGATGTATTTGTCGAGCAGATCGACGCCGTGAATCGCGATGCCCTGCGCCTGCAGCATTACGGTGGCCTTCAGCTTGCCCGCGAGCACGGAGTCGCGTTCGTCGTTGCTGCCGTCGATGCCCATGACGACCACGTCCTTATGTCCCGCAGAGTCCAGCGATGCAATCGCGCCGAGCGCAACCGGGCCATTGCCGCAAATCACGCCCTTGATGTTCGGATGCTCTTGCAAGATGGAATCCATCGCCTGCTTGCCGGGCAAGAGCGCGCCCTTTGCATCCTGACGCGCGACCATCTTCAAATCGGGATATTGGTCCAGCACCTGATGGAACGCCTGCGAGCGCGTCACGCAGTTCTTGTCCGCGAGGTTGCACGTTAGTTCGACGTACTCACCCTTCTCGCCGATGGCTTCCACGAAACGCTGCGCCACTTCGGTACCCGCTTGCAGATTGTTATGGCTCAACTGCGCAATGGCGATCCCGTCCTTCGGAATCTCGCGGTTGATCAGCACCACGGGCACTTTCTTGTCCGCCGCTGCGCGCACCGTCGCGACGCTCGCGTTGGAATCGGCGTTATCGAGAATGATGCCCTTCACACCCTTGCCGATGACGAGATTGACCAGCTCGTTTTGCTTGTTCACGTCCTCGCCATGGGAAAGCACGATGGTGTCGTAGCCGAGCTTCTTCGCTTCTGCATCTGCGCCCTTCGCTTCGGCGGCGTAATACGGATTGTCGAGCGCATTCACGAGAATCGCGATGGTGCCTTTGCCCGCTGCATTCGCGGTGGCGGGCAACGCGGCGGCGAACGAAACGGCCACCGTTGCTGCAACTGCAAGCTTCTTCCACATGTTGTTGTCTCCGGGTTGTTTGTCTTTCTTCGACAGCGTTGGACTGGCTCAGGCGATCGTGTAGCCTCCGTCGATCATGATGTCGGCGCCCGTGATCATGTCGGCGCCGTTCGAGAGCAGAAAGAGAATTGCGGCCGCGATTTCATCGGTATAGGCGAAGCGCCCTACAGGGATCAGCTTCTTCATGTTCTCGCCCTTCTCGCCTTCCCATGCGGCCGCGCCCATCGGCGTCAAGACGACGGTCGGCGAGACCGTGTTGACGGTAATGCCGCGCGCCGCCCATTCCTTCGCGAGCACCTTGGTCATGCCGATCAGGCCTGCTTTCGCCGACGTATACGCGCAGTGCTGATCGATGGCGACGGTCGCAGCCTGCGACGCGATGTTCACAATCTTGCCGCCGTGGCCGCTCGCCAGCACCACGCGCGCGAAGTGCTTCGAGCACAGGAAGGGACCGGTGAGATTGACGCCGATCTGCCGCTGCCATTCGTCGTAGCCGATGTTTTCCGCGGGTGTCAGCGTGATGCAGCCTGCGGCATTGACGAGCAGGTGCAGATCGCCAAAATGGTCGTGAGCCGCTGCAATGGCCTTCTCGACGTCAGCCTCATTCGCGACATCGCAGGCAAAGGCTTTTGCGTTGTTCGCGCCGAGTTCTTCGATGGCGGCCTGCACGCGCGGTTCTTCGAAGCTCGGATAGAGAATCGCGACGCGTGCGCCCTTCGCGATCAGCGCGGCATTTGTCGCCATTGCGATGCCGCCGAGACCGCCCGTCACCACCGCGACCTTGCCATCGAGCCGGAAGTCGAAGTCCACGCCATGGCGCAACGACATGTCGTACTGAATGCTCATTCCCGTCTCCTCTCTTATCGAGCGCAGTGCGCGCGTACGGCATTCGCGATACCGGCCGCGTCGATGCCATAGTGTTTGCGGATGCCCTTGCGCGTGCCGTACTTGGCAAATTCGCCTTCGGTGATGCCGAGCGTCGTGAGCGGCCGCCCGATCTGCCGCCTCGCCATCAACAATGCGACCGTCGCGCCGATGCCGCCGTGCAGCGAATGCTCCTCGACGGTCACGATCGTCTCGTGACGCTCGATGATCGAAGCGAGCGCGTCCTGATCCAGCGGCCGAAGCGACGAAAGGTTCACGAGCGTCGGATTAACGACGCCCTCTTTCTGAAGCGCTTCGCATGCGTCGAGCGCCTCGCCGACGACCGATCCCAGCGCAATCACCGCGACGCGCGATCCTTCGATCAGCACATCGGGACGGCCCGGCAGAAAGCGGTACGAGGCGTCATGCACCACGGGAAATTTCGCGTTGTCGAGGCGGATGTAGACAGGCCCTTCTACCGATGCCGCATAGTCGATCATTTGCGCGACTTCTGCCTCATCGCAGGGCGCGAAAATCTGCACGTTGCCGAAGCCGCTCATGATCGACAGATCGTCGATAGCGTGATGCGTCGATGCGAGCGGCCCGTATGCGACGCCCGCGTTCAAGCCGAGCATCTTCACATTCGTCGCGCTGTAACAGACGTCGTTCTTCACCTGTTCATTGGCGCGTCCGACGAGAAACGGCGCGGCGTTCGCCGTGAACACGATGTGTCCGCCGAGCGCGAGCCCCGCCGCCATGCCGACCATGTTTTGCTCAGCGATGCCCACATTGATGACGCGGTCCGGGTAGCTTTCGAGGTACGGCCCAATCTTCGAGGTCGACGTCGAGTCCGCCACCATCACGATGATGTCTTGCCCGGCCGCAGTCAGCCGGCTGATCGCGTTCACCGCGCCGTCGCGCAAGTCAGCGAGTTCACGCATGGTCGAGCTCCTTCAGCGCCTGCTTGAGTTGGTCTTCGTCGGGGAACTTGTGATGCCACGCAGGCACGTTCTCCATGAACGAGACGCCGCGGCCCTTGATGGTGTGCGCAATCACGACTTTCGGCTTCCGATTGTCGTAGTCGAGACTTTCTATTAGTTTCCAAATGGCGTCCGGCTGGTTTCCATTGACGTCGTGCACTTCGAAACCGAAAGCGCGAAACTTCTCGTCCAGCGGGTCCAGGTCCATGATGTTGTGCGTGAAGTCGGCAAGCTGAAGCCGGTTGCGGTCGACGATCACGACGAGGTTCGACAGTTCGAAGTGCGCCGCCGCCATCGCGGCTTCCCAATTCGAGCCTTCTTCGAGTTCGCCGTCGCCGGTCAGCACGAACACGCGGCCGGTGGCGCCTTCCGTCTTAGAAGCGTGACGCTGCTTCGCCATCGCGAGACCCGCCGCGATGGGAAAGCCGTGACCGAGACCGCCGGTATTGACGGTCACGAAGCTCGGCAGCTTCTGGCGCACCGGGTGGCCCGGCAGGCGCGAATCGTCTTTCAGATACGTGAGCAGTTCTTCGTCGTTCAGCCAGCCGAGTTCCGCGAAGCAGGAATAGAGACCGCCGACGCCGTGGCCTTTGCTTAGGATGAATTCGTCATGCCAGCGCACCTTGCGCTCGGCATCGACTTCATAACGCATCACATGAAAATAGAGGGCCGCGAGAATGTCGGCCTCCGACATGTCGCCGCCCGTGTGACCGCTCTTGGCCGTCGCGTTCATCACGCAGATTTTCTTGCGGATCTCTTGCGCCCGGCGATGAAGCGCGTCGCCGGACTGCTTGAAGGGGTTTTCCATTCCCTGCTCCCAGACTTCCCGTTTGCTTGAAGGCAGTTTCTTTTAGTTTCTTTCGAAAGTCAAAGAGAAATCAAAGAAAAAGGGAAAACACCTAGTGAAGCACCACCGATCTTCTGATCAGGCACAATGCGCACTGGAGAGGCGCGTTCATGCAGCGCCTGCGCAGGAAAATCAAAAATGGATCAACGAACCCGGACCGAGAAGATTTTCGAACGCGTGCAGACCGCGAAACTGGTGAAGCTCTCGGAGCTTTCCAGCGAATTCGGCGTGTCGATGCCGACGATCCGCAAGGACATCGACGAGTTGCAGCGGCTAGGACGCGTCGAGCGCGTGCACGGCAACGTGCGGCTGAAGGCAACGCAAAGCGATGGCACGCGGCGCACCTACGAGACGCCCGTGCTGCCGACGAGTTCTGAGAAGGCGTTGATAGGCAAGAAGGCAGCGAGCCTGATTGAAAACGGCGATTCCGTGATTCTGGATTGCGGCGCGACCGCGACGGAACTCGCGAAGAACCTGCTGGACCGGCAAAACCTGCGCGTGGTGACCAACGCGCTCAATATCGCCATTCTGCTGGGCGCGGAGCCGACCAACCGCGTGATGCTCACGGGCGGCATCTTCAAGCCGGAGACGATCGCGGTGTCGGGCGAGAAGGCCTCGACGTTCTTCGAGGGGATGTTCGTCGACAAGCTCTTTCTCGCGGCGGGTGGCGTGTCAATGGAGTCGGGCATCTCCTACCCGGACTTCATCGACCTGCACGTCAAGCGAGCGATGATCGATGCAGCGAAGACCGTCTACCTGCTGGCGGATTCCAGAAAGTTTGGCAAGCGCGAATTTGCCGCCTTTGGGGCGATCGACCGGATCGATTATCTGGTGACGGACGAAGGACTCGGCGGGGAATTCGTGGACTGGATTAAAGCGAACGGAATCGAGATTTTGTACGCGTGAGCGGGCGGCGAGCGCGCCGCGCTCACCGCGCTACCACGTCAACTCTGCGTCGTCGGCGTTCGCGAATTCGCCCATCGCCATGGCGTCTTCGCCGCTCTCCGCAATCGCCTTACTGGCTTCGGCCCAGCGCTCTCGCGCTGGAGGCGCCGGGCGGCGCGTGTCCTTCGTTTCTTTTTCCATTTTCTCGACATCACCTGAGCGAGGGCGCGCTTCGATGCACTCGCGCCCCTCGCTATTCTACTGATTCGCCCTACTTCTTCCCATCAACCACCGCGACCACTTCCTCGCGCGTGTACTCCTTATTCGCCAGCGCCCCGGCCGGCGTCTTCGCGAGCACCGCATCGAGTTCCTCAGGCTTCACTTCCAGCACCGGCATGCGGATATCGTGCGGCACCTTCTTGCCCGCGAGAATCTGCTGCGTCACCCAGAACGCAAACGACGACGCGCCCGGCGGAATCGTCACCGACATCGTCTCGTAGCCGCTCTTCTTCTGATCGGCCCACCACGCAAGCTCTTCCTGCCGGTTGCCCAGAATGATGATCGGCGTCGGCCGTCCCGCTGCCTTGATCGCCTGCGCCGCGCCATAGCCGTCGCCGCCCTGCGTGACGACGCCATCGATCTTCGGCAAGGTCGGCAGAATGCCCGCGACCTGCTTTTGCGCGACGGTCTGCGTCCAGTCGCCGTGCACCGAGCCGACGATCTTCAGCCCCGGATACTTCCTCAGTTCATCGACGATGCCCTGATGGATCTCGTCATCCACCGACACGCCCGCCAGCCCGCGAATTTCGAGCAGATTGCCCTTGCCGTTCAGGCGCTTGGCCAGATAATCCACCTGCATGCGGCCCATACCCTGAAAATCCACCGCGATGCGATACGCGCACGGCTCGGTCGCGATGCCGTCGAAAGAGACCACCGTCACGCCCGCGCCGCACGCCTGCTTGATGACGCCGTTGAGCGCCGTCGGCGAAACGGCATCCACCGCAATCGCCTTGAAGCCCTGCAAGATGAGGTTCTGTATCTGCTGAACCTGCTCGGTGGCCTGGCTCTCGGCCGTCGTGTAGCTCGGCGCGGCCGCGACGATCTTCTGCTTCACGGCGGGGTCCGCCACGTTCGACCAGCTCTTGAGCATCTGCTGGCGCCAGCTGTTGCCCGCATAGTTGTTCGAAAGCGCGATCTTCATCGACGACGTATCGCCCGTCGCAACCTGCGCCGACGCGCCCACCGATGCTGATGCCATGCACAGCGCCAACGCGAGTTTCCTGATCTTCATGCTTGTCTCCGGTTCTTGATTTGATGTGCTGGCGTCTCAGCGTCCCGCGCCGCGCACGCCGACATGAAGCGAATAGATAGACGACGTAGCCGCGATAAACAGCCGATTGCGATTGATGCCGCCGAAGGTCACATTCGCGACGACCTCCGGTATCAGGATCTTGCCGAGCAGCGTGCCGTCGGGCGCGTAGCAGTGCACGCCGTCTTCCGCGCTCGTCCAGACGTTGCCGTGCTCGTCGAGGCGCATGCCGTCCGGCACGCCGCTTTGCATTTCGATGAACACGCGCCCGTTGCGCAATGCGCCTTCGCTCGATACGTCGAACACGCGGATATGACGCGGCGCTTCGTCGTCGTGTGAGGCCGCGGAATCCGCGATATAGAGCCGCGATTCATCCGGCGAGAACGCGAGGCCGTTGGGCTTCACGAAGTCGTCGCAGACGAGCTGCACGTCGGTGCTCTGCGACGACACGCGGTACACGTTGCATCGCCCGATCTCGCTGTCCGCCCGATAGCCTTCGTAGTCGCTCAGAATGCCGTAGTCGGGATCGGTGAACCAGATGTCGCCCTTCGAATCGACGACCACATCGTTCGGTGAATTGAGCCGCTTTCCTTCGAAGTGCGAAGCAATGACGGTCACGCTGCCGTCGTGCTCCGTGCGCGTCACGCGCCGCGCGCCATGCTCGCATGTGACGAGCCGCCCTTCGCGGTCGCGCGTGTTGCCGTTGCTGTAGTTCGACGGCGCGCGAAACACGCCCACGCCCATGCCGGGCGCCCAGCGCAGCATGCGGTTGTTCGGAATGTCGCTCCAGACGAGCAGGTCCGTCGCCGGAAAATACACCGGTCCCTCGGCCCACAGGCATTCGTCGGTGATTTTGGAAAGAAACGCGTTCGGCTGAAGCAGCAGCCTGAATCGCGGATCATGCACTTCGTAGTCGCTCGGTTTCATGTCTCCTCGTCCCTTCTGTGGATCGATTCTGTGGATCGAAATTGTCGGATGTCAGCGCGCGGTCTTGCCGCCCGCCGCCACCGTCACCGCGATGATGAGCACGCCGTAGACGATCGCGCGCACGCCCGCATCCGCGCCGACTGCGTTGAGCGCGGCGTTCGTCAGAAACAGGAACATGGACGCGCCCCACACGCCGGCAATCGTCGCCTTGCCGCCCGTCACCAGCGTGCCGCCGATCACGACGACCGCAATCGAGATCAGCATGTACTCGACGCCCATGTCGAGCGACGCGCCGCCCGAGGTCGCCGCGAGCAAGAGCGCGGTCAGCGCCGCGATCATCGAACAGAGCACGTACGCGATGCAGCGCGTCGGATGCACGTTCACGCCCGCGAGCCACGCGGCCCGCGCGTTCTGTCCGATGGCGGAAAGCCGGCGGCCATAGACCGCGCGATGCAGCAGCACCGCGAGCGCCACCGACAACGCGAGCGCGAGCAGCGCGATATACGGCACATGCAAGAGCCGGCCCGTCGCGAACGCGCCGAGCGCGGGCGGCGGCGGCGGAAGCTGGCGTCCTTGTGTGATGGCGATCGACTGAATGATGAAGCTGGAGGACAGCGTCGCGATGATCGGCGGAATGCGCAGCAGCCGGATCAGCAGATAGTTCACGATGCCGATCGCCGCCCCGACGCCGAGCGCCGCCGCCACGCCCAGCAGAATCTGTCCGTTCTCACCGCCCATCACGTGCATGCCGACCACGCCCGCAAGCGCGATGGTCGACGGCACCGAGAGGTCGATGTTGCCGACGCCCGACGTGATGACGAGCATCTGCCCGAGACCGACGAGCACCATGAACACGCCGTAGGTGAGCGCGGTCTGCGCGACGTTGCTCGCAATGCCGAAGCCGAAGATGCCGACGATCGCGAACCACACGAGCACCGTGCCCGCGAAAGACCACGCCCACGGCGCCTGAAGGCTTCTGAGCCGCGTCCACGCGGTTTCGTTGTTGGCGATCGCCTCGCCCGATGTCTGCGTCTTCATTGCCGCTCCCCGCGTTGCAGCAGCACGCGCAACGACAGCACGATGATCAGGATCGCGCCCTGCATGCCGACCTGCCAGTCCGCCGAGATGTTGAGAAATGCCAGAAACGATGCCGCGAGCGTCAGCGTGATCGCGCCGAGCACAGCGCCGATGACCGACACGCGCCCGCCGACGAACTCGCCGCCGCCGAGAATCACCGCCGCGATGGAAAGCAGCGTGTAGCGCAGCGCGAGGTTGGCGTCGGCGGAAGTCGTGAGGCCGAGCAGCGAGAGCCCCGACAGCACGCCGAAAATGCCTGCTATGCCGTACAGCGTCGCCTTGCTGCGCACGAGCGACCAGCCGAAGCGGCGCATCGCACGCGGATTGCCGCCCGCGCCGCGAATGCGCACGCCGGCCGACGTGCGCATCAGCAGAAAGTGCCCGATGACGGCGATCAGCACCGACCACACGATAGGCGCGGCGATGAACGGCGTCTGGTAGCCCATCGCCGTGCCGAGCCAGCCGGGGCTCGTGCCGCCCGGAGAAGGCAGGAGCACGATGGCAAGCCCGCTCCACACGAACGAGAGCCCGAGCGTCACCACGATCGACGGAATCTGCCGCAGTTCGATCAACGCGCCGACGGCCGCATACGCGAGCACGCAGCCGATGAGCGCGAGCGTGCCGAGCCACGGTTGCTTCACGAGCAGCGTCGCGCCGATACAGGCGACCAGACTCACGAACGAACCGATGGACAAGTCGAGATCGTTGACGGTGATGATCGCGAGTTGCGCGAGCGTCGCGAGTACGATCGGCACGGCGAGATTCAGGAGCAGGCTGGAGCCGAAGTAGCTCATCACCGTCGGCTGCATGATGAGAATGGGCACCAGCACCGCGACGAGCGAGATGGCGGGAAGCAGCGCGCGCAGACGCGCTTGCGTGCCCTGAAACGTCGTGCGTGCGGGGGTCATGCGGCCTGCTCCTCGAAACTCGCGGCGAGGAGCGCTTCTTCCGTGCATTCGTCGGCGTGCAGCACGCGCGTGACGGCCGCCGAGCGGAACACATACGTGCGGTCGCAGTGCGACAGCTCCTCGTTTTCTGTCGTGTACCAGATGAACGTGCGGCCCTTCGCGGCTTCGTCGTGAACGAGGCGATAGATATCGCGCTTCGTGCCGACATCGACGCCGCGCGTGGGATCGTCCATCAGAATGAGTTGCGCATCCGATGCGAGCGCGCGGGCGAACAGCACCTTCTGCTGATTGCCGCCCGAGAGCGACAGAATGCCCGCGTTCATCGACGCGCCGCGTATGCCGATCTTCGCGCGCCATGCTTCGACGAGCGCGCGCGCCGCCGCCAGATCCACGAGACCGCGCTTCGCTTTCGCGCCGCCGAGCAGCCACCGCAAGTCGAGGTTCTGCGCGATCGACCAGACCGGAAACACGCCGTCGCGCCCGCGATCGCCCGCGACGAACGCCGCCTTCACGCGAGACGCGCCGCGTTTGGTCGCCGCTTCATAGATGGCGAGCAGCGCCTCGGTTTGTCCTTGCCCCGCGAGTCCCGCGAAGCCGACGATCTCGCCGCGCGACGCTTCGATGACCGTATGTTTCTTCGCGCCGACGTGCCAGCTAAACGGCTTGTCGTCGCTGCGCGCGCTGCGCTCGCGCACGGCGGCCGGCGTCTTTTCCGCTTCGAGCTGCTGGCCCATCGCCTGAATGATCGATGCGCGGCTCGACTGCTCGCGCGGCAACACGCCGACGATGCCGCCGTCGCGCATCACCATCACGCGGTCCGCCACGCGCTCGATTTCGCCGAGCATGTGCGTGATGAGCAGACACGTGATGCCGTTTTGCGCCGCGCGCTGCACGAAGTCGAGCAGCTGATCGGCGGTGTGGGCATCGAGCGATGAAGTCGGTTCGTCGAGAATCAGAAGACGCACCGGCGTATCCGTCACCGTGAAGCCGCGCGCGATTTCCACCATCTGCTTTTGCGTGAGCGTCAGGTCGGAGACGAGTTCATTGCCCTTCAGGCCGTTGCCCGGAAAGATCTCTTCGAGCTTCTCGCGCATCAGCGCTGTCGCCCGTTTGCGCCAGCCGCGCCCGCGCAATTGCGGATGCACGACCGTCATGTTCTCCGCGATCGTCAGATTCGGGCAAAGCGAGAGTTCCTGGAACACGCAGCGCACGCCGGCCTCGCGCGCGGCGTTCGCGTCGTAATGCGGCGCCTCGCGGCCGTCCACTTCGATGCGGCCTTGCGTAGGCGTATACACGCCCGCGAGCACGGCCATCAGCGTCGACTTGCCCGCGCCGTTGTGTCCCGCGATGCCGATGCATTCGCCGCGCTTGAACCCGAAGTCGATGTCCGCGAGCGCGCGCACCCGCCCGAAGCTCTTGCCGATTCCTTCGAAGCGGATCAGCGCGCCCTGCGCCTCGTTGCCGCTGGCTGCTGTTGCTGTTGCTGTTGCTGTTGCTGTTGCGCCCATTCACATGCCTCCATGCGTGGCGTCTGTCCTGCGTCTGTCGTGCTTATTTCTTGTCGAGCAAGGCCACGGTCTGCGGCAACGTGTACGTCACGTCGGCCAGGCCGCCCGGCGGCGTCGCGGCGAGCTTGGCGGGCAGCTCCTGCTGCGAAATGGCGAGCAGCGGCACGTTGATGGTCACTTCCTTCGGGATCTTCTTGCCCGCGAGCACTTGCTGCGCGACCCAGAACGCGAACGACACCGCGCCCGGCGGATTCGACAGCGAACGCGACTGATAGCCCGTCTTCGTCTGCTCGCTCCACCACTGGAGTTCGGGATACGTGCTGCCGATGATCATCGGCGGCGCGGGACGATTCGCGGCCTTGAACGCCTGCGCAATGCCGAACGACATCTCGCCTTCGGTGGCGACGCCATCGACTTGGGGCAGCGTCGGCAAAATGCCGGCGACGGCTTTCTGCGCGACCGATTGCGTCCAGTCGCCGTTCACCGAGCCGACGAGCTTCATCCCCGGATGCTTCTTGAGCCCTTCGAGCACGCCTTCGTGCATCAGGTTGTCGACGGAGATGCCCGCCACGCCGCGCACTTCGAGAATGTTGCCCTTGCCGTTCAGGCGCGTCGCGAGATAGTCGACGCCCTGTTCCGCCCAGCCCTTGAAGTCGAAGTTCACGCGATACGCGCAGGGTTCGTCGACCACGCCGTCGAACGACACCACGACGACGCCCGCGGCGCACGCCTTCTTGATGGTGCCGTTGAGCGCGGTGGGCGACACGGCGTCGATGACGATCGCGTTATAGCCCTGAAGAATCAGGTTCTGCACCTGCTGCGCCTGTTCCGTCACCTGGTTCTCGGCGGTCGTGAAAGCGGGCGCGGCGGCGACCTTCTTGTCGGCGACGGCCTGCTGCGCGACGGCGTTCCAGCTCTTGAGCATCGACTGCCGCCACGCGTTGCCCGCGAAGCTGTTGGACAGCGCGATCTTCTTTTGCGACGTATCGCCCGCGGCGACCTGCGCGTGGGCAGCGCCAGCGAGCGCGCAAACGGCGAGCGTGAGCGCGGCCTTGACCGGCATTCCTTTACGGAACATCTGTTCGTCTCCTTTCATTCTTCTTGTGGAGCGGCGCGACGCGACTCGGTCATCGGCACGCCCCTTCAGGCGCATTCGCACGCGGTGCGGATGCGTTGCTTTCAGTTAGTCTGCTCGATTCGTCCTGCGGTCAGGCCAATCACGGTGGTCAGGCCACCGCAATCGCGGAGCCAGTATAGCGACTGGTGCTAGCGCGCGCAATTCGCTTACGTTACCGGTAACGGCGTGCTGCGGACGGCATCGCACGGTCCACGGCAAAGGTCGGTTTTTCCGGTTCGGCGCAGGCGCGCAAGGTCGGCCATGCGCGAGGACGCAAGCGCCGGCCGCAACCAGTCATTAGAATGGCTGAACCGCCAGCACATCCCGTGAGAGCACATGAGCTTCGCGCGCAAAGCCACGTGGGCCGCCTGCATCGACACCCTCGCGTTCTCGGAGACCGAGACCGTGCCGGTGGCCGTGCTCCTGCGGCAGCGAAAAGCGCTCGCGAGTTTGCACGACGCATTCCAGGGCGAACGTTCGATAGCGCGGCTGCAAGAGGCCGCCGCACAGGCTGCGTCGGCCGGCTGCGCATCGCCGATGGCGAAGGTCCTCGAACTTCAGCGCGCCGACGACACGCTCATCGTGAAGGCTCAAGTCGGGATGGACGCCACGGCGATCGGGCGCGAGGCGGGCACGGCGGAAGCCGGCAATCCGCCCGGCGAGGCGCTGATTTCGGCGCGGCCGGTCGTCGTCGCCAATGTGCCCGCCGAACGCGGCGAGCGCGCGCCCGCGATCCTGCGCGAATACCGCGTCGTGACATCGGTGAGCCTGCCGCTCATCGGCGCCGAGGGACCGTACGGCATCCTCGAAGTGGATTACGACCAGCAGCACGAAGTCGACGCATCTCACCTCTCGTTTCTCGCCTCGATTGCGGCGATCCTCGCGGAAGGCATCGAATCGAGGCAACGGCACGAGGAACTGACCGAAGAACGCGACGCGAAGGCCGCGCTCCTGCGCGAGCAGCAGCACCGCATCCGCAACAATTTCCAGATGATTACCGCGCTCCTCGAACGGCGCGCGAGCGAGTGCGCGGACCCCGCGGTCCAGAAGGGCTATCGCGAAGTCGAGCGCCGCGTGTTCGCAATGGCATCGCTCTACGATCATCTGCTGGGCCTCGGCGAGCATGAGGAGAGCGTCGATCTCGGCGCGTATCTGGAAAACATGAGCGCGAGTTTCGAAGCCTTCTACGATCTCCCCGGCCATGACGTCTCGCTCGCGCTGGCGCTTGAACGCGGCGCGGCGACGCTTCCCATCGACACCTGCGCGGCTATCGGCACGGTGGTCAACGAACTGGTCGCCAACGCGGTCGAGCATGCTTTCGTTGGCTGCGCGGGCGAGATTCGCGTGGCCATGCAGCGCACGGCGGCGGGCGCGGAGATCGAAGTGAGCGACAACGGCTGCGGCTATGCCCCCGGCGCGAGCGAGAACACGGGCTTGAGCACGGTGCGACGCATCGTCGGCAGCTTCGGCGGCCAACTGACGATGCAATCGGCACAAGGCGGCGGCACGCGCTGGACGCTGACCGTGAACGCGCCTGACTGAACGCACCCGTCGCGAGCCGCATTCGCGGCGCAGGCAGACGGCTTGCTGCACCACAGGCAATGACCACTACCGAGGACAACGCCATGACTCAGCTCGCCCTGCCCCTGCGTCGCTCGCCCTTAGCGGCCGTGTTGTGGATGTCGACGCCATCCGGCGCGCCATCCGACGAATCTGACGACGATCTCGACGACGTGCTCGACGAGACCGGCGCGGTAACGAACCGCAGCAACGGCAAGACGGGCACCAATACGGAAGCCGAGCCCGACCCGAAGTCATGACGCCTGCCGCTGCGGTCGAGTCACTTCAACACGCCCTGACGCAGACCGGCATAAGCATTGCTGCCATCCGCAGGTCGGATAACGGAGAGCAGTAATGAGCAAGCGTGAAGTTCCGGGCGTAGGCCCGTATGGCGGACCGGCGGGTGGATGGGGCGCGTTGCAGGCCGTCGCGCGGGCGCTGAAGCAGCAAATGGGCGTCGCGCGCGAAGCGACGATGCTCCTCAAAGTCAACCAGCCCGCGGGCTTCGATTGTCCGGGCTGCGCGTGGCCGGACCCGCGCAGCACGTCGTCGTTCGAATTCTGCGAGAACGGCGCGAAGGCCGTCTCGTGGGAAGCCACCACGAAGCGCACGACGCCCGAATTCTTCGGACGCCACACCGTAAGCGAACTGTGGACGTGGAACGACTTCGCGCTGGAAGACGAAGGACGGCTCACGCATCCGATGCGCTACGACGCCGCGTCCGACCGCTATCTGCCGATCTCGTGGGACGAGGCATTCGAACGCATCGGCCAGTCGTTGCGGGCGTTGCCGGACCCGAACATGGCGGAGTTCTATACCTCGGGCCGCGCATCGAACGAAGCGGCGTTCCTGTATCAACTGTTCGCGCGGCGCTTCGGCACCAACAACTTCCCCGATTGCTCGAACATGTGCCACGAGCCGACGAGCGTCGGTTTGCCCGAGTCCATCGGCGTGGGCAAGGGAACGGTGACGCTCGCGGA
This sequence comes from Caballeronia sp. GAWG1-5s-s, assembly GCF_023631445.1. Taxonomy (NCBI): domain Bacteria; kingdom Pseudomonadati; phylum Pseudomonadota; class Betaproteobacteria; order Burkholderiales; family Burkholderiaceae; genus Caballeronia; species Caballeronia sp. GAWG1-5s-s. The sequence continues at coordinate 172,608 of NZ_JALQDC010000030.1, read as the reverse complement.
CTTCGATCACTGCGACGCGATCTTCTGCATCGGACACAATCCCGGCACCAACCATCCGCGCATGCTCGCGACGCTGCGCGCGGCCGCCCGGCGCGGCGCGAAGATCGTCGTGCTCAATCCGCTGCGCGAGCGCGGACTCGAGCGCTTCGCCTCGCCACAGGACCCGGTCGAAATGGTCACGGGCCGCTCGACCGCCATCGCCACGGATTACATTCAGGTGCGCATTGGCGGCGATGTCGCGTTCCTCAAAGGCATGATGAAGACGGTGCTCGCGCTAGACCGCGAGAGCCAGGCGCAAGGCGGCGAAGGCGTGCTGGATCGCGCGTTCATCGACGAACACACGAGCGGCATCGACGAACTGATCGCCGACATCGACGCGACTTCGTGGGAGCAGATCGTCGGCGCGTCGGGCGTCGAGCGCGAAGAGATCGAGCACATCGGCAAGCTGTATGCGAATGCGAAAGCGGTGATCGCGTGCTATGGCATGGGCATCACGCAGCACCACAGCGGCACGGCCAACGTGCAGCAGATCGTCAACCTGCTGCTTCTGCGCGGCAACATGGGCCGCGACGGCGCGGGCATCTGCCCCTTGCGCGGCCATTCGAACGTGCAAGGCGATCGCACCGTCGGCATCACCGAAATACCGCATCAGGAAATGCTCGATTCGCTCGGGCGCGTGTTCGGCTTCACGCCGCCGCGCGAGCACGGCCACGGCGCGATCTCCGCCATCGAAGCGATGCGCGATGGCCGCGCGAAGGCGCTCATCGCGCTCGGCGGCAATCTGCCGGTAGCGATGTCGGATACGCCCGTCTGCTATGAGGCCATGCGCAAACTCGACCTCGCCGTGCATATCGCGACGAAGCTGAATCGCTCGCACTTGCTGGTCGCGAAGGAAACGATCCTGCTGCCCTGTCTCGGCCGCACGGAACTGGATGTGCAGGAGAGCGGACCGCAGTCCATTACGGTCGAAGACTCGATGTCGATGGTGCATGCGTCGCGCGGGTCGCTGCCGCCCGCGTCCGAACATCTGCGCTCGGAACCGGCCATCGTCGCGGGCATCGCGAAAGCGACGCTCGACGATCCGTCGCTCGACTGGGACGGCTGGGTGGCGGACTACAACCGCATCCGCGATCTCATCGAGCAAGTGTTTCCGCAGTTCGAGCGCTACAACGAGCGCATTCAGGACCCGGGCGGCTTCCGCCTTTTCAACGCCGCCGCTGCGCGCCGTTGGGATACGCCGGAGGGACGCGCGCGCTTCATCGCGCATAAGGGCGTGATGATGGACCCGCGCGTGGACCGCAGCGACGCGCTGATTCTCGCGACCATCCGCAGCCACGATCAGTACAACACGACGATCTACGGCTTCAATGACCGTTACCGCGGCATCACGGGTCGGCGCGACGTGGTGTTCGTGAACGAACGCGATCTCGAAGCGCGCGGGCTTCAACACGGCGATCTCGTGGATCTGGAGACGATCGAAAGCACGGTCAGCGTCGGCGGCTCGCGCCGTTTGTGCGGACTCACTGCGGTCGCGTTCGATATCGCGCAGGGGTCCATCGCCGCGTACTATCCGGAAGCCAACTGCCTCGTGTCGCTCTCGGACAACGACGCGCGCAGCGGCACGCCGGCGTACAAGTCGATTCCGGTGCTGCTCTCGCTGAGCCAGGGCGACTGTCAGGTGGGCGCCGACGCGCACACGTGGCAGCACGGCGACGTCCCCAACGACAAGACCGGCGCCACCGTCGCGGCGGAAGAGCCGGAGCATCGGCGCGTGCGGAACACGCCGAACTGAGCGCGGCTAAACGGCGGCAGGCGAAAGCGAGCCTGCCGCTTTTTCCGCACGATCTGTCTATTTTTCGCACGCTATCAAGTCGGCGCAATCGTTTCCGTTATTACAGCCCAGAGGCCGCTCGTCCCGCGCTGGGCCGTGAGCGAACATCAACGAAACGACGACTCGCATGACTTTTTCTAGAAAACTCTGGCTGCCCCTGCTCCTGAGCCTTGCGTGCCTGGCAGGAATCTCCGTGGCCGACGCATTCCGCATGCGCGCCGTACGCACGGAGCAAACCAAGCTCGACATCAAGCACGCGACGGAAGTCGCGAACAGCATCATCAAGGAGTTCGCGCAGCAAGCGGCGAGCGGCGCGATCACGCAGGATCAGGCCAAACAGGGCGCGTTGAGCGCGATCCGCGACATTCGCTTCGGCGACAACGGCTACTTCAGCGTATTCGACTCGCAGGCGAAGGTGCTGGTGCATCCGATGAAACCCGAGTTCGTCGGCAAGGTCATGATGGACTTCAAGGACCCGAACGGCGTCTATCTGTACCGCGAGATCATCGACGTGGGCAAGCGCGAGGGCGCAGGCTACACCTACTATTCGTTCGCCAAACCCGGCAGCAACCAGATCCTGCCGAAGATGTCGTATGTCTCGATGTATCAGCCGTGGGACTGGCTCATCGTGACGGGCGTGTATATCGACGACATCAACGCCGCCTTCTACGCGTCGCTCGGCTGGAGCCTCGGCGTGCTCGCGGTGATCGCGCTGGTGCTGTGCGTGGTCGTGTCGCGGCTCAATCGCGGCATTCTGCGGTCGATGGGCGGCGAGCCGTCGTACGCGGCGGAAGTCGCTAACCAGATCGCGGACAACAATCTCACCGTGGATGTCGCGACTCAGGCGGACGATCATTCCAGCCTCATGTATTCGATGGCCCGCATGCGTGCCCAATTGCTTACTGCGATCGAGAGCGTGAAGACGTCGGCCAACGCGATTGCAAGCGCGAGCCGCGAGATCGCGGTCGGCAACACGGATCTGTCGTCGCGCACGGAGCAGCAGGCGGCGTCGCTGGAGGAAACGGCGGCGAGCATGGAAGAACTGACCGCGGCCGTGAAGCACAACTCGGAGAACGCGCGGCAGGCGAGCGGCCTCGCCGGCACGGCGCGGGACGTCGCGAAGGAAGGCACGACGATCGTCGGCGAAGTGGTCGGCACGATGGCCGAAATCGAACATAGCTCGCACAAGATCGGCGAGATCATCGACATGATCGAAGGCATCGCGTTCCAGACCAACATCCTCGCGCTGAATGCGGCCGTCGAAGCGGCGCGCGCGGGCGAGCAAGGCCGCGGCTTCGCGGTGGTGGCGGGCGAAGTGCGCAGTCTCGCGCAACGGTCTTCGACGGCCTCAAAGGAGATTCGCGAACTGATCGAGGCGTCCAGCACGCGCGTTCACGCGGGCACTCAACTCGTCGGCCGAGCCGGCGACACAATGACGAAGATAAGCGCGGCTATCCAGAAGGTGACCGACATCATGGACGAGATCGCGTCTGCATCGAACGAGCAGAGTCGCGGCATCGAACAGGTGAATCAGGCCATTAGCCAGATGGACGAAGTCACGCAGCAAAACGCAGCGCTGGTGGAACAGGCGGCTGCGGCGGCCGGGTCGCTGCAGGATCAGGCCGAGCAGTTGAAGTCGACGATGGCCGTGTTCAGAACGGCGTCGGTCTGATCATGACTCCGCGAACTAACGCAGCGGCCGCGAGCCTGTGGAACTGAAGGTGGCGTGGCCGAGCGAGTTCAGCTTTCGCGATACGCGGCGAAGCAGAAAGCGGCCGACATTCCATGCAATCCACGGGTCGCTCGCGCATGTTTTGAGTACGCTCGCGGTGCCTTCCGACTTGCGCATCGAGACGAGCTTCGTCTTCGCATTGAGCCACCTGAGACTTTTCGAGCGGCGAGCGACGAGCGCCCGCAAACGTGGATTGCCACCGATTGCGGGCCGCGACAACAGCTGATCGGTGGCCGTCTTCATCGCGCTGTAGTTCACCCTTGTACGGCTCATGCCGGATGCGGTCTTGCTGATCGAGCCCATTCTCTCCGTGTAGAGATAGTAGGCATCGTTGGTGCATACCCAGACACAGCCGGCTAGCAGCGCGTCGAGCATCAAGTGGAAGTCCTCGCCATGACGCAAGCTCACGGGATAGCGCAGCCCCCGGTTCACCAGCGCGTCGCGGCGAAATAGCGGCATGAGAAGGCCGAAGTCGCATTCGGTCGATTCCCCTGCCGCGTTGTACAGGAAGCTATCCAGCGTGACCTGGAAATGCGGCTCGCTTCCTCTTCGGCGGAATCCGGGCCGGACGACTTCCTGTGCGACTGCATCGTAGATCAGCAGGTTGTCCGTCACGATATCGGCCCCGGTATCGTTTCCGAGGCGCACGAGCCGCTCTAACCGTTCAGGAGCGAAGCGGTCGTCGGCGTCGAGAAGCGCGATCCACTGACCACGCGCTTTCTCGATGCCCGCATTGCGCGCGCCGCCGGGCCCCACGTTCTCGGCGAGATTGATCAGCTTAATGCGGCTGTCTTCTTTCGATGCAGCTTCCACGACTTTGGCTGTATCGTCCGTCGAGGCGTCGTTGACGACGATGATTTCGAGTGGCGCGAGCGTCTGCTTTTGCAGCGATGCGATTCCGACTCGTATGAAGTCCTGCGCATTGTAGGCGGGAATTACGACCGATACTGACATGCGGGTCCTCCCAGACTGCCACAGTGTCGACAGGCAGTGGTGCCTACCGAATGCACCGTAGCATAGTCAATGCGCGAATCAAGTGCAATGCGTGAAGATATGCACTGCGAAAGAGCGCGTCGAACCGACGGAACGTTCGATTCGGCTGTTGCGGCGCAACACTGTAAGCGGCCCGCAGACCGCTCGCCCGCATCATCCGCCGGCTTCATCCTTTACATAGGATGTCGAACCATTACCGAAAGACCATTCGTCGCGCGCATTCGGCTGCAACACGATCAGCACGTCCTCCGGACGCAAGCCCGGGTTCGCCGCGAGATTGTTCGCGACGGCCTTGAACAGCGCCTTCTTCTGCGCCGTGTCGCGCCAATTGCCGGCCGTGATGTTGATCACGACGAGGTCGTCGGTGCGATGAATCCCGAGATAGTCGCTGTCGTAGATGAACTCCTCGCGCTCGTGCTGATGAACGAGGTGGAATCGATCGTCGGCCGGCGCGCCATAGGCCTCGACTAGCGCCTGATGCACGCCGTCGCTAATGGCTCGGATATGCGCGGTGGACTTGCCTTTGATCAGAGAAATGCGGATGAGCGGCATGGCTTGTTCACTCCGGTTACGAGACTGTGGGCGTCTCTGCTACTTGACGTGCAAACAATACGGCCGGATCATCATTCCGTAAATTTGAAACTTGCGAACTGTCGCATCAGAGAAATCGAACGATGCCTACGCGAACCAATCTCGACATGGATGTGCTGAGAACCTTCGTCACCGGGTTCGAACTCGGCAGCTTCGCGCGCGCGGCAGAGCGCCTCGGCCGCTCTCAATCTGCAATCAGCACGCAGTTGCGGAGGCTGGAGGACCAGATCGGCCGGCCTCTCGTGCAGAAGTCCGGGCGCGGGCTCGCGCTCACGACAGCGGGTGAAGGTCTGCTGAGCTACGCGAAGCGCTTGCTCGAACTCAACGACGAAGCAGTGGAAACCGTGAGGGGATCGGACCTCGAAGGCTGGGCGCGTCTCGGCTTGCCGCAGGACTTTGCGGAAAGCTGGCTGCCGGCCGTCCTCAGCCGGTTCGCGAGAGCGCATCCGAAGGTTCGCGTCGAGGTCCAGGTGGATAGAAGCGCGTCGCTCATCGAGAAGACGCTCTCCGGCGCGCTCGATGTCGCGCTCGTCTGGGGAGACGGCAACGCGTCGCCGCATGGCGAACGCGTGGCGGCCGTGCCCATCCAGTGGGTCGGGCGGCCTGATTGGGGTGGCGTGGAAAGTCTTGGCGGGCAGCCGCTGCCCTTCGTGGCGTTCGAGCCGCCCTGCACGTTCCGCTCGGCCGCCGTCGATGCAATGGATGCAGCCGGCCTGTCGTGGAGGCTCGTGTTCACCAGTCTCAGTCTTTCGGGGCTTTGGGCTGCGGTCGAGGGCGGCCTCGGCATCACCGTTCGCACCGCCCTCAAGATGCCGCCATCGCTCATTGCGCTGGACCCGGTGACAACCGGCTTGCCCGCGCTGCCGCTCGCGCCGCTTGCGCTGCATCGCGCTGAAGCCGAACCCACGGCCGCTGTCACCAAGCTGACCGATATCGTGACCGAAACGATCCGCGACGAGCTTGCCGCCGTGGCGGTGCGCTGAGCGACGGTTCGATTCGATGAATGGATGAGTTCCAAACTTTCAAATTGCTCGAAGCGGCGCGCAGCCCTATCGTTTGCATACGCAACGCGCTCGCGTGTGCATCGAACAAGGAGAAATGGCCATGCCCTTCATCAGCGTCAAAGCGATCGGTGAACCGCTCGCGCAACATCAGGTGAAAGCGATTCAGGAAGGCATCACTGCGTTGATGGTCGATGTCCTTCGCAAGGTCGGGCCTCTAGTGGGCGTCCTTGTCGAACAGGTAGCAGCCAAGAGTTGGACCGTCGGTGGCGAGCCGGTCGCATGCGCCGCGCAGGTCGATGCCATCGTCAGTGCCGGAACCAATACTGCGGAAGAGAAGGCCCGCTTCATCCGTGAAGCCAACGCACTGCTCAAATCGGTGATCGGCAACACGCTGTCGGAAGTGAGCTATGTCGTGATTCACGAAGTGCCGAAAGACAGCTGGGGCTACGACGGACTCACGCAAGCCTATCGCGCCGATGCGCGCGCCTCGCGCGAATCATGACGAGCCGCGAGCGCGGCGTGCCATTGGGGCAGAGAGCAAGGTGCATCACCGCTTAACGTGATGATGCACCGCGAGCAACGGGTTAAGCCGCGAGCACCTCGTCAACCGCTTCGACCGCCGCCGCATGTTCGCGAATCAGCCGATACACCGTCTCGCCAGGCACCGTCTCCGATTCGAGCAGTTGATCCGCAATCGCGCGAAGCACCGGCTCATTCGCCTTGAGCAACGCAAAGCAGGCATCGTTCAGGTCGGAGAGAAGCTCGTTCGCGTGCCCGATCGCCGTCTTCAACTGAAGGCCCGCCACTTGTTGCGGCAAGGCGGCGAGGCTGAACAGATTGCCGTCGTTATTGAAGCCGAACTTCGAGACCATATCCAGCCCGATGCGCGATGCTTCCTGCAAGTCCTGCGCCGCGCCGCTCGATGCCTCGTTGAACATCAACAGTTCCGCGTTGCGTCCGCCGAGCAGCACCTGAATTTCGTTACGCATCTCGGTCTCGCGATACAGATGCTTGTCCTGCGCCTTCGTGATCAGCGCGACGCCGAGCGCGCCGCCGCGCGGCAGAATGGTGACTTCTTCGAGCACGCCCGTGTTCAGCAGCGCCGCAACCAGCCCATGCCCGGCTTCGTGAATGGCAATGCGCGTGCGTTCGTCGTCGGACAGCGCGCGCTCCGCGCCGTTGATGTCGCCGATGCGCGCGATCTTGATCGCTTCGACGAAATGATCGGACGCGACTTCCGTATCGCCGGCTTTGCGCGCGACGAGACCCGCCTGATTCACGATCATCGCGAGCGTGGCCGGCGACAAGCCCGTGGTCAGTCGCGCAAGCTGCGTGAAGTCGATGTCGCCCGCCTTCGTCTTCAGGTTGGCTGCGTAGAAACGCAGGATCTTCTCGCGGTCCTCGATATCAGGCAAACGCACCTGGATGGTCCGGTCGAAACGGCCCGGGCGGCGCAGCGCCTCGTCGAGATTATCGGGGTGATTCGTCGCCGCAACGATGATCACGCCTTCGTTCGACGCGAAGCCATCCATCTCTGCAAGCAGCTGGTTGATGATGCGGTTGCTCTCCGCTTCCACAGGACCGCCGCCCGTATCCGTGCGCTTGCCGAGGCCGTCCGCTTCGTCGATGAAGATGACCGTCGGCGCGTTCTTGCGCGCGAGTTCGAACAGGTGCTTCACCTTCTGAATGCCGACGCCGTAGTACTTCGCGCTGAAATAGCTGCCCGTGATCGCAATGAAGTTCGCGCCGCATTCGCCCGCGAGCGCCTGCGCGAGACGCGTCTTGCCGACGCCCGGCCCGCCCGTCATGAGGATGCCGCACGGCGCGCGCACGCCCATGCCGGTGAATTGCGCGGGCTCGGTCAGCCACGCGCGCACGTCCGCGAGCGCGGCTTTCGCTTCGCCCGCGCCGATCACGTCGTCGAAGCGCATGGCCGGCGATTTCGCCAGCAATTGCGCGCCGCCGCGCATCTCGCGGCGCATGAACCACAACAAGCCGGCGACCATCGCGACGGGCAACAGGATGCTCAGGAGATCGCGCAGGCGATTGAAGTCGTCGTCCCATCGCGCCATGCCCGTTTGCACGTTCGCGTCGGGCAGCCAGACCAGTTGATACGACGCGGCTTCGCCGGATTTCATATCGCCGATCAAGAGCGCATTCGAAAAGGCGCCGTTATGGTCGGCGACGTAGTACTTCTCGCCGCGCTGCGTCGATACGAGAATCGCATCGCGGCTCACGCCGATGGCGGCCACGTCGCGGGCGCGGATATCGGCCATGAGTTGAGAGACGTCTTTCTCGCGATGCGTCCACGGCTTCGCGTCGGCGCGCATCGCGCTCGCCACGCCGGCGAGCGCGAGCGGCTCGTGGTGCGCGGCATCGGCATGATGACGCCACGCGATGGCGCCCGCAGTGGCGATCAGCGCGGCGACCGCGACGCCGTACGCGACCAAGCGGCCAAAGCGCGTGCGAAAGAGATTCCTTACCGGTTTCATCTGGCAAATCCTGAAACGCGTCGCGATGGCGACCGTTCTTTGTGTGGGCGTAAGCGCCCGGTCTTTAAAGGTGAGGCTTCGGTGGCGGGATGTCCGCCGGACACGGCGTGACGATTGACCTTCGACCGCAGAAGAAATGTGCGCGTGGCACTAGCTGTTTTTACGGCGGGCCGCGGGCCTTCTTGATGTCAAAAGCCGAGACCGGTAATTTGTTCGCGCTGTTTCATGCGGATAACGCGCCGTCGCACGGAGTGCAGGGTATCACAGCGCGCGCAAACGCTCTCGTGCGGTAATTAATGCTGAAACGGACCTTTGGTAGTTTGCGGGCGGTTTATGCGTGCTTCTGCACGTCGTGCGACGAGCACATGGTGGTCGTTGTGCGGCACGTAGGCGGCCGAGTGGTCATGGGGTCTCTCGCGTACCCGCCTTCTGCCGGTCTCGATTTGAACGTGAATGAGCGACCACCAGCCGTACTAGCCCTCCATGCAGAGTCGAACTTCGACTCGGGATCTCGGCCTATCGAATTGCTTCGGCTTCCTTATGAACAGCAGCGGACAAGACCGGACTGAATGACCAGACGAAGCGCGCAGCGCCTTCGGGCAGAGAAACCCCTCGCGCTTCCCGTTTCGATACTCCGGCTAACCCCGCACCCGCCCTCGCCTCCTCTCCGTCTCGACGACCTCATCGAGCAATTCATCATGCAGTCCGCGCAGCACCTCGACGAAAGCCGACGCGAGCCGCTCGCGCGGACGATGCGGCGGAAACAGCAGATACGTCGGAAAGCGCGTGTGCGGCAGGAACGGCCGAATGACGATCTCCGGCCCCGCGAAGTCGCGAGCGACGATCGGATGCGCAAGCGTCACGCCCATGCCGTGACGGACCATCTCGCAGCACATCGCCGTGTATTGCGCCTCGATGGCGAGCACGCGCTGGACGCCCGCGCGCTGAAACACGTCGTCCATGGCGGCGCGCGTACCGTCGCCGTGACACAGCGAGATGAACGATTCACCTTCGAGATCCTTCGGGCGGATGCTGCGCTTGGCCGCGAGCCGGTGATTCGCCGGCATTACGCAAACCGCAGGCACGTTCGATAGCTGCTCGACCTCGCAATCCGACGCCTCGCTCACATAGACCGCGACGCCGAGATCGCAGAACTGCGATGCCGTCCAGTGATTGACCGTGCCCGACGTGTTCACATGCAGCGAGACCGTCACGTCCGGAAAGAGCGCGACGAAGCGCTTGATCGCGTGCGGCACGAGCGTCATGCCAGCCGATGGCATCGCCGCGATGCGCAAACGTCCGCTGCCCAGATTGCGAATCTGGGCCGCCGCGTTGGCGAGTCCCTGCAAGCCGACGAACGCGCGCTCGACCTCGCGAAAGAACGCCGTGCCCTCGCTCGTCGGAATAAGCCGCACGCCGCTGCGCTGGAAAAGCTGCAGGCCCGTGTCGCGTTCGAGTTGCGAGATCAGGCGACTCACGTTCGGCTGCGACGTAAAGAGCGCCTTGGCTGCGGCCGTCATCGATCCCGACACCATGACCGCGCGAAACGCCTCGATGTGCTTCAGGTTCATGCGTGCTTTCCCCTAAGTGCTGACCACGATGACGAGCCAATGTATATCAACTGTGCATGGGTCAGTATTTTATCTGTATTGGACGATATGAATTGTCGGCGCGACACTCGATTCATCGACGGGACCACACCCCGCGTCCCACGCCCCCCGCCATGGAGATCACGTCATGAAAAGAGCGTTGCATCGCCGTCTGTTCGCCCTTTCCGCTCGCCCCGCGATCACCGCTCTGGTGATCGCCGCAGCCTGCGCCACGCCGATGCTCGCGCAGGCCGAAACCACGCTGTATGTCGCGAACGTAGGCGGCTCGAACGAGCAGCTCTATCGGCAGAAGATCATCCCGGCCTTCGAGAAGTCGCATAACGTAAAGGTGGTCTACGTGGCGGGCAATTCGAGCGACACGCTCGCGAAGTTGCAGGCGCAACGAGGGCATCAGCAGATCAATGTCGCGGTGATGGACGACGGCCCGATGTATCAGGCGATGCAGATGAACCTGTGCGCGAAGCTCGACGACGCCCCCGTCATGAACGACGTCTATCCGCTCGCGAAGATCGGCCCGAGCGCGATCGGCGTCGGCATGGTGGCGACGGGCATCGGCTATAACGAGGAAGCGTTCAAGAAGGCCGGCCTGCCGCCGCCCGACTCGTGGAAGGTGCTCGAAGATTCGCGCATCAAGGGCAAGCTCGGCGTGCCGCCGATCACCAATACCTACGGCCTGCACACGCTCGTCATGCTCGCGCGGCTGTCGGGCGGCGGCGAGAAGAACATCGACCCCGGCTTCACCGCGATGACCAAGCAAGTCGCGCCCAACGTGCTCTCCTGGGCGCCGACGCCCGGCGAGATGGACGGCCAGATGCAATCTGGCGACGTGATTCTCGCGCCCTACGGCAGCGGCCGCGCCGTCGCATTGCAGAACACGGGCTTCCCGCTCAAGTTCATCTACCCGAAGGAAGGCGCGGTGGCGTTGCAGGTGGCGGCGTGCGTCGTCGCGGAGAACGCGCAGCCGAAGCTCTCGCAGGAGTTCGTGCAGTACCTGCTGACGCCGGAAGTGCAAATGCTGCAAGCGCAGAACATCGGCCTCGGTCCGGTCAACAAGACGGTGAAGCTCGCGCCCGAGGTCGCGGCGCGCGTGCCTTATGGGCCCGATCAGGTGGCGAAGCTGACCGCAGTGGACTGGGCGACCATCAACCAGCATCGCACCGAATGGACGGAACGCTGGAATCGCACGGTCGAGCGCTAAACGAGCATCTGCCGAAGGAGTCACGCGCATGGCATTTCTGACGCTTCAGGGCATCTCCAAACGCTACGGCGATTTCACGGCAATCGAACGGCTCGATCTCTCGGTTGAACGCGGCGAGTTTCTGTCCCTGCTCGGTCCGTCCGGATGCGGCAAGACCACGACCTTGCAGATGGTCGCGGGCTTCGTCACGCCGACGACCGGCCGCATCGAGCTCGACGGCCGCGACATCACGAATGAACGCCCGGAGAAGCGCGGCATCGGCGTGGTGTTTCAGAGCTACGCGCTGTTTCCGCACATGACGGTGGCGGGCAACGTCGGCTTCGGGCTGGAGATGCGCAAGGTCAGGCGCCGGGAGCGCGAGGAACGCATCGAAGAGGCGCTCGCGCTCGTGCGGCTCAAGGGCCTCGGGCATCGGTATCCGAAGGAGTTGTCGGGCGGCCAGCGGCAGCGCGTGGCGATTGCGCGCGCCATCGCGATGCAGCCCGAACTGCTGCTGCTCGACGAACCGATGTCCAATCTCGACGCCAAGCTGCGCGAGGAAATGCACATCGAATTGCGCGCCATTCAGAAGCGCCTCGGCATCACGACGATTCTCGTCACGCACGATCAGGTCGAAGCGATGACCATGAGCGACCGCATCGCGGTGATGCATCGCGGCACCATCGCGCAACTCTCGACGCCGTACGACGCTTACGAACGTCCCGCCACGGCGTTCGCGTCGACGTTCCTCGGCCGCACGAACGCGTTCGCGGGCGAAGTGCTGCTGCGCAATCCGCGCTGCGCGGTGGTCGACGTCGCCGGCACGCAACTGCATGTGCCGCACGAAGGCCGTCAGGTGGATGGCGCGGTGAACGTCTATATCCGCCCGGAGAAAGTGCATCTCGCGAACGGCGATGCGCGCATCAAAGGCCACATCGCGACGCGCGTGTTCGTCGGCAATCAGTGGCTGCTCGAAGTCGACACCGCGCTCGGCAAGCTGCGCGTCGCGCAGCCGAATCATGGCGCGCCGCCGCCCGAGGAAGGCGATGAAGTGGGCCTCGCCTGGACCGACGACGATCTGCGCGTGCTCACGCAGGAAAGCAGGGAGACGCAGCATGGCCACGCTTGACGACGCCCGCCCCGGCGCGGCGCCGTGGCTGCTCTCCGGGCCCGCGCTGCTGCTCTTCACCGGCTTGCTGCTGGTGCCGCTGGTCCTCACGCTCATGCTCTCGTTCCGCGTCTTCAGCGATACGGCGGGCGTCACGTCCGCGTACACGCTTGCGAACTACTGGGAAGTCGTGAGCGACCCGTATTACGGCACGATCTTTCTGCGCACGGCGGGCCTCGCATTCGGCGTCACGCTGCTCTCCATCGTGCTCGGCGTGCCGGAGACGATCATCCTCGCGCGCATGAGAAAGCCGTGGCAATCGCTGTGTCTTTTGATCGTGCTCGGGCCGCTGCTCATTTCGGTGGTCGTGCGCACGCTCGGCTGGCAGATCCTGCTCGGCAACAACGGCGTGCTCAACAACGTGCTGCAAGCGCTGCACGTTACTAGTGAACCCATCCGCCTCGTCTTCACGATGACCGGCATGATCATCGCGCTCACGCACGTGCTGGTGCCGTTCATGGTGATGTCCGTCTGGGCCAACATGCAGAAGCTCGACCCGCAGGTGGAATGGGCGGGCCGCTCGCTCGGCGGATCCCCGCTCAAGGTGTTCCGGCGCGTGGTGTTGCCGCAGATCATGCCGGGCGTGCTGTCGGGTTCGATCATCGTCTTCGCGCTGTCGGCGTCCGCGTTCGCCACGCCCGCGCTCATTGGCGGACGGCGGCTCAAGGTGGTCGCGACCGCCGCCTACGACGTTCCGCTGGTTCCACGCGATCATCGAAAACGGCGACATCGTGTCCGCGTTCTGGCTGTCGATCAAGCTCGCGTTCGCGGCGGCGACCATCGGCGTGCTGCTCGCGGTGCCCGCGGCGCTGGCCATTGCGCGTTACCGTTTTCCCGGCCGCGCCGCGCTCACCAGCTTCTTTCTCTCGCCGATGATGATTCCCGCCGTCGTGCTCGGCATCGCGTTCCTGCGCTTCCTGTCGATGCTCAATCTGTCGGGATCGTTCTGGTCGCTGGTGTGCGCGCATGTGGTGATCGTGCTGCCGTATGCGCTGCGGCTCGCGCTGTCGTCGGCGGTGGGGCTCGACCGCGATGCCGAACGCGCGGCGCTTTCGTGTGGCGCGAGCCGCTTCACCGCGTTTCGCCGCGTCGTGCTGCCGATGATCCGCACGGGCGTCGCGGGCGGCTGGGTGCTCTCGTTCATCCAGAGCTTCGACGAGCTGACGATGACCATCTTCGTCGCCACGCCCGGCACCACGACGCTGCCCGTCGCGATGTACAACCAGATCGCGCAGACGATCGATCCGCTGGTCGCGAGCGTGTCCGCGGTGCTGATCGTCGGCACGGTGCTCCTGATGATCCTGCTCGACCGCATGGTCGGACTGGACCGTATCCTGATCGGAGAAGCCCGATGACTTCTGTTAGTCCCGACGTAATCGTTCTCGGCGGCGGCCTGGTGGGTTCCGCCGTCGCGTACGGCCTCGCTCGCGAAGGCGCGCGCGTGACCGTGCTCGATGAAGACGACGGCGGCTTTCGCGCCTCGCGCGGCAACTTCGGCCTCGTGTGGATTCAGGGCAAAGGCTACGGCCTGTCGCCCTACGCGCGATGGTCGCGCAGTTCGGCGGCGCGTTGGCCCGCGCTCGCGGAATCGCTGCATGGCGAATCGGGCGTCGATGTGGCGCTGCGTCAGCCCGGCGGCTTCCACTTCTGCTTCAACGACGCCGAGCTCGCGGACCGCGAGAAGCGTCTGTCGACGTTGCAAGCCGAACTGGGCGACTACCCGTATCAGATGCTGACGGCCGCCGAAGTGCGCGAGCGCATTCCGCAGATCGGACCGAAGGTGATCGGCGCGAGCTACACGCCGATGGACGGCCATGTGAATCCGCTCAAGCTGCTGCGCGGCCTTCACGCGTCGATGCAGGCGCGCGGCGTGCGCCTCGTGTCCGCCGAGCGCGCCGAGCGCATCGTGCCGGAGAGAAACGGCTTCGTCGTGCACGGCAAGCGCGGCACGTATCGCGCCGGGCGCGTGGTGCTCGCGGCCGGCCTCGGCAATCGCACGCTCGCGCCGTTCGTCGGGCTGAATGCGCCGGTCGCGCCGAATCGCGGACAAGTGCTCGTGAGCGAGCGCGTCGCGCCGTTCCTGCATTATCCGACGCTCAACGTGCGCCAGACCGACGAAGGCAGCCTGCAATTCGGCGATTCGATGGAAGAAGTCGGCTTCAACGACTTCACGACGACACACGTCCTCGCCGATATCGCCCGCCGCGCCGTGCGCGCGTTCCCGCTGCTCGAACACGTGCGGCTCGTTCGCATGTGGGCCGCATTGCGCGTCTACAGCCCGGACGGCTTCCCGGTCTATGACCAGTCGGAGGCGCATCCCGGCGCGTTCGTCGTGACCTGCCACAGCGGCGTGACGCTCGCCGCCGCGCACGCCCTGCGCATCGCCCCGTGGATTCTCGGCGCGCCGATTCCCGACGAGCTTCCCGCCTTCTCCGCGCGCCGCTTCGAGCACGCCAAAGAACTGATCTCCGCACATTGAGCCAGCACGACATGACTTCATCGACACCTTCGCTTTTCAAGCCGTTGCCGGGCGCGGATAGCGCGAACATCGACATCTTCTTCAACGGTCAGGCTTTGAGCGTGCCGGGCGGGCGCTCGGTCGCGGCGGCCCTGCTCGCGGCGGGCGTGTCGCGGTTTCGCGCGACGCCGGTCTCCGGCGCCCCGCGCGCGCCGTACTGCATGATGGGCGCGTGCTTCGAATGTCTGGTCGAGATCGACGGCGTGCCGAGCCGCCAGAGCTGCATGGTCGAAGTGCGGGCCGGCATGCGCATCCGTTCGCAGGAAGGCGCGCGCGATCTGCCGCCATCCGTCGATACCGATACTGCCGATGCATCGCTGGAGAACGCGCATGGACGCTAACCTCGTCTCATCGAACGCCGAAGCCGTGGATGTCGTCGTGATCGGCGCGGGTCCTGCGGGCATGAGCGCCGCGACGCGAACGGCGCGCGCGGGCCTCAAGACCGTTTTGATCGACGAACAGGATGCGGCCGGCGGGCAGATTTATCGCGGCGTCGGCCGTGCGGATGCGCGCCGCAAGGAGATTCTCGGTCCCGACTACGCGGCTGGCGGCGCGATCGCGCAGGCGTTCGCGTCATCGGGCGCGCGGCATCTGACTGGCGCGACCGTGTGGCAGGTCACGCGCGAGCGCGGCATCAACTATCTGAAGGACGGCAAGATCGGCAGCTTCGAGGCACAGCGTGTGATTCTCGCGAGCGGCGCGATGGAGCGGCCCTTCCCGATTCCCGGCTGGACGCTGCCCGGCGTGCTGACGGCGGGCGCGGCGCAGATCCTCCTCAAGAGCGCCGGCGAAGTGCCCGCCGCGCCGCCGGTTCTCGCGGGCTGCGGACCGCTTTTGTATCTGCTCGGCTGGCAATACGTTCGCGCGGGCGTGCCGATTCGCGCGCTCGTCGATACGACGCGCCACGAAGACCGCTGGCGCGCGAAGCGTCACATGCTGTCGGCGTTGCGCGCGTGGCCGTATCTGAGCAAAGGCTTGCACCTGATGCGCACGCTGCGCGAAGCGGGCGTGCCCATGTTCGAGGCCGCCGACGACCTGCGCGTGGAATCGCGCATCGGCACGGACGGCGCGGAGCATGCGAGCGCGCTCAGCTTCACGACGCAGGGCGCGGCGCATCGCATCGAAGCGGACGTGATCTTGCTGCATCAGGGCGTCGTGCCCAACACGCAGTTCACGCAGGCCTTGCGCGCGGCGCATCGTTGGGACCATGCGCAACTCTGCTTCACGCCGAAAACCGACGCATGGGGCGAGCTGGACGTGCCCGGCATCTTCGTCGCGGGCGATGGCGCGGGCATCGGCGGGGCGCAGGCGGCGGCGCTGCAAGGCGCGCTCGCGGGCGTCGCCGTGGCGGCGCAACTCGGGGCGATCGATTCGGCCAGGCGCGATCTCGAAGCGACGTCGCTCCGACGTGATCTGGCCGGCGCCATGCGCATTCGGCCGTTCCTCGATTCGCTGTATCGTCCGCGCGATGCGAACCGCATTCCGAAGAACGAAACGATCGTCTGCCGATGCGAGGAAGTCACCGCGGGCGAGCTGCGCCAGTTCGTCGAGCTGGGCTGCGTCGGGCCGAATCAGGCGAAGTCGTTCGGACGCTGCGGCATGGGGCCGTGTCAGGGCCGCATGTGCGGGCTGACGGTGACGGAGGTCATTGCCGATGCGCGGCGCGTGTCGCCGGCCGAGGTCGGCTACTACCGCATTCGCCCGCCGATCAAGCCGCTCACGCTCGGAGAACTCGCCGGTGAATGAGATCAGCGAAGCCGATGTGATCGTCGTGGGCGGCGGCTTGCACGGCACCAGCAGCGCATTCCATCTCGCGAAGCGCGGCGCGCGTGTCGTCGTGCTCGAAGCCGACTATGTGGCGCGGCACTCGTCGGGCGTCAACGCGGGCGGCGTGCGCACGCTCGGACGTCCGCTACCCGAGATTCCGCTCGCGCTGATGTCGCGTGACATGTGGCATGGCATGAAAGAACTGCTCGGGGAAGACGGCGGATTCGTTCCATCAGGACAACTGAAGATCGCCGAAACCGAAGCGGAACTTGACGCGTGCCGCGAGCGCGTGGCGCTGCTCGAATCGCATGGATTCACGCACGAGAAAGTGATCGATCGGCAGACCGTGCTCGAACTGGAACCGGCGCTAGCGAAACACGTGACGGGCGGCATCTGGGTCGAGCGCGACGGTTATGCGCTGCCGTATCGCACCACGACTGCATTCCGGCTCGCCGCGCAACGGCTCGGCGTGCGGTTTCTGGAAGGCACGCCGGTCACGCGCATCGAACCACGCGGCGCGCGATGGATCGCGCAGACGCCGCGCGGCACGTTCAGCGCCGGGAAGATGCTGATCGCGTCGGGCGCGTGGTCCGGCGAACTCGCGAAGCAGGCCGGCGAGATCGTGCCCGTGCATCCCGAAGGGCTCATGCTCATGGTCACGCATCGCGTCGCGCCCTTCTGCCGCGCAACGCTCGGCGCGACGGGCCGGCCGCTGTCGTTCAAGCAGTTCGATAACGGCACGGTGGTGATCGGCGGCAAGCTGATCGGCATTGCCGAGCTGGCGAATCGCCACGGCGAAGTGGACTTCATGCGCCTCGTGAAGAGCGCGAAGACCGTCACCGATCTCTTTCCGCATCTGCGTCATCTCGGCGTCAATCGGGCGTGGGCGGGCGTCGAAGCCTTCACCGAAGACGAACTGCCGGTCATCTCCGCGAGCCGCGCTGCGTCGAATTTGTACTACTCGTTCGGCTATTGCGGCAGCGGCTTCCAACTCGGGCCGGGCTGCGGCAAGCTCGTCTCCGAACTCATGCTCGACGGCGCGCCTTCCCTTTCGCTCGATGCGTTCGCCATCGACCGGTTCGACAAGCGCGCTGCGTCGTCATCGAGCGAGAACGCCGCGACGCTCGTCGCGCACTGATTCCATCTTTTCAAACCGCCGCGCGTGCCCACGGCATGCGCGGACCTCGCATGCAAAGGAGCCATTCAATGAGCGATATCGTTCGTATCGACACCAATCAGCGCATGAGCCGCGTCGTCAAGGCGGGCGGGCTCGTGTTCATCGGCGGGCAGACGTCCGCCGATCAGACGCCCGACATCAAGCGGCAGACCGCCAGCGTCCTCGAAAAGATCGATGGCTATCTGGACAAGGCGGGCATCGACAGAACGCGTCTGGTGTCGGCGCAAGTGTGGGTCGCGAACATCGAGCGCGATTTCGCGGGCATGAACGAAGTCTGGGACGCGTGGGTGCCCGAAGGCTGCGCGCCGGCGCGCGCGACGGTGCAGGCGCAACTGGCGTCGCCCGCGTTGCTGGTGGAGATCGCCGTGGTCGCGGCGAGCTGAAGAACGCGCTTTTTCCAGTCGATTGCAGCGGTGGCGGTGAAGAGCCTGCCGCCATTATCATAGGTCCGCTGCCCGCCGCCCGAAACGTGTACCTGAGCCGAACTCAGTGAACACCGATAACCGCATTGAACACAAGCGCCATGATCAGGCCGACCACCGCCACGATGGATTGAACCACCGAGATCGTCTTGGTCGCTTCGCCCATCGTCATGCCGAATGATTCCTTCACCATCCAGAAGCCGGCGTGGTTCGCGTAGTTGAAGAACAGCGAGCCGCAGCCGATCGACAAAGCCAGCAACGGCAAGTTGAGGCTCGGATCGGCTCCGGCAAGCGGGGCCAGCAAACCTGCTGCGCCGACGATACCGACCGTGGCCGAGCCGGTCGAGACGGAAAGCGCCATGGCAATCAGCCAACCCAGAATCAGCGGGGGAAAAGCGAAGTGCTGCGTGAGATGGACGATGGCCTCGCCCACCTTTGCGCTCGTCAGCATCTCCTGGAATGCGCCGCCTCCCGCGATGATCATGATGATCGATGCAATCGGCTTGAGACTCGTGCCGAGCGCGTGGCGCAGCTTCTCGGCATCGCCTCCTCGCGCGAGGACCAGGGTCGTGATGGCGAACAGTACGCCCAGCAACATCGCGATCAGCGGATTGCCGAGGAAGCTCGCGACATGCAGCATCGGCGAGCTTTTCGGCAACACCATCTCCGCGACCGCATGAACGAGCATCAGGATGGCGGGCAACAACGCGGCCAACACGCCCAGACCGACGGCAGGCCGCCGGTCCGTGGGTGCCTGCTCCACGACGGTGAACTGGTCCAGCAAGCCCTGATCGGGTCGCGTGCTCATGCGTGGTGAAATGAACGCGCCATAGAGCGGGCCTCCCAGAACCATCGCGGGAATCGCCGCAAGAAAGCCATACAACATGGTGGGGCCCACCGAAGTCTTCAGCGTGGCGATCGCAGTCAATGGCCCCGGATGAGGCGGGACCATGCCGTGCATGGCGGCCAGCGCCGAAATCACCGGCACACCGACGTACACATAGGCCGAGCCCTTGAAGCGGGCGTGGCTTTCCAGCTTGCGCGCGACGCTGAAGATGAGGGGCAACATAACGACCAGCCCCACTTCGAAGAACATCGGAATGCCCACGACGAACGCCACGAGCGTCATGGCCCACGGGATCATCCGGTCAGAGGCGCGCCTTAGCATGGCTTCGGCGATCTGCTCAGTGATACCCGCATCGGCGAGGATCTTGCCGAGCATCGCGCCCAGCGCGATGACCACGCCCACCGCGCCCAGTGTCTTTCCCGCGCCGTTCGTCAGATGCTTGACGATGCTTCCCGGCTCCATGCCGGTGGCGAAGCCCACGCCAATGGATACGACGAGCAACGCGAGAAGCGGATGCATCTTGATGCGCGACACGATGAGCGCGACCAACACCAGCACGCTGAAGAGCGCGGTGAGCAATAAATCGATGTCTAGAGGAGTCATTTGATCTGTCTTCGGTTCGAAGTGTGTTGCCAGATGCGCGGCGGGGCTTTATCGGGGACGTCAGGCGCGATTACTGATTCGCGGCCTCGTGATCGAACATGTAGAGGCTCGCGGGCGTGTGCGTCAGCACGACGTTGCGTTCTTCCGGGTCCGGGATCAGCGCGTGCAATAGGTCCAGCGCACTCGACATTTGCTCGGACTTCTCGAACTGCGTATGCGGCCAGTCGCTACCCCACATCAGGCGATGCAGCCCGAACGCATCCCTCAAAAGATCGAATGCCTCGCGGGCCTCGCGCTCGACGACATCGTGGTCCGGCCAGTTGCGGTATGCCCCGGATACCTTGACCCATACGCGCTCCGATCGACCAAATTCGAGCAGACGGCGAAAGCCTGCATCGCTCGCGCCGAGAGCGGGATCGGGCCTGCCGAAATGATCGACGACGACGTTGACGCCCGCTTCGAGAAGCGGCGCGACGATGCCTTCGAGCCTCGCTGCTTCCGCGTGCACTTCGACATGCCATGCGAGTTCCTGCACATGAGCCAGCGTGCGCGCGCTCACCCAGTGGTCGAGCGGATTGTCGGCGTGGCCGATCAGATTCAACCGGATGCCGACGATGCCCGCTTCGGCCATATCGGCCAGCGCATGCGGTTCGCAATCCCGCGCGATCACAGCCACGCCACGCAGCCTGTCGCGCGCGCTTCGCAGTGCGTCCAGCAGATAGCCGCAATCGGTGCCGAGAAAGCTGGGCTGCACGAGCACGCCGCGCGCTATTCCGTGCGCATCGAGTTCCGCGAGGTAGGCATGCAACGGCGCGTCGTAATCGGGCGCATAGCGGCGATGCTCGGCGAGCGGAAGACCGCGCCTGAAGACATGAGCATGCGTATCGACTGGCGCGATCCCGGATCGACGATGCGCATCCTTTCGACGGCTCACGTCTGTCTCCGACTCAGGGAGCATGGGTCTTTCCTCATCAATGGTTTCGACGCCGCGTGAAGGGCGGGCGCGTCAATGCCTCGGAGCGTGAGCGAGCGGACGCGAGTCCTCCGCGGTGGGCGCGACTTCGCCCAGCACGCGGCCGCGCGTCTCCGGCAGCATCAGCACGGACAGCACGACGATGGCGTAGGCGAGGCCCGCATCGATGCCGATCGCCGTGCCGAGCGACATATTCGCCGACATATGCCCGACGAGCACGGGGAATCCCGCCGACACGACGCGGCCGAAGTTGTAGCAGAACCCCACGCCCGTGCCGCGCACGCCGCGCGGATAGAGCTCGTTGAACAGCGCGCCCATGCTCGCGGGAATGCCCGCCGCGAAGAAGCCGAGCGGAAAGCCGAAGAACAGCATCGCGGTATTGCCGAGCGGAAGGAACAAATAGGCGACCACCGTTATCACGCAGCAGATCGCGAATGTGAGGATGGTTCCGCGACGACCGATGCGATCCAGCAATTGCGCGCTGACGAGACATCCGCAAAAGAACGCGACGATGACCACGGCGAGATAGCCGCCCGTACCGAGCACGGACAGATGACGCTCGCTCTTCAGGAAAGTCGGCAGCCACGTCATCAGCGCGTAATAGCCGCCGTGCGCGCCGACGCCCAGCAGCGCGCCGATCAACGTCATGCGAAGCATTCCCGCTGAAAAGATGCCGGCCACCGGTGTGGGTTGCGTCTCGGTGAGGCGCACTCGCGCGTCGCGCGTCGCTTGGGACGATTGTGACGACGTTCCCGGCTCGTGCACGCCGCGCCGGACGTACAGGATCAGAAGCGCGGGAACGATGCCGATGGCGAACATCACGCGCCATGCCGTGGCCGCGGGCACGAACGAGAACATCAGCGCATACAGCAGCACGGCTGCGCCCCAACCGACGGACCATGCGCTCTGCACGCTGCCCATCGCCTTGCCGCGATGCTCGTTGCGGATGGTCTCGGCCATGAGCACGGCGCCTGCCGCCCACTCGCCACCGAAGCCGAAACCCTGCAACGTCTTTAGCACGAGAAACTGCGGATAGTTCTGCGCGAACGCGCACAGGAAGGTGAAGACGGAAAAGAACGCGACGGTCCATTGCAGTGTTCTGACGCGTCCGAACCGGTCGGACAGCATGCCGGCAATCCATCCGCCGAGCGCCGACGCAACGAGCGTGACGCCGCTCACGAGTCCCGCTTGCGTGCGGCTGATCGACCACTCGGTGATGATCGCCGGAATGACGAGGCTGAACATCTGCACGTCGAGCGAATCGAGCGCCCATCCGCCGAAACACGCCCAGAACGTCCTGCGTTCATTGCCCGAAATTTCTTTGAACCAGTTGAACATGCCGCCCCCTCTCCCGTCTCCGTCGCCGGTTGTATTCAGAACAACGTGCTGCCGTTAGCGCCCGATCACTAGCGGATCTCCGCCTGATAGATGAACTCGCTGGCGGGACCACGCGAGCGGCGCCATTCCAGCGGCTGCCGGTCGTAGCCGAATGCAAGACGTTCGATGACGACGGCCGGCGCGCCCGGTTCGATGTTCAGGAGTCTCGCGTGCCGTGAGCCGATGGCTTCGACGGTCAGCGTTTCAGTGGCGGACGCCACGATCTGGTTGCACTGCGTCTCGTACACCGGGTAAAGCAGATCGCCGATCTCGTTCAAGTCCATCTTCGCGAACGCCGCAAAGCGCGCGTACGGCAGCCATATTTCTTCGGCGAGCATCGGCACGCCGTCGATCAGGCGCACGCGGGACATCTGAATCACGCGGGCCGTCCGTGCTATTTGCAGTGTCGCGGCGACTGCCGACGGCGCATCGACGACCTCGCGTCGCAAGATCCGGCTCTCCGGGATGCGGCGTTCGCCTTGTCGCGTCTGAAAGCGAAAGAAGCGAAACAGGGAGCCGTCGAAGTTCGCGCGGCGCACGAACGTTCCTCTGCCTTGAAATCGTTCGAGAAGACCTTCGGCCACGAGCAGATCGACGGCCTTTCTCACCGTGCCGACGGCAACGCCGTAGCTTTGAGAGAGCGCCTGCTCGGTGGGAATCGCTTCGCCCGGTCGCCAATGACGCGCCGCGATCAGGGCAACCATTTCGTCGCGCAAGCGCTGGTAACGCGGCAACCGGTCATCGGACTGCATGATGTCTCTCCGTCGAATTCATATATATGATTACATGTTTTCAACTTTCGACGGATGGGGGATAACCCTGTCTGATAGAGTGGGATCGACGAAGAAGGAGACGTTGTGCTCGATGACGCGCACATGCGCGGCATTCATCGATGGCCGAGCCGCGCGGACGGTCGCAGTGGCTTCAGCAGCGTTCGGCGCCGCAGAATGCGAAACGCGGACCGCGAAGTGCTATCGGCGCAGCGAAGTCACGCCAGTGCACTGCGAACCCGCGCTGTTTCTTTCGGAGGCGGTCAGTCGACCTTGAAAACCGCAACCGCCCGGCGAAGGCTGTTCGCTTGCTCGGCCATCGCTTGTGCCGCCGCGCTCGCTTGCTCGACCAGTGCGGCATTCTGCTGAGTGACTTCATCCATCTGGCCGACCGCGACATTCACCTGTTCGATGCCCGTGCTTTGCTCGTTGGATGCCGACGCGATCTCGCCCATGATGTCCGTCACGCGTTTGACCGAGCGGACAAGCTCATCCATCGTCTTGCCTGCGTCGAGCACGAGCGACGATCCCGCGTTCACATGTTCCACCGAACTGCCGATCAGTTCCTTGATCTCCCGCGCCGCGGTGGCGCTGCGTTGCGCGAGCGTGCGCACTTCTCCCGCCACTACCGCGAAGCCGCGCCCTTGCTCGCCTGCGCGGGCGGCCTCAACGGCTGCGTTTAGCGCAAGGATATTGGTCTGGAACGCGATGCCTTCGATGACCGAGATGATCTCTGCCACCTTCGACGAGCTGTCGGAGATATCGCGCATGGTCGATACCACGCGGTCCACGACTTCGCCGCCTTCCGCCGCCGTATCCGACGCGGACGCTGCAAGGGAACTCGCCTGTAGCGCGTTCTCGGTGTTCAGTCGCACGGTGGAGGTTAGTTCCTCCATGCTGGCCGCCGTTTCCTCGAGCGACGCGGCCTGTTCCTCTGTTCGTTGCGACAGGTCGACGTTGCCCTGCGCGATCTCGCCGGCCGCGACCGAAATGGATTCGGCCGATGTCTTGATGCCGGCCACGACTCCGCTCAATTGCCTGCGCATCGATTCGAGCGATGTGACGAGACTGTGTTCATTCGCCGGATCGTGCGCGATCGGGGAAGTCAGATTTCCGGACGCAATGGTTCTTACCATCTCGGCCGCGTACGCCGGCTCGCCACCGAGCGCCCTGTAGAGCCGTCTTCCCATGAACACGCTCACGCCCGCCCCGATCGTCATGCCCGCGATGGCAAGCGCAATCAGGATCGCGCGCAAGACCGCGAAACGTTCACGCGATGCCTCATACTCGCTCTTCGCAACGTCGACCTGGAGCTGTCGCAAATCACGCATCGCTGCCAATACCTTCGGCAATTCCGCATCGACTCCGCCGTGAAGTACCGTGTACGCCTGCTCGTGTTGATTATTGGCTAATGCCGAACGCAGAGGCGCGAAGCCTTTCGTTTCGATCGCGCCATAGCTGTCCTTGAACGTGTCGGCGAGTTGCTTCTCGGTCGGCGTCAGGTAGCTCGACATGTACTCCTTCCAGAGCGCGTCGATTTCCGTTCGGTCCTTGTTGGCGCGTTCGATAGCCGGTACCGCTGCGCTTGCCTGCGGGTCGAGCGTTGCCTTCGAGAGCGAGATGACTTCGTCCTGCAGCCGGTTGTTGATCTGAGCAAGTTGCTGGATGCACACCGTCCGATCTTCGTAGACGCTGCGCAATGCTTCGCCAGTCTGGTTCATTCCAACGACGCCGGCGAGCGCGATTGCAATCATCGATGCGCCCATCGATCCGGCGATGAGCGTGAGTTGAGTCTTTACAGTGAGGTTTGCCATGTCAGTAGTGCGCCTTGCGGTGGGTCATGCACCATTTTTCGGCATGCATGCACCAGGCTTAAGCGTCGCATCTACTTTTTTAGACGAACTTTCGACGTGGAGCGGGTAGTTTTACCCTATGCACAGCTGGTTCGTATGGATATCGAAAGCTTGGCCGTGTCTCATCCATGAGTTTGAGTACGCACCTTTTCATGCGTCACAGGTCGCATCGGCGTAAGCGGACCGAAGACCAGCACTCCGCTGACTGCGGCCCGAAGTCACCGCTCTATCGCAACGCCTCAGCAGGAAGCCCGAGCTTCGCCGCGAGTTCGTCCGGCGAGTGCACGATGTCCGCGTCGGCGTGAAAGAGCGCGGCGGCGTCATCATCGACGGGCCAGCCGATCACGCGCATGTGCGCGGCGATCGCACCGAGCGCGCCGGTCGGACTGTCCTCGACCGCGACGACCTCTTCCGGCGCGAGCCGCAGAAGCCACGCTGCGCGTTCGTACGGCTCGGGACTGGGCTTGCCGTGACGCACGTCGTTGACGCTGACCGTGATGAGCGAAGGATCTTCGATTCCGAGCGCGCGCAGGTTCGCTTCGAGCAACATGCGCGACGCGTTCGATACGATCGCCTGCGTGATGCCGGCCACCTTCGCCGCGCGATACACCTCGAGCGCGCCGGGACGCGGCGTGAGCTTCGGCGCGCCGTTCAGGTACGAGCGCGCCCGAAACGCCGACCATTCGCCGAAGTCGACCGTCAGCCCGAATCGCTCACGAACGAGCGCATGCACTTCGCGCCCGGTCTTGCCGAAAACGAGCGGATGCATTTCATGACCCGCCTGCACGCCGTGATGCGCGAGCGCCTCGACGAGCGTGGCCAGATGCAGCGACTCGCTCTCGATGAGCGTGCCGTCCATGTCCCACAGAATTGCCTTGATCAAAGCCCGATTATCCTTGTCGTGCATGCGCTCAGAACGCGTGTGCGTCGAGCGCGTCGAGATCGTCGTAGAACTGCTGCGCCTGCGCGTAGAGCCCCTCGAAAATGGGCATCATGCGATCGTACCTGTCGCTCGCGCGCGGATCGGGCTGCACCTCGCTCTCGAACCGGACGAAGGCGCTGACCGCATCCGCGAGACGCGCGAACTGTCCGTGCGCGGTGGCCGCGAGAACAGCGCAGCCTATCACGCCACACTCCACTTCGGCAGGAACGAGGATCGGCGTGCGATACATGCTCGCCTTGATCGCGAGCCACAACGCGGCCCGCGCGCCGCCGCTCGCCGCCACGATCCGGTCGATGCCGCCGTCTTCCGGCCGAAGCAGCGCGATCTGACGGCGCACCGCGAATGCCACGCCTTCGAGGACCGCGCGGTGCAAGTGCCCCAATCCGTGCTTGGCCGTGATGCCGAAGAACTGCCCGCGCGAGTTGGCGTGTTCGCCCAGTCGCTCGCCTGTGAGGTAGGGCAGGAAGAACAGGCCGTCCGCACCGACCGGCGCGCTCGCGGCCTTCTGCGTGATGACGTCGTAGGGCAAGGCATTTTCGTGGAACGCACGCCGCGCCCAGCGCATCGCGTCGCCGCCGGAATCCAGCAGCATGAAGCGGCCCCACGAACCGTCGCATGTCACCAGGTTGGAGACGTCCGGGTGCAGCATCGGCGTATCGGCGATCACGGTGATGATCGACGACGTTCCGGTGATGTCCGACGCGAGCCCCGGCGCATGAACGCCCGAACCGAGCACCGACACCGGATAATCCGCCCCGCCGACGAGCACGGGCGTCCCTTCACGCAAGCCGGTCTGCGCGGCGGCATCCTGCGTGACGCCGCCGAGAATGTCGAGCGGCGCGCGGATCGGCGCGAGCTTCGCGGCATCGAGGCCGAAGGCATCGAGAAGCGCGCGGGACCATGTGCGAGTCGACGCATCCATCAGATAGCTGGTCGATGCATCGCTCCAGTCGCATGCGCGCTCGCCCGTCAGCCGGAAGTTCACGTAGTCCTTCGGCATGAACACGGTCGTCGCGCGCTCGAACGCGGCGGGATCGTGCGCCTTCAGCCATTGCAGCTTGAACGCGGGCCACGCGGGCGTCGCGGGATTGGCGGCCTGCTTTGCATGCAACGCGTAGTCGGCCCGCGCGCGAAACGCGGCGACTTCGGCACTGGTGCGCTTGTCGTTCCATAGCGGCGCGGTGTCGCGTGTAAGCTTGCCGTCGTCGTCGATGAGAACGGTGCCGTGCATCTGGCCGCACGCGCACACCGCAACCACACGCGACGCCGCCTCCGGGACGCTCGCCAGCACTTCGCGAATGGACCGCGCCGCGCCCGACCACCAGTCGGCCGGACGCTGCTCGGACCAGCCGTAGCGCGGCACGATCTGCTCGTGCTCGTGCGCGGCGATAGTCCACACGACGCCGCGCGCATCCACGAGCGCGGCGCGCACGCTGCCCGTGCCCACATCGATCGCGAGATAGAGGGCGTCCATCGGCACCGGCGTCAGGCAGCGCCTGCGCGCGGCGCGGGCTTGCCCGCATCGGCGGCGATGCGGCAGAGCGCCTCGAAAGCCGGTCCGCGCGTCGCGATGTCGACATGGAAGACTTCGGCCATCACGCGCGTCCAGCCGTAGATGAAGTAGGTCCAGCCGTCCTCGACCTGCAAGTGCCTGCGCTCGCGTTGCGCCCGCGCCTGATCCAGAAACACGAGATCGCCGCGATAGTTGAGCTCCCAAAGAATCGCGTGTTCGGGAAACACGGCGGCGTCCGTGAGCGGCGAACCGGGCCTGTCCTTGCCGAGGCCGGTAGCATTGATGACGAGCGCCCCGGGCGACAGCCGCGCCGTCACGCGGTCGTTGTCGTCGGGCTGTGAGACGGGCACGTATTCGCAGGGCACGCCGAGATTGAGCTCGCCGTGAATGCGTTCGATCTCCTGCAAACGTTCGTGCGACGGGTCCGACACGATCACCTTCGCAGGCCGGTCCGCGCCCCGCTTCGTCTGCATCAGATGCCACGTGATCGCGATGGCCGATCCGCCCGCGCCCATCACGAATACCTCGGCATCCGAGGTCGCAAAGTGCTGCGCGGGCAGAAAGCCGTCGAGCGCAAAGCCGGCGGTAATCGGGTCCTTGGCGTGGCAGACGAACTTGCCGTCGCGTTTCGACAGGCAACTGGTCTCGTTCATGGCCTGCGCGTATTCGTCGATCTCGTCGAAGAGATCGTGGCACGCGGCATACAGGTCGATCTTGTGCGTCGTGACGAGCGCGCCGAGCGAAAGCGGATCGTCGCGCAGAAAGCGCACCGCCTCGCGATACGCCTCGGGCTCCGCATGCGGCGCGAAGTCAATGCCCTTCATCTGCACATCGCCCAGACCGAGATGCCTGGCCCATTCGGGAAACACGCGCATGATCGAACTCTGCGCGGTGGTCACGCCGATGAACCAGAACGTGGGCTTGATTGCCGCTTCGTATGTCATCATTCGCGCTCCGTTCGTGCCAGCAGACCGGCGATCTGCGCCTCATCGCGCGCGACATACGCCGGGTTCGCCTCGCTGCGATAGCCGCCCTTGCCGTCATCGAGAATGCGCAGCTTCATGCCGTTGGCGCGCTCGATGATCGCGTAGTCCTGCCCGGCATCCGCGGGATAGCAGAACAGCATCACGAAATCGTCGTCGCCCAGATTCACTGAGCGATGAATCCATCGCGGCGGCACGTAGCACACGGTATGAGCCTCGATGTCGACGATACGCGTCTCGCCGTCGGGCGACTCCATCAACATGAGTCCATGCCCCTTGAGCCCGAAGTAGAGCTCGGGCCTGTCGATATTCGCGTGAATGTGCCCGCGCGTCATGAAGAACTCGTCGCCCACCTTGCCGGGACTCATGCGCGTGACGCCGGTGATCAGATCGCCGGGCGCATCGCTCGGACGATGATCGGTCACGTCATACACGACCTCGTCGCCGCGCGCAGCCACCAGCGTGGCAAAGGCATCGGCATCGCCATAGAGGCCGTTAAGATCCTTCAACCGCTTTTGATAGCGCGTGCCCGTGCCCTCCATCAGGCCGCTCGACAGATCGACTCTGAACGCGCGAGGCTCGGGCCAGTTCGAAAGAGTTGGGTTCATCGGTCACACCACTTTGCCGGGGTTCAGAATGCCGAGCGGATCGAGCGCCGACTTGATCGCGCGCATGGCCGCGATATCGCTTTCGCGGCGGCTTCGCGGAAGATAATCGCGCTTCTTCGTGCCGATGCCGTGCTCGGCCGAGATCGAGCCGTCGAACTCGCGCGTGACGTCGTAGATCACGCGGTCGATCTCGTCGTGATCGTGCTTGCCCATGCCCGGCACATCCACGACGATATGGATGTTTCCGTCGCCCAGATGCCCGTAGGTCATCACGAGCGCGTCGGGCCATTGCTCGCGCAGACGCGCTTCGCAACGCGCGGCGGCGACGCCTACCTGCGCGATCGAAAAGCTCACGTCGTAAGCGGCGTGATTCGGAATGAAGCGCTGGTATTCGCCGGGCGCATCGCGGATCGCCCAGAAGTCGCGCGCGTGCGCTTCCGACGATGCAATGGCCGCATCCGTCACCACGCCCGCTTCGAGCATGCCGCCGAGAAATTCCTCGAAGGCTTCGTCGTGCCGCTCGGGGTCGGTGCCGACGCTTTCCAGCAGCACGTAGAACGGATGCGCCTCGGCAAGCGGCGCGCGCAGCGCGGAGAGGTTGGCGATCACCGCGTCGTGATAGCCCGCCCACATCACTTCGAACGCCGATACGCCCGCTGCCAGTTGCGCCTGTGCGCGCGTGAGGAGCGTCGTGACGGAGGCGAAGTCGGGCAAGCCGCACCATGCGGTCGCCGTGGCCGTCGGCTTCGGCCGAAGACGCAGCACGGCACGCGTGATGACCGCGAGCGTGCCTTCGCTGCCGATCAACACATGGCGAAGATCGTAGCCGCTGTTGTTCTTGATCATCTTGTTGAGCCCGCCGATGATCTCGCCGCTCGCGAGCACCGCTTCGAGGCCCAGTACCTGATCGCGCATCATGCCGTACTTGATGACGCGATTGCCGCCCGCATTCGTCGCGAGATTGCCGCCAATGGCGCAACTGCCGCGCGCGCCGAGATCGAGCGGGAAGTAGAATCCGGCCGCGCTCGCCGCTTCCTGCACGGTTTGCAGCGCGACCCCCGCTTCGACGGTCATCGTCGCGGAGACCGCATCGATCTCGACGATGCGGTTCATGCGCTCCAGACTCAGCGCTATCTCGCCGCCACGCAGGTTCGCGCCGCCGACGAGTCCTGTCAGGCCGCCTTGCGTCACCACCGGCTGACGGTAGCGCGCGCAGATGGCGAGCGCCTGCGCGACTTCGTTCGTATCGCGCGGACGCACGAGCGCGAGCGGCACGGCGCCGGGCAAGCCGCTCCAGTCCACCACGCGCTTGTCGCCGAACTCTTCCGGCAACGCCACCACATCCGCGCCGAGGGCGTCGCGCAATGCGTGGATTGCATCGAGTGCGCTCATAGGTTCATCGTCTCCGTTCATCTTGTTAGTGGCTGCATCACCAGACCGTGTAGCCGCCGTCCATCACGATGTCCGATCCCGTCACGAACGCGCTCGCCCGCGACGCGAGAAAGACGACGCCCGGCGCGATTTCGTCCGGCGTGGCCATGCGTTCGAGCGGCGTGTAGTCCAGCCACACCTTGCGCCATGCTTCGTTTGCGAAGCCGCGCTTGGTCAGTTCGGTGCCGACATAACCTGGCGAGATGGAATTCACGCGGATGCCGTCCGCCGCCCATTCGGCGGCAAGCGAACGCGTGAGATGAATCACGCCCGCTTTCGATGCGTTATACGATGCCTGCGGCTGAGGCTTGTTCGCGATGCTCCCGCTCATGCTCGCGATGTTGACGATCCGTCCGCTCTTCTGCCGCGACATGTGACGCGCGGCACTGCGGCAGCAATAGAACACGCCGTCGAGGTTCACGGCGAGCACGGCGCGCCACGCGGCGTCGTCGGTTTCGAGCGCGGCCGCGTTCCTGACGACGCCCGCGTTGTTGACCAGCACGTCGAGTCTGCCGTGCTCGGCGACGACCGCATCGAAGCCCGCATCGACCGACGATGAATCCGTCACGTCCAGCGTGACGAAGCTGCCTCCGATCGCGTCAGCGGCGCGCTGCCCGAGCGTGGCTTCGCGGTCCGCGATGACGACCGTCGCGCCCGCATTGCGCAGCGCCTTGGCTATCGCGAGACCGATGCCCTGCGCCGCGCCGGTGACGACGCAGACTTCGCCATCCAGACGAAAGACGTCGAGGGTCGCGCCCGTGTCTTCCTTTGCGATCTCGCTCATTGGCGCGCTCCGTCGAAAACGACGATATCCGCCGTGCCGTCCGCATGACCCACGATCATCTCGCTCGCGATGCCGGTGAAGAGGCCGTGCTCGACCACGCCGGGAATGGCGTTGAAGCGCGGCGCGAGCGCGAGCGGATCAGGAATGGCTTCGAGATGGCAGTCGAGAATCCAGTTGCCGCTGTCCGTCACCACGAGCGCGCCGTTTTTCGTGCGCCGCTCGATCCTGATGCCCGCATCGAATCCCGCGGATACGAACAAATCGCGCAGCAGACGCTCCGTGCTTTGCCAGCCGAACTGGATGACCTCGATCGGCAGCGGAAAACGCCCGAGCGTATCGAAGACCTTCTTGTCGTCGACGACCGCGACCATCTTGCGCGACGCCGCCGCGACGATCTTCTCCCACAGCAGGCACGCGCCGCCGCCCTTGATCATGCTGCCCTGATGATCGATCTCGTCTGCGCCGTCGATGGTCACGTCGAGGCGGTCGATCTGCCCGAGGTCGGTCAATGGCACGCCGAGTTCGATCGCCAGTTCGCGCGTCGCATTCGATGTCGGCACGCCGACGATATCGAGCCCGTCCTTCACGCGCGGCGCGAGCGCGCGCACGAACCAGTGCGATGTCGTGCCCGAGCCGAGCCCCACTTTCATGCCCGGCGCGAGGTAGTGGTCGACCGCCTTGATACCCGAGACGAGCTTCGCCTCGTCCTGCTTCGATTGCGGCTCCAGTCGGGCATAGCCCGGTTCGATATGCGTACCCAATTGCGTCTCCGTTGTTATCGAAACACCCCTGAAACAAGGGCTAATCCATGAACTTGTCGGTGAACCAGGGGTCGAGCGCGGCGAGGTTGTCGGGCAGCTCGCGCCCTTGCCGCAGGCCCAGCATGGCGACCAGCATGTTCACCACGAGCAGGTGATTGATGCGCGCCGTGAGCGGCGTGTACAACTCGGTGTTCTCGTATGCGGGCACGGCGACGGTCAGGTCGCAGGTCTGCGCGAGCCGCGAGCCCGGCGCGCACACGGCGATGGTCACCGCGCCCTTGCCCTTCGCCATTGCGGCCGCCATCACGAGCGACTTGGTCGAGCCCGAATGCGAGAAGAAGACCGCCACTTCGTCGTTGCGCAAGGTCGGCGCGAGCAGCAGTTGACGCTGGCTTTCCAGCACGACGCGGCAATGCAGCCCGAGGCGAAAGAACTTGTGCTCGGCATCGAAGGCGATGGTCTCCGAGATGCCGAGGCCGAACAGGAAAATGCCCTTCGCATCGATCAGATATTGCGTCGCGCGCTCGATGGCGGCGGAATCCACGTCACGCGCGAAGCGTTGAATGGCGTGCAGCGAATTGTTCACGATCTTGCTGCACACGCTCGCGGGCGTATCGGCGTTCGTGATGGCTTCGTAATCGAACGGCGCCTGCGGTATCAGGCCCTGGCCGAGCCGGACCTTGAAGTCCTGATAGTCGGCGCAGTCGAAGCGGCGGAAAAAGCGC
This sequence comes from Caballeronia sp. GAWG1-5s-s, assembly GCF_023631445.1. Taxonomy (NCBI): domain Bacteria; kingdom Pseudomonadati; phylum Pseudomonadota; class Betaproteobacteria; order Burkholderiales; family Burkholderiaceae; genus Caballeronia; species Caballeronia sp. GAWG1-5s-s. The sequence continues at coordinate 139,955 of NZ_JALQDC010000030.1, read as the reverse complement.
ACCACGGTCGGGTCGCTGGTCTGCGCCGCTTCCGACAACTCGGCCATGCTCATCTTGAGCGCGGCTTCGGGCGCGCCCAGCAATACATCGGCGATGCGCAAGGTCGCGCCCGTCAACGATGGGTGTTCAAGCGCGATACGGCGCAGCAGGTCGTTTCTCATCAGGCTCCCGGCAGGCGCGACGCATTGAGCGCGGCGCACCTCGTCACTAACTCGGCGAAGGAATCGAGCCGCCTGTCATCGGGCACGGGAACGTCCGGCCCGGTGCCCCAGTTGACGATCAGACAGCGAACCTGCGCGTCCTTTGCGCACTGCGCGTCGATGCGCGTGTCGCCGATATAGAGCGTGTGCTCGGGCGCGGCGTCCATCTGTTCGAGCGTCATCAGCAAATGCCGGGGATGCGGCTTTCTTTGCGCAAGCATATCGCCTCCGACGACCGCGCTGAAATACCGGTCGATGCCGAAGTGCGCGAGAACCGCCTGCGCCAGTTGTTGCGCCTTGTTCGTGCACACGCCGAGCTTCACGCCGGCCGCATGCAGCGCGGGAATCGCATCGAGCGCGTCGGCGTAGAGCGTCGCCTTTTCGACCGGATGCTGCTTGTAGATGGACAGATAGGTCTCGACGTCCGCGCTGACGCGCGCCTGATCCAGTTCGAGACCGAGGCCCTTGTACAACTTGTCGATCAGCCCGTGCGAGCCTTCGCCGATGAACTTTTCCACGAAGCCGACCGTCTGCGGCGCGATGCCGTGCGTCGCGAGCAGGCGATTCACGGCGCTTGCGATGTCCGGCGCGGTATCGACGAGCGTGCCATCGAGATCGAATACGACTGCGTCGACCGTTCGTTCGGCCTCAAGGATGATTTCGTTGACGGTCATCGGCTCGGGTTCTCCATGGCGATGTGTTGATAGACCGGACGCAGCGCGTCGTACAGCGTGCGGAAGGTGTCGAAACGTGCGTCGTAGAGCGCCTTGAGCGATGTGTCCGGGCTCACGCGACCCGTCACGCGCAGCGTGCCGACCGCTTCGTCGAGCGATGTCCACCAGCCCGCGCCCACGCCCGCCGCGAGCACCGCGCCGTACGCGCCGCCCTCCGATGCGCCCGTGACCGTGGTCACCTCGCGTTGCAGCACGTCCGCGAGCATTTGCAGCCACAGCGGTTCCCCCGTCGCGCCGCCCGAGACACGCACCTCGTCGCACGTGAGGCCGGCGCTCGCGCCCAGCGATGCGATCGACCGGATGTTCAGCAGCACGCCTTCCATGACGCTGCGGATCATGTGAGCGGCATCGTGCGTCGACGTGAGGCCGATCCACGCGGCACGTCCGTCTGCCGCGACATGCGGGCAGCGCTCCCCGAGCAGATACGGCAAAAAGAGCAGTCCGTCGCAGCCGGGCGCGGCGGCTTTCGCCAGTTGCGTCATGCGTTCGAAGGACAGATCGGGCGTCATGCGCCGCAGCGCGCCGCGCAGCCATTCGAACGCGCCGCCCGCCGAGAGCGTCACGCCCATCACGTGCCAGCGGCCCGGCGCATTGCCGCAGGAAATCTGCAATTGCCCGGTGGCCTCGGGACACGTACGCAAGCCGCCCGCGACGATGCCCGCCGTGCCGATGGTCACGCCGAGTGGACCGGCATCGATCGCGCCCATCGACGTCGTCTGGATGACGGAATCGCCGCCGCCGCCGAACACGGGCACGTCGCGCGGCAAGCCCCACGCCTGCGCCAGGTCGCCCCGCAACGTTCCCGCGCGTTCGGTCGATTCGACGACCTGCGGCAAAAGCGATGCGGGCAAGTCCAGCGCAGACATCAGCGCGCCCGACCACTGGCGCTGGCGCACGTCGAAGAGACCGGTGCCCGATGCGTCGGACACATCGGTGATGTGCTCGCCGGTCAGACGCAGGCGAAGGTAATCCTTCGGGTTCAGCATTCGCCGCATGCGCGCGAACAGCGCCGGCTCATGCTCGCGCATCCACAAGAGCTTGCCCGCCGTGAAGCCCGGCAACATGCGGTTCTGCACCCGCGCGAGCAGACCATCGAGCCCGCCTGCGCGCGCAGTGATCTCGTCGCAATACGGCGCGGCCCGCTGGTCGCACCAGAGGATCGCGGGACGCAGCACGTTGTCGGCTTCGTCGAGCGCGGTCAGGCCGTGCATCTGTCCGGACAGCCCGATGCCCGCCACCGCGCGACGATCCGGCAGCGCATCGAGCACTTGCGCGAGCGCGGTCTGCGTCGCGCTCCACCAGTGCTCCGGGTCCTGCTCGGCCCAGCCGGGCCGCGGCGAAACGAGCGGATACGCCGCGAGCGCCTTCGCCGCGACATTGCCCGCGCCGTCCACTGCAATGACCTTGCATGCGGACGTGCCGACGTCGATGCCGAGAAGATACCGTTCCATGGCCGCTCCGTTTGCGTATGCGTGGTCGTCGTGCGTCTCTTATGCGCGGTGTCGCAGCCGCACGTGCTTCAGGTGCAGATAGCCTTCCATGCCTTCGCGCCCGTGCTCGTAGCCCGTGCCGCTCTGCTTGCGGCCGCCGTACGGCGCGTTCATGATCCCTGCGTCGACGTTGTTGATGGCGACGTTGCCGAAGTCCAGTTCGCGCGAGAGCGCGAACGTCTCCCGCACATGCTCCGTGTACGCGTAAGCCGCGAGGCCCGCGGGCGTGCTGTTGGCGGCCTCGATGGCGTCGTCGAGCATCTTGTAGCGCGTCACGCCGATCACCGGGCCGAACGTTTCCTCGTGCATCACGAGCATGTCGGGCGTGCCGTCGGCAACGACCGTCGGCGCATAGAAGAGGCCCCGTTCATTCGATGCCATCGAATCCGGCCGGCCGCCGCCGCACAGAATGCGGCCGCCGCGCTCACGCGCATCGTCGAGATGACGGCGAACTTTCTCGACGCCCGCGCGCGTGGCCATCGGTCCGACGTCGGCTTTCTCGTTCGCGATGCCGTCCGCGACGACGAGCTTCTGCGCGCCATCGACGAGGCGTTCGAGGAAGGCGTCATAGACCGCTTCCTGCACGTAAGCGCGATTGATCGAAATGCAGATCTGCCCTGCGTTGCGGAAGCCGCGCCGCAGCGCGCCCGCGACCGCGAGGTCGAGGTCAGCATGGGCGGTCACGATCAGCGGACAGCTTCCGCCCAGTTCGAGCGACAAACCCGTGATGCCGCGCACCGTCTTGTAGATGTCCTCGCCCGCGCTGCCGGAACCCGTGAACGCCACCTTGTCGACGCGCGGATGTCCGACGAGCCGCTTGCCGGCCTCTTTCGCGCCCATCACGAGATTGGCGACGCCCGCCGGCAATCCCGCGCGATGCACGCAGCGAAACACGGCTTCCGCGCTCGACGGCGTGAATTCCGACGGCTTCACGACAATCGTGCAGCCCGCCGCGAGCGATGCCGCGAGCTTCCAGCCGATCAGTTCCACCGGATAGTTCCACGGCGCGATGGCCGCCACCACGCCGACCGGCTCCTTCTCCACGATACTGACGAAACCGTCGTCTTCGTTCGGGATCGTCTCGCCGTAGATGCGCACGGCCTCTTCCGCGTAGTAGTGGAACGCCTTGGCGAGCTTGCGCGCCTCGCCCTGCGCTTCGGCGAGCGGCTTGCCCATTTCCGTCGTGATCGCCAGCGCGATGGCGCGTTCGTCTTCCGCGATGCAATCGGCTGTCGCATGCAACAGGCGCGAGCGTTCGAACGGATTCACGCGGCGCCAGCTTCTGAAAGCGCGCGATGCGGCATCGACGGCGGCATCGATCGTCGCCTGATCGGCGTCGGGCGCGCGGGCGACGGTCTGCTCCGTCGCCGGATTCACGACATCGATCCATTCGCGAACGCCTTCGCTGCCGAAGCGCCCATCGATATACATCTCGCACTGACGAGGTTCTGTCATGGTCCGGATCAAGGTTATTGCGAAACGAAGTTGACGCGGATGGCATCCACCGCGACCGCGATGAAGATGAGAATGCCGCCGATCATCTGCACGTAGAACGAAGGCACTTCGGTAATCGCGAGGCCGACGTGGATCACCGTCAGCAGCAGCACGCCGCCGAGAATGCCGAGCGCGCCGCCGCGTCCGCCGAACACGCTCACGCCGCCGATGATCGGCGCGGCGATGGCATAGAGCAGGAAGCCTTCGCCCTGATCCGACGTGATCGCCATCTGCCATGCGGCGAGCAGATAGCCGGCGACGCCCGCGAGAAAGCCCGACAGCGTGAACGCGATGACCTTCACGCGATTCACGCGAATGCCGGCCGAATTGGCGGCGAGCGCGTTGCCGCCGGTCGCGTAGAGATAGCGGCCGAGCACCGTCTTGCGCAACATGAAGCCCATGCCGATGAGTACGACGAGAAACACGATCGGCATGACGGGCCAGTTGTTGACCGTGTACTGGCCGATCCAGATATAACCGGTGGACATGTCCGAGATGGTGTTGCCCTGCGTTACCGCGAGCAGCGAGCCTTGCAGCACGATCATGACGGCGAGCGTCTGAATGAGCGACACCATCTTCAGGCGCGTCACGCACAGGCCGTTGAAGAAGCCGATCGCGGTCGCCACCGCGATGCCCAACGGCACGCCGACGGCGGGCGTGAGCCCGAGCCGCGTCGAAAGAATCGCGCCGATGGCGGCGGAAAATCCCATGTTGCTCGCGATCGAGAGGTCGATCTCCGCCACCATCAGCGGCATCGACACCGCGAGCGCGAGCAGGCCGAGCACCGTCGCCTGCACCAGCACGTTCTGCAGATTCGACAGCGTGAAAAAGAAGGGATTGAGCACGCCGAACACGACGACGAGCGCCGCGAGCCAGAGCCAGACGACGTTCTGGAACACCCACTGCACGCCGCCCTTGCCGCGCTTGCCGCTTCCCGTGGCCGGCGCGGCGCCGCCCTGACCGGCGAGCGCCGCCGGCGTAGGCGACGAAGAAAGGTCGCTTCGTGTTTGCATGGACTGTCTCCTCATGATTGATTCACCAGCGGCTCGGCGGGCACGCTGTCGTTCGACGCCGGCTCCACATTGAAGGCAGCCTGCAAGATGGCGTCCTTCGCGATTTCCGCGCCGGTGTATTCGCGCTCGATGCGCCCGCCGACGAACACCGACACGCGATCGACGAGGCGCACCATCTCGTCGAGGTCGCTCGTAATGACGATCACGCTCAATCCCTCGCGCGTCAGCGTATCGATGATGCGATGCACTTCCTCCTTTACGCCCACGTCGATGCCGCGCGTGGGTTCGTCGAGGATCAGGAGCTTCGGCGACGTGGCGAGCACGCGGCCGAGGCAGACCTTCTGCTGATTGCCCCCGGAAAGCGTGCCGAGCAGCACCTCGGCGGTCGGCGCCTTCACGCGAAAGTGCTCGAAGTAACGCGCGACGACACCGCGTTCCGCGTTCGCATCGATGACGCCGGCCTTCGATACGTGCTTGAGGCTCGACAGCGTGATGTTGTGCGCGATGCTTTGCAGACCGACGAGCCCGTCGCGATGACGGTCGTCGGACAGATACGCGATGCCTCGCTGAAACGCCTCGCCCGGATGACCGGCCGGCGCGCTCGTGTTGCCGTCGTGCGTGATCCGGCCGCGCGTCGCGCGATTCGAGCCGAAGAGCGCGAGCGCGAATTCCTTTGCGCCCGACCCCGGCAGTCCGGCGAAGCCGACGATCTCGCCCGGCGCGATGGAAAACGCGTCCACCTGCACGCCCGGCGCCGCGAGACCCTCGACGCGCCAGCCTTCGCGGCCGGCCGCCGCCGTATCCCGCCGTTCGCGATAGAACAGCGGCACGTCGCGCCCGATGACGAGTTCCGAGAGACCGTCCGAGTCGATCTTCGAAAGATCGTCGTGCTCGCCCGCGAGCTTGCCATTGCGCAGGACGGACACGCCGTCGCAGATATCGAGAATCTCTTCGTTGTAGTGCGAGATGAAGACGAAGCTCACGCCGCGCGCCTTCAGACTGCGCATGAAGTCGAACAGGTGCTCGCGGTCGGCGAGCGTGAGCGCGGTGGTCGGTTCGTCGAGAATGAGCAGCTTGCCGCCGCTGTGCAACGCGCGCAGGATGTTGAGCTTGCGCTTGGCGACGGCGGACAGCAGACGCGCCGGCATGCGCGGATCGAAGTCCGTGCCTTCGAGCGCGGCTTCGACGCTTTGCATCAACGCGCGCTGATCCACGCGACCGGTGATGCCGCGCTTCAGCGGCCAGCGCCCGAGCATCAGGTTGTCGGCAACCGACATGGAATCGACGATCATCGGTTCCTGCGTCACCAGGAACACGCCGCGCGCTTCCATCTCCTGAACGTCCGAGCCCTGTACGTCTTCACCGTCCAGGACGATGCGCCCTTCGCTCGGCGTGGTTTGCCCGCTGATCAGCCGCACGAGCGTGGACTTGCCCGCGCCGTTTTCGCCGAGCAGACCGTGGATCGTGCCGCGCCGGATGTTGATCGAAACGCGGTCGAGCGCGAGCACGGCCTTGTAGCGCTTGACGACGTCGTGCGTCCGCAGGATGTAATCGTTGCTGGGTGTATCCGACATTCAGAAAGTCTCCGGTCCGAATTCGGCGCGCCGAATGCGCGCCGTGCAACGCGTTTGGACTGGCGCGGATCAGGAATAGCGGATGCCCCACTCGTTATAGGCGATGTTGCCCCACTGCCGCTTGTCCTTGACCGAGCTTGCATCCACGACGAACGGCTGAATCACGAGACTCGGTCCCGTCTCTGACTTCGTGACGACTGCCTTCTCCCAGAAGTACTGACTGTTCTGGTAGTCGCCGTGCGGCACCGGCTGGCCCTTGAGCGAATACTTGTCGAGCATTTCGACCGTGATCTGCGCGTAGGCGATCGGGTCCTGCGAGACGACGGCATCCATGTAGCCATCGCCGATCCATTGCAGCGCGGCCGGTTCGCCGTCGATATTCACGAAGATCACGTGCCCCTGTTCGCCGACCTTCTTCCACTTGCCCTTCTGCTGCAAGGCCGTGACGATGCCGCGCGCCGGCGAATCGCTGGGCGCGTGCACGGCGTCGAGATCGGGATACTCGGACAGCGTGGAAAGCGTGACCGACAACATGTTCTTGAGCAAGCCTTCCGTCGGACGGCTGATGACCTTCACGTCCGGATACTTCTTCATCGCTTCTTCGAAGCCTTCCTTGCGCAGACGCCACGCGACCGACTGCAACGCGCCGTAGCAGTTCAGCACCGTGCCCTTCGCGGACCCGTTCTTCTTCTTGAGCGCCGCGACGATGGTCTCGGCGGCCATGACGCCGCCCGCCTTGTTGTCGAAGTCGACGGTGATCGCGACATCGCCGCCGAGCGCGGGCGTGTCGATGATGCCGATCGGGATCTTCTTGAAGTTGTACTTTTTGATGACGCTGACGATGGCCTGACTGTCGATCGGGTCCGCGATGATCGCCGACGGGTTCTTCAGCATCAGGCTGTTCCACTGCTCCAGTTGCGACGTGTTGCTGAAGTTCGCGTTCACGGCCTGAAACTGCCAGCCCTTCGCTTCGACCGCGCGCTTCACCGCTTCCTGCTGCGTGACGAAGAAGTAGTAGTCGAGACTCTTGTTGCTGAACGGCACGAACACTTTCTGCTGCGCGAAGCCGAGCTTCGATACCGACGACAGCGCAACGCCGCCGGCCGTGGCGGCAAGACCCGCCAGGAACTTTCTACGCGATGCGACTTCCTGTGCTTCTTCCATAGTTGTTGTCTCCTCAACACCGATATGGGCAGCGGCGCGTGCCACGGATAGCTCGACTGGATGCTAGTGATGTTCCCTTGCTGCGTAGTAATACAATCAAAATATACTGAGAACGGCGCAGCGCGGGCAAGCTAGGGTTTACTCGTTGATGCGGCGCAGCGGCTTGTTTCGCGGGCTTTCGCGGGGGAATTACGGGGGAGAAGAGCTTAGGCGTCGATGGCGGGAAAACGTAGTCTTACTATCATGCGACCGGTCCGATGCCGATGGGATGTGTTCAGACAGCGCGCAGGAATCGAGTCGTGACTACCGGCGTGCGGGAAGGCGAAGCAGGCGTGTTGAATCGTGGAAGAGAGACAGGCTGGTTCGCACGCGGTGACGTCGGTGCGAACGAAGGACATCGAAGTGCGAAGCGACGGCGATAGCTCGATCTATGCCGATCTGCGTTCTCGTCGCGTGCCGGGGAGCAATCGACAGCAACGACTCGTACCAGAGGATAAAGAGGCGCTCAAGCGGACTCGTCGCGCCCTAAGCATCGGCGAGCGACCATGTTCGTACTGCTGCACCAGCCGCATCCCTATTGCAGAAAAAACGCCGCGCCTCTTTCACTGCGCCGCGGCGTTGGTCGCTTCATCGTTCCAATAGGCGGGAAGGCCCTTATAAGGATTCGGCAGCGTTAGCGACGTCACATACACGCCGCCTGCGCCATGCGTTCTCGCATACGCCAACACGCCCGGCATTTGCGCCGCGCTTACGTTATAGACGATGTGCACGAAACGGCTCTTCGGATAAGCCGCTTGCCAGCTCATCGGCTGGAACTTCGCGTAGTTCTTTGCATTGTCCTCGAAGACGACGAACTGGTCCGCCGTCGGCAAGCTCGCGTAGACCTCGGGGATCGTGGTGCCTGGATTGGCCGTGACCGAATACGTCGACTTCAGTCCCTTGATGTAGTTATAGACAGACTGATAGAACTGAACATTCGCAGTCTGACTGTCCGATGTCATTTCGTCGATGAAGAAGCCATCGACGTTATAGAGACTCACGTACGTATTGATGTCGGCCACGACTGCGGACAAGGAGCGTTTCGCATAAGACGTCGATACGTAGCCTATGACCTTGCCGCCCGCCGCGTGCAGCTTGGCGATGGCGGCGACGTAATTGGCATCGGCGCTCGTGCCGGGACCGCTATTCGGATTCAAGATAGCGGTGGTCGACGCCTTGCTAGCAGGCGCAGTGAGACCGTTCCAGTCCGCCGCGCTTTTGGTCGGGTAGAAATACGACGGCACGACGAGGCTGAGAGACGTGCTCGTCCCGCCCGCACTGCCCGCCGCGAACGCCGCGCTGCTCAACATGACCGCAGCGAGTGCAGCCCCCCACTTCAAGAACGCCCGATTGATTTGCATTTCGCCTCCTGACACGGGCATTGCTGCCGCCGTCGATTGGCCCGCCGTTCGTGGCGGGCAACTGGCAAACTCACTCGTGGTCACGCGTGAGTCCCTTTAGCTTTGCGTCGCCGGATCACTCCGGGTTTGCCTCGTCGCATTATCGGCTCGGGCGGCGGACATCTTTAGCCCTTTTCGCGTCTATTTTTTTCGGTGCGGTCTGGCGTTGAAAAGCGCGGTCGGCTAATCCGGGCTTGCATTGACATGCTCTGTGCGGTGTCGCACGCACGCCGCACTTTTGAATCGGACACTAGCCGTACGCTGCTTGCGAAAACGCATTCCGAATCTAAGATACGTACAGTACTGCGTATTATTTTTCGGAGTCAGGCATCGATGCGAGAATTGCCGTCACTTCAGAAGCGTATCGTCAGAGCAGCGGCCGTCGCATCGGGCGTCATCGGCGTGGCCGTGATCGGACTCGCGGCGCCGGCGCGCGCATTCGCGCAAACGGGGGGCGCCTGCATCCCCGTCAACGAACGGACCACCGAGTACGGCTGCTTCGTCCACGCGGGAACAGCATCTGCAAAAACTTCCGGACGGCCCGGTCTACTGGCATATCGATCGCTTCGCGGACCGTTCATCGGCGCAAGCGGCGAAGAGCGCGAACGGTACGGTCGTCGAAATCCTCGGGACGGTTTGGCTTTTCACTATCGCGGGCGAGTCCTGGCGTCCATCGGCGGGAGAACATATCGCCGATGTCGGCCCGCTGACACTTCCACAAGCCAGTTCGTTGATGGCCACCTACATGGAGGGAAACTTCAAGCCCGGCATGCAGTCGACGATCCATCGGCATCCGGGCACCGAAGCGTGGTTCGTTCTCACCGGTGCGCAGTGTCTCGAAACGCCGCATGGAGAACAGCTCGGCCGGCCGGGCGCGCCGCCGGTGATCGTTCCGCCGGGAGAGCCGATGCTCCTCACCGGCATCGGCAAGGAACAAGGCCACTGGCTGGTGCTTATCCTCATGGACGCGACCATGCCGCGCGGCTTGCCAGCCGACGACTGGACGCCGAAGCATACGTGCGAACGCTTGAGCATGGAATGATGGTCGCGAGCAAAGGACTCGCATCAGACCGTAGTGGGCAGCGCACGCAGCGCAAACCGATGGCTCGTACGTGATGAAACGTCGGACGTTACGTTGAAGGCACACACATCGAGCGGAGAGCCATCGGAAGCGCACACCCGTGCAGCGAGCCGGCTTACGCGCGCATTGCATTCTCCTTATCGCGGCCTATGCTTAACGATGCACCCTTAGCTTCGTTGTGCTATGCAACGGGAGGCCTTATGTGCGCTCCGTTCGTTTGTCGTCATCGCCTGTCCCAGCCTGCGGTTGTGATGCTCCTGACATGCGCCTCGCTACCGGTCGCCTTCGCGGCCGGCCCGTTGCCGCAGAACGGCCGCTTCGTCGCGGGATCAGGCGGCATCGCGTCGGGTCCTGATCAGGTCACCATCACGCAGAGCTCGGCACGGGGCGTGATCGACTGGAACAGCTTTTCCATCGGCGCGGGCAACAGCGTGAAGGTCAACAATGGCTCGGGCGCCACGTTGTCGCGCGTGACCGGCTCGAACATGTCGACCATCGACGGTAGCCTGAGCGCGACCGGCAGCTTTTACCTCATCAATCCGCAGGGCGTGCTGATCGGACGGCAAGGCGTCGTCACGACGGGCGGCCGCTTCGTCGCCTCTACGCTCGATGCGTCCAACGACGGCTTCATGGCGGGCGGTCCGCTGACCTTGTCCGGCGCGAGCCACGCCTCCGTGCTCAATCTGGGCCGGATCAGTTCGAGCGGTGGCGACGTATTCCTCATTTCCATTTCTCGCACAGAAAACGAAGGACGTATCGCTGCACCGAACGGAACGGCAGAACTCGTCACCGGCAAGCAAGTCTTGCTGAAGGACTCCGCATCCGGCACGCAAGTCTTCGTGCAGCCGGGTAGCCTGGGCGATGTCGTCAACGGAGGCACCATTCGCGCCGCGCAGATTCATCTGGAAGCGGCCGATGGCAACGTCTACGCCCTCGCCGGCCGTCACGCCGCTTTGCGCGCGACAGGCACCGCCACGCGCGATGGTCACGTCTGGCTCGTCGCGCGTCAGGGCGATGTGCAGCAGCACGAGAGGATCAGCGCGCGGAATAGCGACGGCACCGGCGGCACGGTCGATACCATCGGCAAGACGATGGAGTTCGAGCACAGCACGGTGACGGCGTCGAAGTGGAACATCGGCGTCGGCGAACTGAACGCGGGACCGCACAACGCGGCGGCGCTGTCGCGCAGCCTTTCGGGCGGCACGTCGGTGACGATCAACGCGGACAGGGACATCAATATCGTTTCGACCCTCCGCTGGAACGGCGCGGCTTCGTTCACGCTGAACGCCGGACGTTCCATTCTGATCGGACCCGCCACCACGCTATCGAACACAGGCGCGGGCAACCTGACGCTGCGCGCCGATTCGAAAGGCGTCGACAATCACGGCAGCATCACGAACGCGGGCACCATCGACTGGTCGCGAAGCACCGGCTTCGTCGCGGCGCTCTACGATTCGAATGGTCAGTACACGCCGGGCACCGTACGCACGAACGCCACGTGGGCCGCCGCGCCGTTCAGCGGACTCGAGACGCAAGTGACGGCTTATCGGCTCGTCAACTCGATCGATGAACTGGAGAACATATCGCAGAACCTCGCCGGCAATTACGCGCTGGGGAAGGACTTGTCCTCGAAGGGCGTCTTCACGCCGATCGGTCTGGGCAGCACGACCGGCTTCACCGGCCAGTTCGACGGCTTCGGGCATACCGTCGACGGCATCTCGTTCTTCACGGTCGAGGCCTCGGATTCCCCACCTCTCGGCACTTTTTCGACGATCGGGGCATCGGGCGTGGTACGCAACGTGAATCTGACGAACGCGAACGCTTCGACGGGGGGAACGCACGCCGGTCTGCTCGCGGGGGCATCGGCCGGCTTGATCGCGAACGTCGACGTCAAAGGCCAGATGGACACCGCCGAGGAAGGCGCGGGAGCCATCGGCGGCGTGGTCGGTGACAACACGGGCACCGTCTCGCGCGCGACGAGCAGCGTGACGATGTATGCGCAAGGCTTGATGGGCGGCATCGCGATGTCGAACTCGGGCCTGATCGTGCAGTCGTCCTCTAACGGCGACTACTCCGGCGGCTCGCATTCTCACTTGGGTGGCATCGCGGGCGAGAACGCGCCGGACGGGATCATCAGGCAGTCGTATGCGACCGGCACCGGCGGCGCCCTGACAGACGGCGGTTTGACCGAGTACAACGGCGGCAGGATCGAGGAATCCTTCGCCGCGATGAACATTCTCCCGGTTCTGCCGCCGGGCGGCACCGGTGGCATCACGTCGACCAACGCAGGCACCGTCGCCAAGGACGTCTACTGGGACCGCCAAGTGTCGGGCCAGAGCGTCGGTGCGGCTCGCGGAACGCCGATTCCGGCAGCGAACGGCCTGACGACCGCGCAAATGAGCATGGCGTCGAGCTTCGGCCCGACGTGGAACTTCGCGCCGGGCGGAGTATGGACGTTCATCGCGGGCGTATCTCACCCGGTACTGCAGTGGCAAGTGGGTAAATAGCTTTCGATGCAGGCGTCGTGCGCCACGGCTCGTTCGACTCTCGACGAAAAAAGGCGACTGAGAAAGGCGCATGTTCCGCGCCCGTCCCAGTCGCCCTAAGCCCGTCCCTGCTCTGCGCTCAGTGCGTCTTGAACGCAGACACCGCCAACCCCAGCCGACGCGCCTGATCGTCAAGCGACGTGGCCGCCGCCGCCGCTTGCTCGACGAGCGCGGCGTTCTGCTGCGTCACGTCGTCCATCTGCGCGACCGCCCGGTTGATTTCCTCGATGCCCCGGCTTTGCTCGTGCGTCGCGGCGGAGATCTCGCTCATGATGTCGTTGACACGCTGAATCGACGTGACGATTTCCTTCATCGTGTCGCCGGCCCGATCGACGAGCTGCGTGCCCGCCGTCACCTTGTCGACGGAGGTTTCGATGAGCGCCTTGATCTCCTTCGCAGCCGATGCGCTGCGCTGAGCCAGCGTGCGCACTTCCGTCGCGACGACCGCGAAGCCCCTGCCTTGCTCGCCTGCGCGCGCGGCTTCGACCGCTGCGTTGAGCGCGAGAATGTTCGTCTGGAACGAGATGCCTTCGATGACCGCGATGATCTCGGCCACGCGCGCCGAGCTCTCGGAGATCTCGGACATCGTCGAGACGACCTGCCCCACGACTTCGCCGCCCGTTTGCGCGGTCGCTGCCGCGTTCTCCGCAAGTTGGGCGCCCTGGCTCGCGTTCTGCGCGCTCTGCTGGACCGTGCTCGTCAGTTCCGCGAGGCTCGAAGCCGTCTGTTCCAGCGATGCAGCCTGCTCTTCCGTGCGTTGCGACAAGTCGGTATTGCCGGCCGACACTTCGCTCGATGCCGTGCCGATCGAATCGGAGCTCGTGCGAATCTGGGTCATCAGGTTCACGAGATTCGCCTGCATCGCGGCAAGCGCGGCCAGAAGCAGGCCGGGCTCGTCCTGGCTGTCGGCTTCGATGCGCGCGGTGAGGTTGCCCTTCGCGATGCCGTCGGCGGCATCCACCGCACGGCGCAGCGGCACGCAAATGGCGCGGGTCAGCCAGAGGCCGAGCATCGAAGCGAGCGCCACGGCGATCAACGTGCCGACCGCGAGAACGGCTACCGTCACGGAGCGAAGGTGCTGGACTTCATCGCTGCGCTGCGTCAGCAGCGAGGCCTCTGCTTCGCGGAAGTCCCGCAGCGTCGCCCGCATCTCGTCCATCTGCTGCTTGCCGGATTGCGACTTGAAGTTACGCGCGAACTCTTCGAGCGAACCGTTGCCCGCCGCGACCGCGCGGCGCGTTGCCATCATCGGCTCGACAACCGTCGCGTACCAGGCGCGTTGCTGCTCGCCGAGCGCCTTCAGGCGCGCCTGCTGCTGGGCGTTGTCGGCCGTGAGCGAGCGCAGTTGCTCGAAGCGCTCCGCGAAGCGCTGCTTGCCCGAGTTGAGCGGCGCGAGCACTTCGTCGTCGCCGCTCACGGCGAATGCGCGCAGCCCGGTTTCCATATTGACGAGCGAGAGTGTCGCCTCGTCTGCCGCCTGGAGGACCTTATAGGAATGGTCATTCCATGCAACCGCTTCGGATAAGCGCGACAGGTTGCTGTAGCTCACGCTCGAGAGAAGCACGAGGATCGCCAGCACGGCGCCGAAAGCGAGCGCCAGCTTCTTTGATACCGAAAAGTTTCGAATGCTCATAGATAAGTCGGTCGTCGGCGCGGCACCCACCACGCCTGAGAACCGTAGTACGTCCATCGGAGCGCGCATACGCACTTACGCACTTGCTGTCGCATCCCGTCGCAAGGCCCGTTGTGCTTCGGTAGGGAATGCAGTCCCCGTTATCGGCGCGGTCATGCCGATTCTTTAGCCCATTCGTTTCGCCGAGATGGCCGACCTGCACGCGGCGTCACGCCTTTGCGGGAGCCAGCAATACTTACCTTCGCTTCCCCTGTTCCATCGCGCCGCTGCTCATGCCTCCAACGGTCGACGTTTGATCTAAGCCGACGCACGCAAACATTCGCTCCCAGCGCCGACTCGCTGACATCGATGCGTCATCGCGATGTGCTCCTTTCGTCTAAAATAAGCCGTTCCCCAGCAGCATCGTGAGTGCGATGCGAGAACCCGCTGTCGATCGTTGAAGCAGTCATGCCCAGATCATCGTCGCATCCTTGAGTTCTAGTAAACGCATGCACGCTAACGAAGACGCATTGACACTTGCATTGCTGGACGCGAACCCCGCCTTGTGCGCGGTGCTCGGGCCGGACTTCTGCGTCGTCGAGGCCAACACGCGGTTCAAGCAGCAGTTCGGATGGTGGCCGGCCGGTGCGGACGCCGAGCCGTTTCTGTCCGTCATACGCGCCAGGTTGCCCTTGCTTTCTCGCGATGCCTCTTGTGCGCGGCTCACGTCCGCGGCGACGCAAGCACTCGACGAGCGTCGCGTGGTCAGCACGACCGAAGCGTTAGCGGACGAGTCGGGTACCGGCGGCATCCGGACGTGGCGCTTCGAATTTCGCCCGTTGGCGACCGGCGATGCCGCCCCTTCCGCGCCGGCCCTGCTCCTCATCGCGCAACCGGACCCGCGACCCGCGCTCTCAGAGCCCGAGCACGAAGTGCCCGACTCCCGCGAGCCCGCCGCTTCAGCGGACCCGCAAGCAACAGCGGGCGACTACAAGCTGCTTGCGGAGGTCATGCCCATCATCGTCTGGACCGCGCGGCCCGACGGCGCGCTCGATTACCTGTCGAGCGTCGTGTTCCAGCACACGGACCCGGATCAGCACTTGCTCGGCCGCGCATGGGAAGCGCTGCTGCACCCGAACGACCGCGAGAACACGCTCGCGCGCTGGGCGGCATCGGTCGCCAGCGGCACGGATTATCTGATCGACCATCGCTTCCGGCAGACGGACGGCACTTATCGCTGGATGCGCTCGATCGCGAGCCCCATGCGTCACAGCGACGGCGCGATCGTCCGCTGGGTCGGCGCGACCATCGACGTCGGCAATCCCGGCAACGTCGAGCTGGACCGCATGCGCCTGGAGTCGCGCTATCGCGCGCTCGTGACCGTGGCGAGCGCGGTGGCGTATGTCTGCGATGCAATGGGCCGGTTCGTCGCCCCTCAGCCGTCGTGGGAGCGTTATACGGGACAGCCGTGGGAAGAGCACCGCGGTTATGGCTGGGCCGAGATGATTCATCCGGACGACCGCGCGACGTCTCAGGCGGCGCTCGACCAGTCGCTCCACACCGACACGCCGTATCGCGCGGACGTGCGCGTGTGGCACGCCGCGTCGTCGACGTTCCGGCGCTGCCAGGTCCGCGCGGCCGGCACTCACGACGAGCAGGGCGAGATATTCGAGTGGGTCGGCATGATCACCGACGTCGAGGAAACGCTGCGCACCGCGCAAAGCCTGCGCGACGAGCGGCACCGTCTTCATCTGGCGATCGAAGCCGCCGACATCGGCACGTTCCATTGCCCGGTGCCGCTCGACCGCATCGTGTGGAATGCCAAGTGCAAGGAACACTTCTGGCTGCCGGCGAACGCGGGCGTAAGCATGGACCTGTTCTACTCGCGGATTCACCCGGACGACCGCGACAAGACGCGCGTGGCCGTCGAGCAGTCTGTTACGCACGGCGTTCCGTACGACGTCGAATTCCGGACCGTTTCGGCATCCGGCGAGATTCGGTGGATTCGCGCCAAAGGCGGCACGCACGTCGACGAGCAAGGCCAGCCGCAGCGCTTCGACGGCATCACCATCGACATCTCGCGCCACAAGACGTTGGAGTTCGAGCGCGACCGGCTGCTCGCGAACGAGCGCCTGCTGCGCCTCGAAGCGCAACACACGAACCAGCTGAAGGACACGTTCCTCGCGACCGTGTCGCATGAACTGCGCACGCCGCTCAACGCGATGCAATCGTGGCTCTTTCTGCTCAAGCAGGAGAACGCGAACCCCGGCCTGACCGCGCGCGGCATCGAGGCGATCGCGCGCAATGTGCAGTTGCAGTCGCGGCTCGTCGACGATCTGCTGGACCTGAGCCGCATCGCGGCGGGCAAGATGCTCATCAGCGCGGAGCCGTTCGATCTCGTGCCGCTGCTCAAGTCGGAGATCAGCGACATCGAACTCGCAGCCGGCGCGAAACGCGTCACGGTGACGGCCGATCTGCCCGACACGCTCATCATCGAAGGCGATCAGATGCGGCTGCGTCAGGTTTTCTCGAACCTGCTCAGCAACGCGCTCAAGTACAACGGACAGAACGGGCGCATTTGCGTGCTTGCGACGAGCACAAGCAATCGCGTGGAAGTGCAGGTCGCGGACAACGGCGCGGGCATTCCGGCTTCGTTCATCGACCGCGTGTTCGAGCCGTTCGCGCAGGCGTCGCAGGCGACGACGCGCACCTTCGGCGGACTCGGCATCGGGCTTGCGATTGCGCGCAGCATCGTGACGCTGCACGGCGGCTCGATCACGGCGCACAGCGACGGCGAAGGACGCGGCAGCACGTTCACGGTTCAGCTTCCGCTGGCGTCGGCGCAGTGGTCGCTGCATAGCGCATCCGGCGCGGCGGACGTCGCGTCGTCTTCCGACGAGGCGCTCGCGGGCCTCTCGATCCTGCTCGTCGAGGACGAAGCCGACGCGCGCGAGGCGATGCGCGCCGTCCTCGAATCGGCGGGCGCGGCCGTGCGCGATGCGGAATCGGCTGCCGAAGCCCGAGGGTGCATCGCGGCGCAGGCGTTCGATGTCGTGCTGTCGGACATCGGCATGCCTCGCGAAGACGGCTATGTGCTGATGCGGTCGTTGCGCGAGGCGGGCTGGACGTTTCCCGCCATCGCCGTGACGGCGTTCGGCAGGCCCGAGGACAAGGCCCGCGCATTGCAGGCGGGCTTCGACCTGCATCTGGCGAAGCCCGTCGATCCGGAAACGCTTTTCAACGCGATCAGGCAGGTGACGGCGACGCATCGCCGGTAGAGCATTTGATTGCGTGGATGAGACGCGGCGCCGCTTAGGCTGGCGCTGCGCCGCGCGATTGCACGCCCTTGCGGGCAGCTTTGAGCGAGACGAGCCGCCGCCGTAAAAAAGCGACGATGCCATGCGTCGATGGCGCGTGCAGCCAATGCATGGGACCTATCGTCCTCGTCGCAAACGAAGCGCCGGATACAACCCGAGGCCAACACACGATCACGCCCACTCAAGATTGTTCGAGCGGCTCCGTAAACACAAGTATCAAAAGACATCGGCGCGTCGCCCATTCAGCGCGACGCGTTCTCCTCAGCCAGGAAGCTCTCGCAATCATGAAGTTGTTGCTCGCTATCGCGGCAGGCGCCGTCGCGCTCTCCGCCCCGCTCGTTCACGCACGCGAAATTTATGGCCAGATCGGCACCGAAGGCGCAGGCATTGGATTTTCGCAGCCGCTCGGCAACCGCGACAACGTGCGCGCCGAGTTCAACGGCGTGCAGTTCTCGCGCAGCTTCAGTTCGGGCGATCTGCATTACGACGGCACCGCGCATATCTATCACGGCGGCCTCTACCTCGACTTCTTTCCCGCGCCGGACACCGTGAGCTTCCGGTTCACGGCGGGCGCGCTGATCGGCAACGATAATGTCGATGCCACCGCCACCAGCCCGAGCGGCACCTACACGATCAACGGCACGCCGTATTCGACGCTCGGCGAAAGCATTCACGCGAGAGCGCGCTTTCCGACGGTGCGGCCGTATCTCGGCATCGGCTTCGGTCATACGCCGGTGGCGCAAAAGGGCTTCTCCGCATTCTTCGATGCAGGCGTCGCCTATGGCCGTCCGCACGTCAACCTCGACGTGCCGGCCGATATCGTTGCCGAAGCCGGCGCGGCGAACATCGAAGCCGAAGAACGCAGGTTGCAGGACAAGGCGGACAAGCTGCGCTTTTATCCGATCGTCAAGGTCGGCGTGACGTATCGGTTCTGATAGGTGACGGAGGGTCGGGGTTGCGGGCTCGACACTTTCGCAAACAGCACGAGTTCATCGTCGATCTAGCTCTGCGTGCCGGGGCTTGGCGGCGTGGGCGTGGCTGCGTCGATGGTTCGGCCACCGGCCCGGTGAAGCGCGGCCTCGACATCATGCGCGCGGGCTTCATCGACGCGCGCAGTCAATATGTAGCGCGACACCTCGCCCTGATGTCTGAAGCGTGCGTCGTACTCTTCTTCCATACCGAGCGACGTCACGCTGTCGCCCGCCAGAAAATTGCCGCGCACGGGGCCCGCTTCGTCCGCTTGGAACGCAATATCTACCGCGTCCGCGTCGACGCCCGCCTTTAGCAGCGCTTCGCGCGCCTGCTCGGTTTCCTCAAGAGACCGAAATACCCTTGCAATCGTCGTCTCCATGCTCCTCTCCTGTCGGCTTCATGTTGACGCAATCGGCGTGCCGCAGACGGGGTTCTCGCTGGCGCAGCCAAACGATTCGAACATCAGTCGAGCGACGGCTTCGCCGCCATCGCCATGCCCGAGCGCGCAAGCGCCGTCACGCGATGCAACGTCACGAGACCGAGCACCGCCAATACGGCGCCGAGCATGAAGTCGGTTTCCACGCCCGCATGGTCGACGATCGCGCCGCCGACGGCGGACCCCGTCGCGATGGCCACCTGAATGATGCTCACGAACATCGCGGAGCCGGCTTCCGGATAATCGGCCGTCCCGCTTTGAATCCAGACGCTGAAGCACAGCGGCAGCGCGCCGAAGGCAATGCCCCAGATCAGCATGGCGGCAGTCTCGCCGATGTGCGAATGCCCGAGAAGCAGCATCGACATGATCGCGGCGAGAAGCAGCACGATCATGGCGCCGACGGATTTGACGAGATGTTTCGCCACGATCATCGACATGAGCGCGTTGGAGAAGAAGCCGATGATGCCGAAGCCCAGCAGCAGCAAGGTGATGGCGTTCAGCGAGAAGTCCTGCTCCAGCAACGGCGCGATATACGTGTAGGTCGAAAAATGCGCGCCGAAAGCGAACGCGACCATCACCATGCTAAGGCGCGCGTGCGGCCGCGCGAGCAGCGCCCGGAAGTCCTGAAGACGCAGCGCGGATGCGGACGGCAGCCGCGGCACGAGCAGCGCCTGAGCGATCAGCGCCACTGCGACGAGGCCCGCGGTCGCTGCGAACGAAAGGCGCCACGACGCGAACGATGCGATGAAGATGCCGAGCGGCACGCCGATCACGGTGGCGAACGTCACGCCCGTGAGGATGATCGCCGTGGCTTTCGCCGCATCGTTGCCTTGCACGAGCCGCGGGGCCGCCGCCGTCGCGAGCGTCCAGAATCCGCCGAGCGCCGCGCCGAGCAGCGCGCGACCCGCGAGCATCGTGATAAGGCCCGGCGCCATCGCGCAGACGACGTTGGAGACGAAGAGCACCGCCGTGAGCAGCAGAAAGACGTATCGACGGTCCATGCGCCCCGCGCCGACGAGCAGCGTCGGGGCGAAGATGGCGGCCATCACGCCGGGCGTCGTCACCATCAGGCCCGCGACGCCCGGACTCACGCCCAGGTCCTGCGCGATTTGCGGCAGCAGGCCGACCGGCAGGAATTCCGCCGTCACGA
This sequence comes from Caballeronia sp. GAWG1-5s-s, assembly GCF_023631445.1. Lineage (NCBI taxonomy): Bacteria > Pseudomonadati > Pseudomonadota > Betaproteobacteria > Burkholderiales > Burkholderiaceae > Caballeronia > Caballeronia sp. GAWG1-5s-s. The sequence goes on along the minus strand of NZ_JALQDC010000030.1, from coordinate 119,733 downwards.
ACGCAAATGCGCTCACTGCGACGGCGAGCACCGCGAGCCATTGACGCAGCGTGGTTGTCTGGCCGTTCGATGTTCCGGAGTTCGTAGTGGTGTCGAGGTGCATGGGTATCGAGACGAATAGGGAGCAACGCTTCGGCGTAGCGTTCGACATCGAACGGCCGGCGCGACGAATGCCACACTGTAGGGGTATACGCGATCACGAAAAAGGCCGGAGCCTCGAATTGACAATCCGGGGCGGGCGAACAATCGCGCGTGGGAACTCAGGCGTGGGATAGACGTGCGGCTGGTCGATTTGACCGAATAGGCAGGTTCCGTACGTCACGTTCTTACTGACGTCTCGCATCGTGAACGAAGCATGTCTTCTGCGTCGGATGTCGCCTCTTGTGAGCGATCGAGCCGCAGTGAGACAACGTTCGTCGAAGGCAGTTCATTACCTCACGGGCGGCACGCTCATTAGCGTGTCGCAATGACATAGCGGGGACTCGGACCGGCGCGACCTTCAGGTGCCGCCCATGTAAAACTCGTCGCGGTTATTGCCGCTCGTTCGAATGCAGATCGGCGACCGATACAGCGGCTCGGCATACTTCGTCCCCGGCAGTTCGTCGCGTATCTTCGTGAAGAGGGGCGCGAGGCCGTTGTCGAGCCACAAGCCCCAGATTGCATCGTGATGATCGGGCAGAAAGAGCTTGGGCTTGAACAACTGAAGATGCTGGAACGTGAAGCTCAATTGCGTTTCCGCAATCGGATGCGGCGTCCACGGAAAGATGCCGACATCCACGCCCGGCGCCACGCTCGTCGCAAGCTGCAACTCTTCGGGGCTGGGATTGCTCACGCTGTCGAACCACACGATCTTGAAGCCGTTCGGGAACGTGAACGTGAAGCCCATCGTGCCTTGCGTGACGATGTTCGGATCGCTCGATCCGCGCGCCGAAACCGCATCGTGTTGCTGCTGTTCGGCGGCGGTCAGTGGTGGCGCATCGAGTGCGTAGAGCGCGGCGAGCTGAGTCGTCAATCCGGCTTCGATCGTGCTGTGAATGATATGCGTCGGCGTGATGCTGATATCGCCATACGTGAACTTCTCGGTATTGTTGCCCGTCACCGTGGTGGTCTGCGCGACGGGCACGCCGAGCACCTGCGCTTCCTTCGTCGTGATGGCGGAGCCGATGACCTGTGCCTTCGTCTGCGCCGCGACCGCGGCGACATCGCTGATGTGATCGGAATGAGCGTGGCCGATCAATATCACGTTCGCCTTTTGCACCTGCGACACGGTGAAGCCGAGCGGCGCCGTGCGCGCAGGCCGCTCGTAGTACGTGTCCATGATGACGACCACGCCGTGATACGCGAGCTCGTAGTTTGCGGTGCCGAGCCAGCGCAGCACTGCGGTATCGCCTTGCAGAAGCGGCCCGCCCTGCGAAGCGGGAACGAGACTCTGACACGCGGGATCGGATGCGAGCGGCGCGTCCGCCGCGTTGGCCGGCGTGATGCCGGAGTCGTGGTCGTGACCGCACGCGGATAGCAACGAAGTCGATGCAATCAGCGCCGCGATCAAGGTTCGCACATGGCCAGCCCTTCTCATGACATGTCTCCTTGGTGGACTACCGGCAGAAAACCTGAATCCTCGGGTCATGCGAAAGCTGGCTTCGAAACGATACTAGTCCCCGAAAAACGCGCGCGTCTATATGCCCTGCAGCATTTACTTCAGAGCGAATGCGCGTTATGTTGAATACGGTCACGACAGTCTTACGCCAGCGCCATCAGCCGGGCCGGCGCGACGTTGCCTTCCATTGAGCGGAGGAATAGCGTTACTTATGCCCAGGTATTCATCTCCGTCGAGGAAGACTTGTCGAAACGCGCAAGAGACGACGCGGCGGAATCGCGCGTGCGTCGCCGTCGACGCGCTCTACGAGCAATTGAAGGAAACGGCGGTGCTCTGATCAATCCGCCGCAGCGGCCGCAGCAACGAACTGCGTCATACAGGCCGACATACGCTGTCTAAACAGGTGGACATCTCAGGAGACAACCATGGCTGGCGTAGGAAGCGAAAAGGTATTCGAGAACGACAAAGTCATCGTATGGAACTTCGTGCTCCAACCCGGCGAAGAGACGCCGGTTCATACGCATGAGCACTCGTACATGTGGTACGCAATAGAAGGCGCGCCGCTCCATATCTATGACAAGGACGGCGCGGACTTAGGCATCTTCGAAGTACCGACGGGCGCCGTGTATTCGCTCAAATGCGAGGGCGGCTATCTCGAAGTGCTCTCGGAACTGGGCAAGGGCGCCCGCGTGCCGGCCACGCACAAGGCGCGCAATGACGGCACGCGGCCGTATCGCGAAGTGCTCGTCGAATACAAGGACGCCATGCCGGCAAGCTAAAGCGGCTCAGGGTCCCGGCCGCGTCCTCGAGCGCGCCGAACTCGCGTCCGCGCCCTCGTCAGCGCGTGCAAGGGTCATGAACCGCTTTCGGTACTCCGAAGGCGTCACGCCCACGTGCTTGACGAAGGTGCGCCGCAACACGTCCGCATTCGCGAACCCGCATTTCGCAGCGAGCTGTTTCGGCGCATCGCCGCGCGTCTCGATGAGATTGCGCGCCGCTGCCACACGCGCCGATTCCACCCACACCGCCGGCGTCACGCCCACTTCTGCCTGAAAGAGCCGGGCGAAATGGCGCGGGCTCAAACGGGCATGCGCGGCCATGCTGGCCACGCTATGGTCGAGCTCGGGCCGCGCCGCGACGAGCCGCTGCACTTCCTGCAAGACCGAGCGGCCCGCTGGCTGCGCCCGGCCCTTGCGGCTGAACTGCAACTGTCCGCCGGGGCGCTTGAAGAACATGACGAGCTGACTGGCGACGCGCATCGCGATCTCGCGGCCGAGATCTTCCTCGACGAGCGCGAGCGACAGATCGAGGCCGGCCGTCACGCCCGCGGCCGTGCGCAGCTTGCCATCCCGCACATAGAGCGCGTCCGGCTCCGCGGTCACGGTCGGATAGCGGCGCGACAACTCGTCGATACAAGACCAGTGAGTCGTGACGCGCTTCCTCTCCAGCAAGCCTGCTTCGGCAAGAATGAACGCGCCGGTGCATACGGAGCCGAAGCGTTTCGATCGCTTCGCAACCGTCCTAAGCCACTCGCGCAACGTGGTCGAGATCGTCATGGTCGATGCGTGAGGCGCGCCGGCGACAAGCAGCGTATGCACCGCAACGAAGTCGTCGCCGACTACGTCGTCCGGCAGCAGCCGCGCGCCCGACGAACTTCTCAACTGCCCTCTCCGAGTGCCGACGATCTTCAACTCGTACTCGTCGCGCCCCGTCTCGACGTTGGCCTGCGCGAACACGTCGAGCGGCCCGCACACGTCGAGCATCTGCACGCCGGGCACCGCAAGAATGGCGATTGTCTTGGCCATGACAGCATGATTCTCCAGGTCCGAATGTCGCGCGAAATGGCAGAATTCGGCGTTTCACGCGTAACAAAGCCAACGATACCACGGCTGACAATAGTGCTCATCCACCCCAGGAGAACATCATGAGCACTAGCGCGAATACCGTTGCCATTCCGGATAGCCGGCTCGCCCGGGCGATCACGGAGTTCGTCCGCGATACGGAGACGGAGCTTCTTTTCAATCATTCGAGCCGTGTGTATTGCTTCGGCGCGCTTGCCGGCCAGCGGCGCGGCGTGAAGTTCGACGCGGAACTGCTCTACGCCGGCGCCATGTTCCACGACATGGGCCTCATGCCTTCGCACAGCAGCCATACCGAGCGTTTCGAAGTGGACGGCGCGAACGCCGCACGCGACTTTCTGAGGCAGCATGGCATCGCCCCGGCCGACATCGATCTCGTGTGGACCGCCATCGCGCTTCATACGACGCCGGGCGTGCCGCAACATATGCATCCGGTGATCGCGCTCGTCACCGCGGGAGTCGAGATGGACGTGCTCGGTCTCGCTTACCCGGAGTACAGCGAGGCGGAAAGAACCGCTGTCGTCAGTGCGTATCCGAGGACCGAGCACTTCAAGGAGGAAATCATTCAGGCGTTCTACGACGGCATCAAACACAAACCTCACACGACGTTCGGTAACGTTAAGGCCGACGTCATCGCGGACAAGGAACCGCGTTTTCGGCCGGGCAACTTCTGCTCCGTTATCCGCAACTCGGCGTGGCGCGGGTAGGCGTCGGTGCTGCGCGAGCGTCAGAGCACCGCGAGCCAGCCGCCATCGACATAGATGATCTGTCCGTTCACATAGCTCGATGCGGACGACCCGAGATAGACCGCCGTGCCGACGAGTTCTTCGGGCCTGCCCCAGCGCCCTGACGGGTTGCTGCTCTTGACCCACTTGTCGAACTCGGCGTTGTCGACAAGCGCCTGATTCATGTCGGTTAGGATATAGCCGGGGCCGATGGCGTTGGCCTGGATATCGAACGGCGCCCACTCGGCGCTCATGGCGCGCGTGAGCATCTTGATGCCGCCCTTGGCAGCCGTATAGGGCGCCACCGTCGCGCGCGCGCCTTCGCTCGTCAACGAGCCGATATTGATGATCTTGCCGCCGCGCTTGCGCTCGATCATGCGCCGCGCCGCTTCTTTCGCGACGATGAACGCGCTCGTCAGATTAGTGTCGATCACGCGTTGCCAGTCGGCGAGCGCGAGCTCGATCATCGGCTTGCGGAACTGGATGCCCGCGTTGTTCACGACGATGTCGACTGCTATGCCTTGCGCGTCCCACGCTGCGAATGCGGCCGCAACGGATGCTTCGTCGGTGACGTCGAAGGCCTGGCCGCGTGCGTCGAAGCCTTGCGCGAGCAGCCGGCTCACGGCGGCATCGACGGTCTCCGCCTTCGTCCCGTTGACGATGACGCGCGCGCCAGCCGAGGCAAAGCCCTCCGCGAGCGCATAGCCGATGCCGCGCGCCGAACCCGTGACGAGCGCCGTGCGGCCGCTCAGATCGAACAACTTGTTCATGCTGTTTCCTTGTGTGATGCGCGCGATGAGCGCGAGCGCCGTCCTCTATGCCAATGCATAAGCCTTCGTGCATCGGCAGCAAGCGCGCTGGTCGCGCCTCCTGCTGCCGGACAATAGCCGAAGAACGCATGCTGCGTCTGCTGATCGTACGGGTTATGGCACGCCGTGAGAATCGCGCCGTGGAATGCGAGGTCCGCGGGCACGTACTGTAATCGCCCTGCCCGGCATCGCATTGAACGCGCATGATTACGCGATTGCTCGCGGATCGGATCACTGGCAATGGGACGAGCCGTTCAAAAGATCGGGAAGCTAGCAGAGGGCCTTGGTAGGAAACAATCAGGGTCGACCCTCCGCGTGAGCAACGTAACAGAGGTCGCCGGGAGGAGGCACGCCGGCTGCTAGCAGACGTCGGTTGGCGCATTGCGCCGTGCATCTACGTGGGCTCCGGAGGACGCTGACACATGAACATCGACCGTGACTTACCAGCCGACGCGTACCGGATCGTTTTCAGGCTGCTGCCGAGCCCTTGCCTGCTGCTCTCGGTCGACGAAGGCTACACGATTCTGGATGCGAACGAGGCGTACCTGCGCGAGACCGTCAGCGAACGCGAACATCTGGTCGGCCGCCCGGTATTCGACGCGTTCCCCGACAATCCCGACGATCAGAAGACACAGGCGACGAAGATTCTCGGCGACTCGCTGCAGCGCGTGGTTCGGCTGCGCCGTACCGACGCGATGGCGTTGCAGCGTTACGACGTGCCGGACCGGTCGAGTGATACCGGCGCGTTCATCGTGCGCTACTGGAGTCCGATCAACATCCCGCTCCTGAACGCGGACGGCTCCGTGGCGTTCATCATCCATCGCGTCGAGAACGTCACCGACTTCGTGATGGACGTACACAGCCGCACGTCGGCGCGGCACATCCCGGCATGCGATCGCGCAAGCAAGCACGTCGAAAGCGAATCGGAGTTGATCCGTCGAAGCCGGCAGCTATCGAATTCGAATCAGGAACTACGCAGGCTGAGCGAGGAGGCGTTCGCGCTCGCGGCCCGGCTGAAGGACGAGAGCATCAGGAAGGACGAGTTTCTCGCGATGCTCGGTCATGAGTTGCGCAATCCGCTGGCGGGTCTCGCATCGGCGTTTCAGCTTATCGACAGGACCGATGCGGAGCAAGGCGTGCCGCAGGAAATCGGCTCGCTGATCAACCGCCAGATCGGCACGCTCACGCGTCTCGTGGACGATCTGCTCGATGCGTCGCGTGTTTCGCGCGGCACCATCCGGCTGCATCGTGAGCCGATCGATCTGCGCATGGTCATCGAAACGGCCGCTTACTCGGTGCGAAAGGAATTCGAGGCCAAAGGACATTCTCTCGTCATCGACCTCGCGCCGGGCGATTACGCAATGAACGGCGACGCCACGCGCTTGCAGCAAGTGGTCGCCAACCTGCTCTCGAACGCGGTCAAGTTCACGGACCCGGGCGGCAACATCGGCATGCGTTTGTCCGCGAGCAAGGCGAACGAAGAACGCCGGGCCGTGCTCATCGTCGAGGACAACGGTCGCGGCATTCCCGCGCGCCACCTGGAGTCCATCTTCGAGCTGTTCGCGCAGGTCAATACGACGCTCGACCGCGCCGAGGGCGGTCTCGGCATCGGTCTGAATCTGGCGCGCCGGCTGGTGGAACTGCACGACGGCACGCTCGTGGCGCGGTCCGAGGGCGAGGGCAAGGGCAGTCGGTTCATCGTCGATCTACCGCTTTCGGCCGAAGCGCAGCGAGCGGTTCCGGCGACGGAGCAGCTGATCTTCCACGGCGATCAGGACGTCTCCATCCTGCTGGTGGAGGACAACGAGGACGTGCGAGCGGCGACGGCCGCGATGCTGGAGTCGCTCGGGTACACGGTCGCGACTGCATGCGACGGCAAGAGCGGCGTGAACGCGATGGTGGCGCGGACGCCCATGGTGGCCATCGTCGATATCGGCTTGCCCGGCATCGACGGCTTCGAAGTGGCGCGGCGCGTGAAGGAAACGCTCGGCAACAAGCGTCCGCATTTGATCGCGCTCAGCGGCTACAGCGGCCCTGAAGTGACCGAGCGCGCCATAGAAAGCGGCTTCGACGATGTGTTCGTCAAGCCGATCGATATCGGACTGCTGCGGCGATCCATTCACGGCGTCATGGCGAAGCGCCACGCGGCGGAGTTAGGCTTAGGGGAACCGAGCGCGTGACTCGCGTGCTTTGATGCGAAGCACGCCTAACGACCGCCCTCAACGCAAGCCGATGATCCTGCCCGCATAGACCGCCTCCGTCGCGGGAATCGTCGCCTGTGCCGCGATGTTCGCCGCGATGTCTTCATCGAACGAAGCGGCTTTCGGCGCGCCGCTCGTGTCGATATGCATGAGCATCTGTTCGCAAGCGGACGCCGGCTCGACGCTCTCTCCTTCGAACATCTGCAAATACAGATGTATGCGCTTCCTGTCGTGCGCAATGACGCGCGCATCGACGCGCACGGCCGCGCCTTCCTTCAGTTCGCGCAGATAGCTGACATGCGCCTCCAGCGTGTACAGCGTGCGATGCCGCGCGCGCCGCGCCGTGTCTCCAAGGCCGATGTCGTCCATGAAAGCATCCGTTGCGAGACTGTAGATCAGCATGTAGAACGCATCGCGCAGATGCCCGTTATAGTCGACCCACTCGGGCCTGACCGTGTCGCGATAAATCATCTGTCAGTCCTCGATGCCGTGACGCGTCTTGGCCGCTGTGATCGCCTCGATCACGCTCGTGATGCAGTCGTCGCGATACCGTTCCAGATCCTTGATGCTGCGTCCCTTCGTCTGCTTCGCGGTGCCGTCCACGACGCGGTCGATGAGTTCATCGGTCAACTCGGGCGCGATGAGCTTCGTCCACGGCAGTTGCAGCGCGGGCCCGAACTGCTGCATGAAGTGCCGCATGCCCGCTTCGCCGCCCGCGAGCGTGTAGGTCAGAAACGTTCCCATGAACGACCAGCGAATGCCGGCGCCGTAGCGAATGGCGTCGTCGATCTCGCCTGTCGTCGCCACGCCTTCATTCACCAGATGCAGCGCCTCGCGCCACAACGCTTCGAGCAGTCTGTCGGCGATGAAACCCGGCACCTCGGCGCGCACGCGTAACGGCCGCATGCCGATGGAAGCATAGAACGTCATGGCTGCGTCGATCGATTCTTCCGACGTGCTCCCGCCGCCCAGCACTTCCACGAGCGGCAGCAGATACACCGGGTTGAATGGATGGCCGACGACGCATCGCTCGGGGCGAACCGCGCTCGCATAGAAGTCGCTCGGCAAGAGTCCCGATGTCGACGACGCGATGATCGCCTCGGGTTTCGCCGCGCGGCTCACGCGCTCATGCAGCGCGAGCTTTAGGTCTTCGCGCTCGGGCGCGCTCTCCTGTATGAAGTCCGCGCTGGCGACGCACTCCTCCACGCTCGACACCACGCGCAGCCGTTGCTGCGAGGCGCCCGGCGCCAGCCCGACGCGCTCCAGCGCGGGCCATGCGTTCGCGACGTTCGCGCGAACCACCGCTTCCGCATTCGGCGCCGGGTCCCACACGGTGACATCGAGACCATGCGCGAGGGCGCGCGAAACCCATCCACTACCGATGACGCCCACGCCTAACGCGGCGAATTGCTTCACTTGCATGTGCTCGCTCCTTCAGTGCTCACGCGAATTGTTCGACTGCGCGCTTTTCCAGCGCACGCTCGCCGCGCGCCGGCAGGCCGAGTTTTCTGCGCCCCTCGGCGGGCGTCAGCGCGCGGCCCCCCAGGCGTTCGATGATCTCGACGGCTCGCTGCACCAGCGTTCCGTTGCTCGCCGGCACGCCGCGATCCAGCCACAGATTGTCTTCGAGACCGACGCGAACATGGCCGCCGAGCAGCATCGCCTGCGCGACCATCGGCATCTGCATCCGGCCGATGCCGAAGCCGGCCCAATGCGCGCCGGGCGGCAAGTTGTCGACCATCGCCTTCATCGTGCCCGTGTCGGGCGGCGCGCCCCACGGAATGCCCATGCACAGTTGAAAAAGCGGCGGCGCATCGAGCAGACCCTCTTTGAGCAGTTGATTCGCGAACCACAAGTGCCCGGTATCGAATATTTCGAGTTCGGGCTTCACGCCCAATTCCTGTATCCGCTTCGCGCCCGCTCGCAATTGCGCGGGCGTGGAAACGTAGATGTAGTCGCCATCGCCGAAGTTGAGCGTGCCGCAATCGAGCGTGCAGATTTCGGGCAGCAACTCCTCGACATGCGCGAGACGCGTGAGGCCGCCGACCAGGTCCGTGCCCTTGCCGAAGCGCATCGGCTCTTCGCCCGGACCGATCTCCAGATCACCGCCCATGCCCGCGGTCAGGTTGATGATGACGTCCACGTCCGAAGAGCGGATGCGGTCCACCACTTCGCGGTACAACGCGGGATCGCGGCTGCCTCGTCCGGTGCGAGGATCGCGCACATGGCAATGCGCGACGGTCGCGCCGGCGCGCGCGGCTTCGATCGCTGCATCGGCAATCTCCTTGGGCGTCACCGGAATCGCGGGGTGCCTGTTGGTCGTGTCGCCCACTCCGGTGACTGCGCAAGTAACGATGACTTCGTAGTTCATGTTTATCTTGATACCTAAGTACTTCGAAAGACCGGTGAACGCGTCACCGGGGCGGAAATCAGAAGCCGAGATACTGTTTGACCGCGGGCAGACCGTCCTTTCCATCGACGGTCTTCACGCCAGCAAGCCACGAATCGAGCAGTTGCGGGTTCTGCTTGAGATACGCCTTCGCTGCATCGGCGGGGCGTTCCTTGTTCATCACCGGCTGCATGAGGCGGTTCTCGAGATCGGTCGTGAAGCGCAGATTCTTCACGAGCTTGCCCGCGTTCGGGCAGCGCGCGAGGAAGTCCGGGTTGGTCAGCGTATAGACGCGCGCCTCGCCATAGTTCGGGCCGAATACGTCGTCTCCGCCCGCCAGATAGTTGATCTTCATCTGGATGTTCATGGGATGCGGCTCCCACGCGAGGAACACGACCGGCTTCTTCTCGCGGATCGCGCGTTCCACGGTCACGAGCATTCCTGCTTCGCTCGATTGAACCAGCTTGAAGCCGCCGAGACCGAACTGATTCGTGTCGATCATCTTCTGAATCTTGGCGTTCGCGCTGCTGCCCGGTTCGATGCCGTAGATCGTGCCATCGAGCTCGTCCTTGTGCTTCGCGATATCGGCAAAGCTCTTGATACCCGCGTCGTACGCATAGCTGGGCACGGCGAGCGTCGCCTTCGCGCCCGAGAGATTGGGCGGCTCGATCTTGTCGATGCTCTTGGCATCGAGAAACGGCTGCACCGCCTTCTCCTGCACCGGCCACCAGTAGCCGAGCGACACGTCGATCTGTTTGTTCTTCAGGCCCGCGAGCGAGATCGGCACCGATGCGACCGTGGTCCGCGGCGTATAGCCGAGCCCTTCGAACAGCACCGACGCGAGCGCCGTCGTCGAGGTGATGTCCGTCCAGCCGATATCGACGAAGCGCACGGTGCGGCAGGTCGCATCGTCGTTCGCATAGGCGACGTGCGCGGCGCATGCGGATGCTACGAGAAGCGAGAGCAGGCGAAGTTTCATGGTGGCGTGACCGTCGAAAGAACGTGTGTAGAAAGTACCGCTGCATTAAACCACCGGAACGCCTCATTGCGACCACGAATTGACCGCGAGCGACCTGCGGGTTTACAGGGACACGCCCGATTGCGCGCGCTTTTTGCACTTGATAGCGTGACGGATCGCTGACCGGTGCGCCCTATATCGATGCCCGTTCCTCAAGACTTCCACTTCCTGCTGCTGCCGCAGTTCTCGTCGATCGGCTTCATGTCCGCGATCGAGCCGCTGCGCGTGGCGAACCGCTTCAGGGGCGAGCTGTACCGCTGGCACATTGTTTCGGTCGATGGCGGGCCGGTCGTCGCGAGCAACGGCATTTCGCTCAATGCGGAGCGTTCCATCGACGAAGCCGCCGATGTGCGCGCGCTCATCGTCGTATCGGGATTCGAGCCGCTCGCCGCGTACACGCGCGGCATCGGCGAGTGGCTGCGCAGACTGGATCGCGCAGGCGCGACGCTCGGCGGCATCGATACGGGGAGTTTCATTCTTGCCGAAGCGGGGCTGCTCGCGGGCAAGCGCGTGACCTTGCACTGGGAGGCGCTGGCGGCATTCGCGGAGCAGTATCCGTCCATCGAAACGAGCCAGGAGATCTTCGAGATCGACGCGCGACGCATCACCTGCGCGGGCGGCACGGCATCCATCGACTTGATGCTCGACCTGATCGCGCGCGATCACGGCGCGGAACTCGCCGCGCAAGTCTCCGAGCAGTTCGTGCTCGGGCGCATCCGGCAGCGCAGCGATCATCAGCGCATGAAGATCGCCGCGCGTTACGGCATTCATAACCGCAAGCTGATACAGGTGATCGGCGTGATGGAGCAGCACATGGAAGAGCCGCTTGCGCCCGATGCGCTGGCCGAATCCATCGGCGTCACGCGGCGACAGCTGGAACGCCTATTCTGCTCGGCGCTGAAGGACACGCCGACGCATTTCTATCTCGGCCTGCGTCTCGCGCGCGCCCGGGAACTGCTTCAGCAAACCGACATGTCGATACTCGCGGTCTGTGTCGCGTGCGGCTTCGAATCGCCTTCGCATTTTTCGCGGACGTATCGGGCGCGCTTCAATGCGAGCCCGCGGGAGGACCGCAGCGCCGTGCGCGCCGCGATCACCGCCCGGGCCGCCTGACCTCAGAACGAGTGCCGCATGCCGACGCGCACATCTGCCTGCGTGTTCGACGTCGACGGCGTGAAGCTGTAGCCGATGACCGCGTCGACCGGGCCGGAAGAACGCAGATAATCGCCGGAGATATAGACGTCAGTGCGCTTCGACAAGAGATAGTGCAGCCCGAGCGATCCCTGATTCCAGTGATTGCCTTCGAATCGCGTGTGCTGGTAGCCGCCGTAGAGCGCGATATCCGGCCTGAAGTTATAGGATGCGCCCGCCTCGTAGACTCGCATGTAGGACGTCACGCCCAGCCCCTTGATGCTCGTCCACGTGAAATTGCCCGACACCATGAGATCGCCGATCGTCCACGCGGCGCCCATTGCGAGCGCGCCTTGCTTGTCGGTCGGAAACGCGTTCGTGCTGTAGAGGTCCGTGCGCGCGCCCGTCACGGGATCGATGCTGACGACGGGCTGCCCGAGGAACGTATGCGCGCCGATCATCGCATACGGATCGAACGCATAGATGCCATTGGGGTTATTCAATTGCGTATAGGCGATGCCTAAGTTAAACGTATTTGCGGCGTAGTGTCCGCCCACGCTCCATGCGCTATTGCGATGAAAGTTGCCCGCGACGTTGCCGAACGAATACATGCCGCCGAACGTGAAGCCGCCGTAGTTGCTGGACAGGAACTTCACCGAGTTCGGCAGCCGGTCGCCGTTCATGCGGTCGAAGTCGCCCTGGTGAATCGCATAGCCGCTCGCCCACGCAGAGATGTTGTACAGATAGACGAACTCTTCGGTCATATCCAGCTGATTACCGAACGACACCTGGCCCCACTCCTTGCTTGCGAGACCCACGTACGCCTGACGGCCGAACTCCGCGCCGCCGAATGCGTAGCTCCCGTTGCCGAGATGGAAGCCCGACTCCAGCGCGAAGACCGCTTGCAGTCCGCCGCCCAGATCTTCCGTTCCGCGAAAGCCGATACGGTTGCCGTAAGAGATGCCGTCGTCGAACTTCACGACATGCGAACCGCCGGTGTTGTTCACATAGGTAATGCCTGCGTCGATAATGCCGTAGAGCGTCACGCTGCTTTGTGCTTGTGCTTGAAGAGGCGCGATGGACGCGCTTGCTGCGAGGACGAAACCGGTGATGCACGACGCGCGTCGTGCGTGGCGTTGTACGGCATTCGGTGTGTTCATCAGCGTGTCCTTTTTATTGTGGATCGACACGTAAAGTAAATTGCCATATACGTGGCGGCTCGACTAATTGCGACGCAAATGTGTTCAGTTGCGACGAGATCGCGCTGCATGCGTCGGCGCAGTGAGTCTGTTACTTCACACCCAGCGCGCTTTGAACCGCTTCCAGTCCATTGCCGCCGTTAGCCGTGGTCACGCCTTCGAGCCATGTTTTGAGGAGCGCGGGATTGCGCTTGAGCGCATCGGTTGCAGCCGAATCGATCTTCCGCTTCTTGTCGAGCACGTCGGTAATGACGCCGTTCTCCAGATCGACGTTGAACGCCATCTGCCGGAACAGACGCCCGACGTTCGGGCATTGCTGTTCATAGCCGCTGCGCGAGACCGTGTTCACCGTCGCGCCGCCGAAGTTCGGACCGAGATACTTGTCGCCGCCATCCAGATAGACGAGCTTGAACTTCGTGTTCATCAGATGCGGCTCCCACGCGAGGAAAACGATGAACTTCTTGTCGCGTATGGCGCGCTCGACTTGCGTCAGCATGCCGGTTTCGCTCGATTCCACGACCTTCCAGTCGCCGAGACCGAAGGCTTTGTCGTCCACCATCTTCTTGAGGTTCTGATTCGCCGGCGCGCCCGGCTCGATGCCGTAGATGCGCTTGTCGAACTTGTCGGCGTTCTTCTCCAGGTCCGCGAATGAATGCACCCCGGCCGCCGCCACATAGTCCGGCACGGCGAGCGTGAACTTGGCGTTGGTCAGGTTCGGCCGCACCACGTCGATGGATTTCTCGTCGACGAACGGCTTCACGAGCGGCGCCTGCGCGGGCATCCAGTTGCCGAGAAACACGTCGATCTGCCCTTTCTTCAAGCCCTGATACGTGATCGGCACCGAGAGATTCGCGACGTCCTGCCGGTAGCCGAGCGCCTTCAGCACGATGCCGCTCATCGCGTTGGTCGCGTCGATGTCGGTCCAGCCGGGATCGGCCATGCGCACCTGCGTGCAGGACGGCGGATCGGCGGCGAATGCGGCCGACGCCGCGCAGCCGAGCGCGGTATATAAAACTGCCTGAAATAGGACTGTTTTCATCTGCGTTCCTGTCGGTGAGTGCGGTGGATGGTCAAGCGGCTTCAGTGTTCGACGGCGGGAAAGCGCGCCATCGCTTCGAGATCGTCGAGGTCGAGATGATTGCGCATGTAACGCTGGCTTGCATCAACGCGGGGCTGCCAGTCCCACGACTGAATCGCCCCGCGCGTGGTCGACGCGAAATGGAAGTGACGGCGGCGCTGGCTCGCCAGCACGTCGCGATGCAACGCGTCGAGATCCCAGCGGCGCGCCACTTCCTCGCGAAACGCGGCAACGAGCGCGCGGTGCCGTTCGTCTTCGGCGAGATTACTGCGCTCGAACGGATCGGCTTCGAGGTCATAAAGCTGGTCGGGATCGACCTTCGTATGAATGAACTTGTACGCGCCGCGCCGGATCATGACGATCGGCGCGATCGCGCCTTCGGCCAGATACTCGCCGATCGCTTCGTCATGACCGCCCGTTCCCTTCAGATGCGGCATGAGGCTGCGTCCGTCGATGGCATCGGGCCAGTCGCGCGGCTGGTCATTACCCGCGAGATCGACGAGCGTCGGCAGCAGATCGAGATGCGAGACGGAGTCGGCGACGCGATGCGCCTCGAAGCGCCCAGGCCGATGCACGATGAGCGGCACGCGGCAGCCGCCCTCGAAGAAGGTCATCTTGTACCAGAGGTTGCGCTCTCCGAGCATCTCGCCGTGGTCGGACGTGACGATGATCGTGGTGTCGTCCGCGAGTCCGGCCTGCTCCAGCGCTTCCAGAATGGCGCCGAACTGGTCATCGACATACGACACCGCGCCGTAATAAGCACGCCGCGCGTTGCGGATCTGCTGGTCGGTCGGCGGCGTGCGGTCGGCTTCGTAGACGTGACGCAGACGCCGCGAATGCGGATCGCTCGCTTCCAGCGAGTCGCGATGAAGCGGCATGTCCACATCCTCATCGCGGTACATGTCCCAGTATTTGCGCGGTATCGCATACGGGTCGTGCGGATGCGTCAGCGACGCCACCATCAGGAAAGGCCGCGCGTCCTTGCCCGCTTGCCGCTCGCGGGCGAGATCGAAGAGCTTCTGGCGGGCGGTGAACGTCACTTCGTCGTCGAAGTCGAGTTGATTGGTCCGCACGCACGGACCTGCATCGATGACGGAACTCATGTTGTGATACCACGATGGGCGCGTTTCGAAGTCGCGCCAGTCGGGCGTCCAGCCGAAATCGGCGGGATAGATATCGGTGGTGAGACGCTCTTCGAAGCCGTGCAATTGATCCGCGCCGCAGAAATGCATCTTGCCCGACAGGATCGTGCGATAGCCCTCGGCGCGCAGATAATGCGCGAAGGTCAGCGTCTCGGACGGAAACTCGGCGGCGTTGTCATAAGCGCCGATCTTCGAGGGCAGCTTTCCCGCCAGCAAGGAGAAACGCGACGGCGCGCACAGCGGACTCGCGCAGTACGCCGATTCGAACACCACGCCGCGACGCGCGAGCGCGTCGATATGCGGCGTCTTCGTCACGCGGTTGCCGTACGCGGCGAGCGCGAACGGCGTCAGTTGATCGGCCATCAAAACAAGGATATTTTGTTTCGCTTCAAGCATGGAGCACGCCTCGAATAGAATCGGATGCCGGAATCCGCGCGCCCGGGTTGTTCGCGCAACGCCACTATTGCCGTCCGATTTTCGTCTGTGAAGACGACATTTCGTTATGCGCTCATAAGGAGCCGTTATGCCGCGACAAGACCGCCTGCCGCCCATGCAGGCGCTGCTGATGTTCGAATCCGCCGCGCGGCTCGCGAGCTTCACGGCGGCGGCGCGCGAACTCGGCTCGACGCAGCCCGCGGTGAGCCAGCGCGTCGTGCAACTGGAAGAAGCGCTCGGGACGGCGCTTTTCGAGCGCGGCCATCGCGGCGTGACGCTCACCGAAGACGGCGCGCGCCTCTTCGACGCGGTGCGTCAGGGCCTCGACGTCATCCGCCAGGCCACGGGCGATATCCGCTCGCGCCGTGCCCAGCGCGCGCTCACCTTGTCGACAGACTTCGGCTTCGCCACCTACTGGCTCATGCCGCGCCTGCCGCAATTCAAGGCGCTGATGCCCGATGTCGACGTGAAGATCATCACGTCGCAGCAGATGCCGAGTGCGTCCGGCGACGGCGCGGACGTGGCCATCGTGTTCGGCGACATGCACGGCGACTGGGGCGCGCGCCGGGCCGTGAAGCTGTTCCCGGAACGCGTCACGCCCGTATGCAGCCCCACGTTCGCGGCGACGCACGACACGTCCGATCTCTCGCGGCTACCGCTGTTACACGTCGAGCGCACGCAGCCGGAGCGGTGGCTCTCGTGGCACGCGTGGTTCGACGCGCACGGACAAGCCGCGCCGCCGATGCATGGCGGGCTGACCTTTAACAGCTACGCGCTGGTGGCGCATGCGGCGGTCATGGGCCAGGGCGTCGCGCTGGGCTGGTCGCCGCTCATCGACGAACTGGTCGCTACGGGCCAGCTCGTCGCGTTGAGTGAAACCTCGCTCGTCACCGATCGCGGCTACATGCTGCTGACGCGGCGCGAAGAACCGCCCGCCGTGCGCGCGTTTCAGGACTGGCTGCTGGACGAGTGCGACGCAATCGTCTGACGCAAACGGCTCGCCTTTTTCTTGCCGTTTTTGTTGATTGACCGTTCAAAATAAAAAAAGTAGCATGTGCCGACGCTCTGGTAAATGCCAAGGGCGGCCGTGCTCTCACAGGTCGATCACCATGCCCAAGCTTGGAATGCGCGAGCTTCGTCGCGCGCAACTTATCGATGCCACGTTGCTGACCATCGACGAAGTCGGACTCACGGGCGCCACGCTCGCGACCGTGGCGCAGCGCGCGTCGATTTCGACGGGCATCGTGAGCCATTACTTCGGCGATAAGGACGGGCTGCTGGAAGCCACGATGCGCCATGTATTGCGATCCCTGTGGCAAGGCACCTCGCGCCGGCGCAAGGCCGCGAAGCCCGATGCGCGTTCGAAACTGCGCGCGGTCGTCGCCGCGAACTTCGACGTCGAGCAGGTCAACGGACCGGTCATGAAAACGTGGCTCGCGTTCTGGTCCGAGAGCATGCACAAGGAACACCTGCGGCGCTTGCAATACGTGAATACGCGCCGTCTGTACTCGAACCTCTGCACCGACTTCTCGCGCGTGCTGAGCCGCCCTGCCGCGCGCCGCGCGGCGACGGGACTCGCGGCGCTGATCGACGGTCTGTGGTTGCGTGGCGCGCTCGCGGGCGAACCGTTCGATACGAAGAGCGCGCTGCGCGTCTCGTACGACTACATCGATCTCATGATCCAGCCACGCGACTGATCCCCACAACGCACTCAGGAGACGCAGGCGATGCCCCTTTTCGACGAGCAACGGCTTTACATCGGCGGTGAATATGTCGATGCGACGAGCGGCGAAACCTTCGAGACGTTCGATCCCGCCACGGGTGAAAGCCTCGCGCGCGTGCAGCAGGCCTCGCAGGCCGACATCGACCGGGCGGTGCGGTCAGCGCAGGCCGCGCAGCAGGAATGGGCCGCGTTGACGGCGATGCAACGCTCGCGCATTCTGCGTCGCGCGGTGGACTTGCTCCGCGCGCGCAACGACGAACTCGCCGCCCTCGAAACGCGCGATACGGGCAAGCCGATCGCCGAGACGCGCGCCGTGGATATCGTCACGGGCGCGGACGTTATCGAGTATTACGCGGGGCTCGCGACCGCCATAGAAGGCGAGCAGATACCGCTGCGCGAAGCGTCCTTCGTCTATACGCGGCGCGAGCCCATCGGCGTGTGCGCGGGCATCGGCGCGTGGAATTATCCGATACAGATCGCATGCTGGAAGTCGGGGCCCGCGCTCGCGGCAGGCAACGCGATGATCTTCAAGCCGAGCGAAGTCACGCCCTTGAGCGCGTTGAAGCTCGCGGAAATCTACACGGAAGCGGGGGCGCCGCCGGGCTTGTTTAACGTGGTACAGGGCGATGCCCGCGTCGGGGCGATGCTCGCGGAGCACGCGGGCATCGACAAGATCTCGTTCACCGGCGGCATCGAGACCGGCAAGAAGGTGATGGCGCGCGCGGGCGGTTCCACGCTCAAGGACGTGACGATGGAACTCGGCGGCAAGTCGCCGCTGATCGTCTTCGCCGATTCGAATCTCGAACGCGCCGCCGATATCGCGATGAGCGCGAACTTCTTCAGCTCGGGCCAGGTATGCACCAACGGCACGCGCGTGTTCGTCGAGCGTGGTGTCGTCGAGCACTTCGAACGCCTTGTGTTGGAACGCGTGAAGCGCATTCGCATCGGCGCGCCGGAGAATGCGGATACGAACTTCGGGCCGCTTGTCAGCGCCGCGCAGATGCATAAGGTGCTCGGCTACATCGAAGAAGGCAAGCGCGAAGGCGCGCGGCTCATTGCAGGCGGCGAGCGTCTGACCGATGGCGCATTCGCTCGCGGCAATTACGTAGCGCCGACCGTCTTCGCGGATTGCCGCGACGACATGCGCATCGTGCAGGAAGAGATATTCGGTCCGGTCATGTGCATCCTGCCCTTCGACGACGAGGCCGAAGTCATCGCCCGCGCGAACGACACGATCTATGGCCTCGCCGCGGGCGTCGTGACCGAGAACCTGTCGCGCGCGCACCGCGTGGTGCATCGGCTGCATGCGGGCATCTGCTGGATCAATACGTGGGGCGAATCGCCCGCGGAGATGCCCGTTGGCGGATACAAGCAGTCCGGCATCGGTCGCGAGAACGGCATCGTCACCCTGCACGCCTATACGCGCATCAAGTCGGTTCAGGTGGAACTCGGACCGTATCAACCCGTGTTTTGAGGAGCATGCCGATGAGCGCGAAAGAATTCGACTACATCATCGTCGGCGCGGGTTCGGCGGGCAACGTGCTCGCGTCCCGTCTGACCGAAGACCAAGACGTGACTGTGCTGCTGCTGGAAGCAGGCGGTCCCGATTACCGCTTCGATTTCCGCACGCAGATGCCGGCCGCGCTCGCGTATCCGCTGCAAGGGCGCCGCTATAACTGGGCCTACGAAACGGAGCCTGAGCCGCACATGAACAACCGCCGCATGGAATGCGGACGCGGCAAGGGGCTCGGCGGATCGTCGCTCATCAACGGCATGTGCTATATCCGCGGCAATGCGCTCGATTACGACAACTGGGCGTCGATTCCGGGGCTCGAAAACTGGAGCTACCTCGATTGCCTGCCGTATTTCCGCAAGGCCGAGACGCGCGATATCGGCCCGAACGAATACCACGGTGGCGACGGCCCGGTGCATGTGACGACGAGCAAGCCCGGCAACAATCCGCTTTTTGCCGCGATGGTGGAAGCCGGCGTGCAGGCGGGCTATCCGCGCACGGACGATCTCAACGGCTATCAGCAAGAAGGCTTCGGCCCGATGGATCGGACCGTCACGGCGAACGGCCGGCGCGCGAGCACCGCGCGTGGCTATCTCGACCGCGCGAGGCATCGCGCCAATCTCACCATCGTGACGCATGCCGCAACGGACCGCGTGCTCTTTTCAGGCAAGCGCGCGATCGGCGTCGCTTATCTGCATGGCGGCCAGCGCGAGACGGCGCATGTGCGTCGGGAAGTGCTCGTGTGCTGCGGTGCGATTGCGTCGCCTCAGTTGTTGCAACGCTCCGGCGTAGGGCCGTCCTCATGGCTGAAGGAACTGGAGATCCCGTTGGTGCATCACTTGCCGGGCGTCGGCGAGAACCTTCAGGATCATCTGGAGATGTACATGCAGTACGCATGCAAGGAACCGGTGACGCTCTACCCTGCGCTGAAGTGGTGGAACCAGCCGGCTATCGGGCTCGAATGGATGGTCAAGGGAACCGGCATCGGCGCGACGAATCATTTCGAAGCGGGCGGCTTCATCCGCACGCGCGACGACGATCTCTGGCCGAACATCCAGTATCACTTCCTGCCCGTCGCGATCAATTACAACGGCTCCAATCCCATCGAGATGCACGGCTTTCAGGCGCACGTCGGCTCCATGCGTTCGCCGAGCCGCGGCCGCGTGAAGCTCAAGTCGCGCGATCCGAACGCGCATCCGAGCATCCTGTTCAACTATATGGCCGATCCGCTCGACTGGCGCGAGTTCCGCGACGGAATCCGCATCACGCGGGACATCATGCGGCAGCCGGCGCTCGCGCGCTATCGCGGAGAAGAGCTGCATCCCGGCACCGATGCAATGAGCGATAGCGAGCTCGATGCGTTCGTGCGCGCGAAGGCGGAGACCGCATATCACCCTTCTTGCTCGTGCAAGATGGGCTATGACGACATGGCGGTCGTCGACACCGAGGGGCGCGTGCACGGCATGACCGGCCTGCGCGTCGTGGACGCATCGATCATGCCGCAGATCACGACGGGCAACCTGAACGCGCCGACCATCATGCTCGCGGAGAAGATCGCGGACCGCATTCGAGGCATCGCGCCGCTTCCTAAAGTCAATACTCCTTATTTTGTTGCCGACAGCGCCAGAAAGCAGCGCGCTTCTGTGAGCGCGAACGCGCCGCTACGGTCCGTCGTCAGCGTCAAAGAGCTTTGAAGCAAGCAGCCATCACACGTTCACATCTTTCAACTGGAGCAGCGATGAGACACTTCGTAGCCGGATTGACATGCACCTTCGCTATTGCTTTCGCCAGCAGCTTCGCCGTGAGCGCGCAGGCGGCGGATCCGGCTAGCTGCCGGACCGTTCGCATGGCCGACATCGGCTGGTCCGACATCGCCGCGACGACCGGGCTGACAACCAACGTCCTGCAAGGACTGGGCTATGCGCCGTCGAAGATGATGGCCTCGGTTCCCATCACGTTCGCCGGCGTGAAGTCGAAACAGATCGACGCCTTTCTCGGCTACTGGTCGCCTTCCATGGACCCGGTCATCGAGCCGTTCGTCAAGTCCGGGTCTGTCAAGGTCGTGAACCCGCCTAACTTGACCGGTGCGAAATATACGCTGGCCGTTCCCGACTATGTTTATCAAGCGGGCATCAAAAGCTTCTCCGATATCGCGAAGAACGCGGACAAGCTGCAGTACAAGATCTATGGAATCGAGCCGGGCAACGACGCCAATATTCTTATCGACAAAATGATCAAGGCCAATCAGTACGGTCTCGGCAAATTCAAGCTCGTGGAATCCAGCGAGGCGGGCATGCTCGTGCAGGTGAACCGGGCGATTCAGAACAAAGAGTGGATCGTCTTCCTCGGCTGGGAACCGCATCCGATGAACGTGCGAATGAAGATCAACTATCTATCAGGCGGCGATGACGTGTTCGGCCCGAATTACGGTGAAGCGAAGGTGTACACCGTGCAGCCGACCGATTACGCGACCCGATGCCCGAACGCGGCGAAGCTCTTTTCTAACCTTCGTTTCAGTACCGCGATGGAGAATCAGATCATGACTCACATCATGGACAAGGAAGACCCGAACAAGGCCACGCTCGATTGGCTGAAGGCCAACCCTTCCATTCTCGACGGCTGGCTCGCGGGCGTGACGACGATCGACGGAAAGCCGGGACTGCCTGCGGTCAAGGCTTATCTGGCGAACCACTGAGACGCGAACGGACTCATCGCCCAGTAGCGGCAGTTCGACTGCGGACTAAAACAAGGAGTGCTGCTGGCGATTCGATTCGCCAGCAGCTTGCATTCGACGACGAAGCCCTGAGCAACTCATGACCCATGAAAAGGCGTCGGCCTATGGCGCATTATTCGTAGCGATACTGCTCGAGATCGGCGCAACGACTTGCCTGCAGCGGTCCGAACAGTTCACGAAGCTCGCCCCGACGTTCGCAATGGCTTGTCTTTATCTGGGCGCGTTCTATTTTCTCTCTATCGTGCTGAAGACGATTCCCGTCGGACTGGCTTACGCCATCTGGAGCGGGCTAGGCATCGTGCTCATTTCGTGCATCAGCATCTTCGTGTTCCATCACAAGCTGGATGCGCCCGCCTTTCTCGGTCTTGCGCTCATCGTAGTGGGCGTCGTCATCATCAATGTGTTTTCGAAGGCGAGCGTGCATTGAGCGTTGGCTATCTGGATTAGCTCAGAGGTCACGCCGCTTAAGCCCCGGCAGCATGCGCGTCAATACGGCATCGCGCACGACCCAGTGATGGAACAGCGCAGCGGCCGCATGCGCCGCCGCGAGCACGATGATCGCCCAGCCGATGAACTCGTGCGCTTCACCGATGTTGTGATGCGCCGCCTTGCTGAACGGTGCGAACGGCGGCGGAATCAGGAGGCCGAAGAAGCTCATCGACTCGTCGCCCGACCATCTCAACACGAAGCCCAGCACGGCTTCTGAAACGAGTAATGCATACAGCAGATAGTGCACGCCCTTGGCCGCAAGCTCTGCCCATCCGGACGAGGCGACGGGCGCCTGATGCCCGGGCGACACGCGCCACAGAATGCGCGCAATGATCACCGCCGACAACGTGATGCCGAGGGACATGTGCGCCACGATCAGAAGATGCCGTGTCGGCCGGGGCGTGAAACCCCACACCTGAGACAGAATGAACTGAGCCAGCACGAGAACGGCGGTCAGCCAGTGCAGCGTGATGGACACGCGGTCGTACGAGGTTCTGTCGTCGCCGGCCGCGATGCGCGTCGCCGTCATGGCGGGATTTGATGGTTGCTTGCGTTGCATGGTGCAATGTCCGGAAAGGGAGCCGCTCCGGTTGTTCAACATTCGTGAACAAGGCGCGACTAGGGAGTTCGCGAGGCAGTCAAGCGCTCGACATCGGAAGATAGCAGAATAGCCGGAAGGTTTCCGCGATTCTTTGACGAGCCCCAAAGTCTGTTACGCCGCTGCTTAAGGCTCGCTTAACGGCGTGCCGCGCATGCACGAATGCAAACCATTGGCATTCGTGGTCACCGCGCGCTCGAGGGCTTTTCGCGCTCGCATTGCGCGCTGGCGATACAGTTGTGCTTCTGATCCGCAGGCCCACCGTTATGGCATCAAAACAAGAATTGAAGCGATATCGCGCGAATCTTGCCGATGAACTGCACAGCGCGGCACTCTACGAGACGCTCGCGCGCGTCGAAGCGCGAGCCGACCGCAAGCGTATTTTCGCGGAACTCGCGGCATCGGAGAAGCAGCACGCCCAAGTCTGGGCGGACAAGCTGCGAGCGAACCACGAACGCGCTCGCACAGGACCGGCGCTGAAAACCGCGCTGATGAAGGGACTGGTTCATGTGTTCGGCGCGCGCTTCGTGCTCCCGACGCTTGCTGCATCCGAGTTTGCCGACCGGAACAAATACGCGGGCAATCCCGATACGGCAACGATGTCGGCCGACGAGCACCGTCACGCGAACGTCGTGCAGTCGCTGGCCAATGAGGGCAAACAAGCCGCGACGAAAGGCGCTGAAATCGCCGATGCGGAGTCGTGGCACCGGGGCGTCTCATCGGGCAACGATCTGCGCGCAGCGGTGCTCGGCGCCAACGACGGTCTCGTGTCCAACTTCTGCCTCATCATGGGCGTGGCCGGCGCGAGCGCGCCCAACCGGGCCATTCTGTTGACTGCGCTGGCGGGCATCATCGCGGGCGCGTGTTCGATGGCGCTCGGCGAGTGGCTGTCGGTCACGAACGCGCGTGAACTCGCCAGGACACAGATTCAACGCGAAGCGGACGAACTCGAACATACGCCGGAAGCCGAAGAGCACGAGCTTCGCATGATCTATCGGGCAAAGGGTCTGGATGGCGAGGAAGCAAGCCGCGTCGCGTCACAGATCATGCGCGACAAAGACAAGGCGCTCGATGCGCTCACGCGCGAAGAACTCGGCCTCGACCCGGCCGAACTCGGCGGCAACCCGTGGTCCGCGGCCGCCGTATCGTTCTGCCTGTTCTCGGCGGGAGCCGTGTTTCCCGCGATGCCGTTCCTGTGGTCCTCGGGACGGCCTGCGATCGTTCAATGCATCGCACTGAGCATACTGGCGCTCGCGGCCATCGGCATGTTCACATCGCTCTTCAATGGCCGCGGCACGGTCTTCTCCGCCGCGCGTCAGATTGTGATCGGACTTGCCGCCGCTGCTTTCACATCCGGCGTCGGGCATCTGCTCGGGGTCTCGGTCTCCTGAAACCTGTCCTCACTGCGCCCTGAGCAACGCGGACACGTGCACCGAACGCGTCTCTTCCGCGATATCGAGGGCCGTCTTGCCGCGATCATCGCGCAGATCGCGATTCGCGCCGCGCGCGAGCAGCATCGATGCGGTGGCCGCCTGATCGTAGCCCGCTGCCCACATGAGCGCGGTCAGATGGTTGTGATACGCGGCGTTGACATCGACACCCGCATCGAGCAGACGTTGCACGATCGCCGTTTGTCCGCGCCCCGCGGCATATTCCATTGCGGTCTTGCCGACGCGATCGGTCGCTGCCGTATCGGCGTGATGCGCGATGAGCAGCGCCGCGATTTCATCGTTGCCGTCGAACGCGACGGCCATCATCGGCGTAATGCCTTGCACGTCGGCCTGATTCACGTTCGCGCCGCGCTCAATCAGCATGCGCGCAAGCGGCGTCATGCCTCGTTTGCACGCGCTGATAAGCGGCGTGTCGCCGATGCGATTGCGTGAGTTGACATTCGCGCCCTGATCGAGCATCTGCGCGACGGCCTGCGCATCGCCATTGCGCGTCGCGATGAGCAGCCGTTCGTTGAGCGCGTATGCGTCGGTGTCAGCGCGCGCTTGCGGCATGACCGCGAGTGCCGCGCACGCCAGAAGAAAGGTGCCTGTGAATCGCAGCATCATTGCAGATTGGCGACGTAGTTCGCGAGATTCTCGATATCCGCGTCGGTCAGGTTCTTGGTCACGCTCGTCATGTTGCCTGCATCGTTCGTGCGCTTCTTTTCGCGGAAGTCCTGCAACTGCTTCACGATATACGCATACTGCTGGCCGCCCACGCGCGGTATCTCGTTCTGCCCTTTGAAGCCGCCGAGATGACACATGGTGCAGAGCACTTCGTCGGACTTCTTCTTGCCTGCTTCCACTTTCACCGGGTCCGCCTTGAAGTCGGTCGGCGCGAGCGTCTGCGCGGCGAAGTAGTCGGCGAGATCATGCATGTCTTCCGATGAAAGATTCGCCGCCATCGGCGACATGCGCGGGTCGCTGCGGCGGCCCGCCTTGAAGTCACGCAGTTGCAGGAAGATATAACGCGACGACTGCCCCGCGAGCGACGGATAGTCGCCGCTCGTCGAATTGCCGTTCTGACCATGACATGCCGCGCACACGGCGGCTTTCGCTGCGCCCGCCTGCGCATCGGCATGCGCGAGACAGGGCAGCGAAAGCGCCACGCACGCGGCGATCGCGGCGGTCTTGCGCATCCTCGGAAGCATCATCATCGGCAACGCGCTCAAGGCAACGCAAACACGAGCAGACTGTTGCCGCGCTTGAAGTCGAGTTGCGTATTGCCGCCCGCCGCGACCGCGATGTATTGCTTGCCATTCACCATGTACGACACCGCCGGCGCGTTGACGCCCGCGCCGCACTGGAACTCCCACAGCTTGCGGCCCGTCGAGGCGTCGAACGCGCGGAAGAGACCATTGCCCTCGCCGTTGAACACGAGGCCGCCCGCGGTCGCGAGCACGCCGCCGATCAATGGCTGATCCGTCTTGTAGCCCCACGCTATCTTGCCTGTATCGACATTCACCGCGACGAGCCTGCCCCATTGCTGCTCGCCCGGGATGGTCTTGAACGCGCCGCCGAGCCACAGCTTGCCGCCCGGATACGCTGCGTCTTCGACCTGATACGTCATCGGCTGATGCAGGTTCGCCGCGTAAGCCATGCGCGTCCGGGGATTGAACGCCATGGGCGACCATTCGACGCCGCCGTTCGCGCCGGGCAACATGCGCGCGCCGGTCGGCGTCGGCAGCGTCCATACGCCCTCTTGCGGGATCATCGCTTCGGAAATGCGGATGATGTGTCCGTCGCGGCGATCATGCACGTACACGAAGCCTGTCTTGCCGCCATGAATGATGGCGGGCACCATCTGCCCGTTCTTGTCCTTCACGTCGATGAGAATGGGCGGACTGACCGCATCCAGATCCCATACGTCATGCGCAATGTACTGGTAGTGCCACTTGTACTTGCCCGTATCGAGATCGATGGCGACGAGCGAATCGGTATAGAGATTGTCGCCGGGACGAATCGCGCCATAGAGGTCCGGCGAAGGATTGCCCACGACGAAGTAAACGGTGCGCGTCGCGCGGTCGACCGCTGGCGCCATCCACACGCCGCCGCCGAGCGTCTTTTCGAAATCCCGGCCCTTGTCCGCGAGCGTCTTCTTCTCCGCTTCGATATCGCGCTTCATGTTGCGGCCGACCGCGTCGTTCTCGGCCCAGACGCCCTCGCTGCCGGAATCCGGAATCGTGTAGAACGTCCAAAGCAATTGACCGGAATTCGCGTCGAATGCTTTCACGAAGCCGCGTATGCCGTACTCGCCGCCGTTCGTGCCGATCAGCACCTTGCTGTCCACCACGACGGGCGCCATCGTTTCCGAGTAGCCGTCCTCCGGGTCCGCGATCTGCGACGACCAGACGAGATTGCCCGTCTTCGCGTCGAGCGCGACGAGCTTGGCGTCGAGCGTGCCCATATACAACCGGTCGCCCGATATGGCGACCCCGCGGTTATTCGGCCCGCAGCAGAAGGTCGTCACCGGCCCCATCTTGTGCTTGTAATGCCAGAACTCTTTGCCTGTGACGGCGTCGATGGCATAGACGTGGTTATACGACGTCGTCAGGAACATGACGCCGTTGGACACGATCGGCGCCGTTTCCATCGACTCCATGACGGCAGTCTGGAAGATGAACGCGGGCCGCAGTTTCGCGACATTGGAGCGATTGATCTGACTGGCCGGCGCATAGCGCGTTTCGGAATACGATCCGTTCGAATGCAGCCACGACGCGCTGTCGTTCGCTGCGGCATCGAGCTGTGCTTGCGATATGGGTCGTAACGAAGCAGGAACGGGCGCGGATTCCGTCGTGTTGGTGTTCTGGATCTCGTCGGCGGCGCGGGCCGTAAGCGCTGTCGATGTTCCCCAAGCGCCGATACAGACTGCTATCGAACCAAGCAAAACGCGGGAATAGCCTGTCATGACGTCTCCCTATTCGTTTTCGTTCTTCGCGTGTGGGTCGGGCGTGTCGGCCGTGAGCGGCCTCGTGAATCGCCCGGAACCCGGAGAAAGCATAGGCAATTTAACGAGCTACTTCCAGAACGCGATGATGCGCAAAGCGCGGTGGCGCTCTTTGCGGAGATCGCTCTAAAAGACTGGCTATTCGGTTCCCGCTTTGGCTTTTCCGTCACCGGTGCCTTTACTGGTGCCCGGTGTCACGGGCTGCATGCCGCCTGCCGAGCCTTGCGCGGCCGGACGCGCGTTGCCTGCTGAAGTGTCGGTGGTGCCGCCAGGCGTGGCGGGCTGCATGCCGCCTGCTGATCCTTGCCCGCTGACGCGACCGCTCGCCTTGCCCGTATCGACGCCAGACGCTGCATCGCCGGTTCCTGCCGCGTACACAGACCCGAAGAGGCCCAGCGCGAGCGCGCATAGACACGCCTTCAACGAGAGCGGTTTCATTGCAGTCTCCCAGAGTGAGTCGGGGCACGCTTTTACTTGCCGATGCAGTGCGTAACGGTCGCAGCGTCGCCGTCGGCCGAGTCAAGTATGCATCATCGGCGGCCGGGCGAGCATGGTGTTTCCCCGACTCGCGGGACGGCGCCGCGCGTGCGGGTCGTGTCTGACGAAAGGGCATCGCGGCTCGTTGCTCGTCCCAATGCGCGAGCGCATCGCGTCGTACACTGATCGAATACTCCACACCGCGAGGACATCATGAGCAAAACACAGGATGCGAAGAAGGCGCAGAAGAAAGCCGCCACCAAAACGCCGAAGGAGAAGAAGGAAGCGAAGAAACTCAAGAAGGAGGCAGCGAAGCGGCAGTAAGTTCCATGATGCGTCACCGCCATGAGCGGCCAATGCGTCGCTGCGTTTTAGAACGATCGTTCTTGAACGCGTATGCCTTCACGCTTGCGATCCTTAGTCGCTTCATGCGGATCGTCGCCCGCTTCGACTAAAGCCCTTCACCACACTTCATCGCTCACGCCCATTCATGCCGGGCGTCGAGCGAATATCTGCACGCTTCAAATTACGTTTGAATGCGCTCTCTCCCGTCAAATGTCTTTCAGTGCATTCACCCGGTGGCGTCCCTCACAGATCACCCCGCCATGCCGAATATGTCACGACGTGACGAATTTTCAACGTTTTGAAAAAGCGTACAGCGGCGCGCTTCCGTCGTCGCGGGTGTGAGAATCGCGCCTCGTCTGTCAACGCACAAACGGATGAATCCTCGCGCGCACTGCTCGTCCGTGCGTCGCGCTCGGTAGTCCCATCCGGAACAGAAGCCGCCATGCAAACGCCCCACGCGCCAACGGCACGTTCGTTGCGTCCAACTAGACACCAACCCTGTCACCGCGTCATCGCACCGGCGAATCTCGACGTAAGGTGACACCGATCGCATCCTTTTCCCGGAGAATCAAATGACGAGCCCGACGGTGGGTGACTTCCTTGTCGACCGCCTCTACGCCTGGGGCGTGCGCCGCATTTACGGCTATCCCGGCGACGGCATCAACGGCGTATTCGGCGCGCTGAACCGCGCCAACGGAAAGATCGAATTCATTCAGGCGCGCCACGAGGAAATGGCCGCCTTCATGGCCTCCGCGCACGCGAAGTTCACGGGCGAACTCGGCGTGTGCATCGCGACTTCAGGACCGGGCGCCTCGCACCTGCTCACCGGTCTCTACGATGCCCGCATGGATCACATGCCGGTGCTCGCCATTTGCGGACAACAGGCGCGCGCTTCGCTCGGCGGTCACTATCAGCAAGAGCTCGATTTGTCCGCGATGTTCAAGGACGTCGCGGGTGCCTTCGTGCAGCAGGCGAGCGTGCCTTCGCAGATTCGCCATCTCGTCGATCGCGCGATTCGCACCGCGCTCGGCGAGCGCAGGGTGACGGCGCTCATTCTGCCGAACGATCTGCAAGACCTCGACTACGAACCGCCTGGCCGCAAGCACGGCACCGTGCATTCGGGCGTCGGCTATCGCGCGCCGAAGACGGTGCCCTACGCCGACGATCTGCAACGCGCCGCCGACGTCCTCAACGCGGGCAAGAAAGTCGCGATCCTTGTCGGCGCAGGCGC
Organism: Caballeronia sp. GAWG1-5s-s; assembly: GCF_023631445.1. Lineage (NCBI taxonomy): Bacteria > Pseudomonadati > Pseudomonadota > Betaproteobacteria > Burkholderiales > Burkholderiaceae > Caballeronia > Caballeronia sp. GAWG1-5s-s. Next base: position 90,603 of record NZ_JALQDC010000030.1, on the reverse strand, counting down.
GCTGCAAGCCACCGACGAAGTGATCGCCGTCGCCGAAAAGCTCGGCGCGGGCGTCGCGAAGGCGCTGCTCGGCAAGGCCGCGCTGCCCGACGATCTGCCGTTCGTGACCGGCTCCATCGGTCTGCTCGGCACGGAGCCGAGCTACAAGATGATGACCGAATGCGACACGCTGCTCATGATCGGCTCGGGCTTTCCTTACTCGGAGTTCCTGCCGAAGGAAGGCGCGGCGCGCGGCGTGCAGATCGACCTGAAGGCGGACATGCTCTCCATCCGCTATCCGATGGAAGTGAACCTCGTCGGCGATAGCGCCGAAACGCTGCGCGCGCTCTTGCCGATGCTGCAACACAAGACGGATCGCGCCTGGCGCGAAGGCATCGAAGGCTGGATGGCCGATTGGTGGAAGAAGCTCGAAAAGCGCGCGCTGGAGCCGGCTACGACAGGCGTGAATCCGCAGCGCACGGTGTGGGAACTGTCGCCGCGCGTGCCGGCCAACGCCATCGTCACAAGTGATTCGGGGTCCTGTGCAAACTGGTACGCGCGTGATCTGAAGGTCAAGCGCGGCATGATGTGCTCGCTGTCCGGCGGCCTCGCTTCGATGGGCGCGGCGGTGCCGTATGCGATCGCGGCGAAGTTCGCGCATCCGGAGCGGCCCGTGATCGCGCTCGTCGGCGACGGCGCCATGCAGATGAACAACATGGCCGAGCTCATCACGGTCGCGAAGTACTGGAAACAGTGGTCCGATCCGCGCTGGATCTGCATGGTGCTCAACAACGAAGACCTGAATCAGGTCACGTGGGAGCAACGCGTGATGAACGGCGATCCGAAGTTCGAGGCGTCACAGAACATTCCGTCCGTGCCGTATCACCGCTTCGCGGAGTTGATCGGCTTGCGCGGCTTTTATGTGGACGACGCCGAGCGCATGGCCGCCGTGTGGGACGACGCGCTGGCATCGGACCGGCCTGTCGTGATCGAAGTGAAGGCGGACCCCAACATCGCGCCGCTGCCGCCGCACATCACGCTGCAACAGGCGAAGGCATTCGCGACGACGCTCTTCGAAGGCGATCCGAACGAACGCAGCATCATCGTCGATACGGCGAAGCAGGTGTTGGGCGCGGTGCTGCCGGGGCACAAGGACGAGTAGACGAGGCCGCGCCATGCATCTCACCAAACGCGAAGCGCCGATCGAAGCGGTTCGAGCACGCGCCTATACGATCCCGACCGATCGTCCCGAAGCAGACGGCACCTATGCGTGGAACTCGACGACGCTCGTCGTCGCCGAGGTCAGCGCTGCGGGCAAGACGGGCATCGGCTACACGTATAACGATGCGAGCGCGGCGAAGCTCGTCGAAGCGACGCTCGCGCCGACGCTCATCGGCGAAGACGCGTGGAATATCGACGCGCTCTGGCTGCGCATGCAGCAGCGGGTGCGCAACATCGGGCGTTCGGGGCTCGCGGCCAGCGCCATCTCCGCGCTGGACTGCGCGCTTTGGGATGTGAAGGCGCGCCTGCTCGACATGCCGCTCGCGCGTTTGCTCGGGGCCATGCGCGATCGCGTTCCGATCTACGGCAGCGGCGGATTCACGACCTACACGGACGATGAGATTCGCGCGCAACTCGGCGGCTGGGTGCACGAAGACGGATGCCGCTGGGTCAAGATCAAGATCGGCACCGAGCCCTCGCGCGATCCGCATCGCGTGACGGTGGCACGAGAAGCCATCGGGGATGCAGCGGGCCTGTTCGTCGATGCGAACGGCGCATTCGATCGCAAGCAGGCGCTCTTCTATGCCGAGCAGTTCGCGCAATACGGCGTGGAATGGTTCGAAGAGCCGGTGTCGTCGGACGATATCACGGGCCTCGCGTTGCTGAGAGACGCGCTTCCCGCGCACATGGAGCTGGCTGCGGGCGAATACGGCTACACGCTCGACGACTTCCGCGCGCTGCTCGCGCATCAAGCCGTCGATGTGCTGCAAGCCGATCTCACGCGCTGCGGCGGCGTCACAGGCTTCTTGCGCGTGGCCGCGCTATGCGATGCCTTTCATGTGCCGCTATCCGCGCATTGCGCGCCCGCGCTGCATCTGCACGCGGCCTGCGCCGCGCCGCGCTTGCGGCATCAGGAATGGTTTCACGATCACGTTCGCATCGAGTCGATGCTGTTCGACGGCGCCCCGCGCGCCCACGAAGGCGCCATTGCGCCGGACTGGTCGCGGCCGGGTTGCGGGCTCGATTTCAGGCATGCGGACGCGCACCGGTATGCGGTTTAGAACGAACGGCATTCGACTTCAACATGACGCAAACCAGAATGATCGACATCGCCATCGGCTGCGGCGTCGCGGCGGCGGGACTTGCCGTCGCGCGGCTCGGCACGCGCGAAGCGCATCGCTCGAAAAAGCAGACGCACATCGACACGGCGCGCACGTTCAACCATAGCTCGGCGCTGCTCGCGCTCTCGGTTCTCGCTGACAGCGCGATGGAGCACTATCGCGGCTCCTTCGACAACCCGGCCATGTACACGCCGCTCGTCGTCTCGACGCTCTCGCTGCTTGCCGGCCTGCACGGTGGATCGGACCGCGAGGCGGCACGGCATCCCGTGCGCGATTCGGTTTATATCGGCGCGGCGCTCGCGGGCATCGCGGGGACCGGGTTCCATCTGTACAACATCACGAAGCGTCCCGGCGGATGGAGCTGGCACAACCTCTTCTATGCCGCGCCCATCGGCGCGCCCACGGCGCTGCTGCTTTCGGGCGCGCTCGGCGCGGTGTCCGAACGATTGCGCGACGAACCCGCGCACGAGCCGCGCCTTTTCGGCATGCCGGCCGGACAGGCGCTCGCGCTCGTCACGAGCGCGGGGCTCGTCGGCACGCTGGGCGAAGTCGCGCTGCTGCATTTTCGCGGCTCGTTCCAGAACCCGGTCATGTATGCGCCGATCGTCATTCCGCCGGTCGCCTCCGCCCTGCTTCTCAATACCGCGCTGGCCGCGCCGCGCGAACGCCCGCTCACGCGGCTGTGGCTGCGCATCACTACGGCGCTCGGCTTCATCGGCGTCGGCTTTCATGCACGCGGCGTCGCGCGCAATCGCGGCGGCTGGCGCAACTGGAGCCAGAACCTGTTCAACGGGCCGCCGCTGCCCGCGCCGCCGAGTTTCTCCGCGCTCGCGCTCGCGGGGCTCGCCGCGCTTCGCCTGCGGGAGACCGAAAAATGACCACGCTGCCCCGCTATCCCGCCTACGACGTGATGAACAAGCGCGACACGCCCTCGTGGGACGACGTGACGCGCCAGGTCATCGACAAGCGGCTCGCCACGCCGCAAGGCCCGATGTTTTTCGATGCCGTCGAATGGCGCGCGCTCTGTGCGTTGTGCGCGTGCATCGTGCCGCAGGACCGTGAGCGGCCGGCCGTGCCGGTGGCTTCGCTCGTCGATGCGCGCCTTGCCGAGAACACCGGCGACGGCTATCGCGACGCGCGCCTGCCGCCGATGCGCGATGCCTGGCGCATCGGCCTTCATGCGCTCGATGCCGAAAGCCGCGCGCGCCATGAACTGCCGTTCGCGAGCATCGACGATAACGCGCGGCGCGCGCTGATCCACGACATGCAGCACGGCAAGCTCGACCGCCCCGAGTGGCAGGGCATGCCGCCCGCTGTCTTCTTCGCGGAGCGCGTGCTGCACGACATCTGCGGCATGTACTACGCGCATCCGCACGCATGGAGCGAGATCGGCTTCGGCGGCCCGGCCAATCCTCGCGGCTACGTGCGGATGGTCGCCAACCGGCGCGATCCGTGGGAAGCCGCTGAAGCAAAGCCCGGCCACGAACACGATGCACGCAAGGAGAACGCCCGTGTCCGCTGAATCGCCGAAGGACGCCGAGCACTTTCCGCGCGGCAAGAACGGGCGCGCGCCCGACGTATTCCACCCCGGCGCATGGATCCCGATGCGCGAGTATCCGCAAGACGAAGCGGTCGATTTCGCGATCGTCGGCACCGGCGCGGGCGGCGGCACGCTCGCGTGTCGTCTCGCGGAGAAAGGCTTCAAGGTCGTTGCGTTCGATGCCGGCGCGTGGTGGCGTCCGCTCGAAGAGTTCGCATCCGACGAGACGCATCAGGGCAAGCTCTTCTGGACCGACGACCGCATCTGCGACGGCGAAAACCCGCTCAAGCTCGGCAACAACAACAGCGGAAAAGCAGTGGGCGGCAGCACCGTCCACTTCGCCATGGTCTCGCTGCGCTTTCGGCCGGAGTGGTTCAAGTCGCGCACGCTGCTCGGCTACGGCGCAGACTGGCCAGTGGACTGGCGCGAGATGTGGCACTACTACGCGCAGGTGGAAGACGCGCTGAAGATCGCGGGACCGGTGAACTATCCGTGGGGACCGAAACGTCCGCGTTATCCGTATCGGCCGCACGAACTGAACGCCGCCGCGCTCGTGCTCGCGCGCGGCTGCGAGGCGCTCGGCATCGACTGGTCGCCCACGCCGCTCGCCACCGTCTCGGCGCCGCGCGGCGAAGCGCATCCGTGCGTGTATCGCGGCTTCTGCGTGTCGGGTTGCGCGACCAACGCGAAGCAGAGCGCGCTCGTCACGTGGATACCGCGGGCCGTGCGCGCAGGCGCGGAGATTCGCGACCTCGCGATGGTCGGGCGTATCGTGATGGGCGACGACGGACGCGCGACCGGCGTCGAATACATGCGCGAAGGGCAATGGCAGTTCCAGCGCGCGCGCCATGTCGTGGTGGCGGGCTATGCGATCGAAACGCCGCGCCTGCTCTTGATGTCCGCTACGGACCGCTATCCCGATGGCCTCGCGAACAGTTCCGGCCTCGTCGGCAAGAACCTGATGGTGCAGATGAATCAGGCCGTCTGGGGAACGATGGAAGAAGAAGTGCGCTGGTACAAGGGCCCGCCCTCGCTTGCGCTCACCGAGCACTGGAATTACGAGGACAAGGGCAAGGACTTCTTCGGCGGCTATTGCTACATGAGTCAGGGCCCGTTGCCCGTAGCGTGGGCGTCCGTGCAAAACGGGCGCGGCCTGTGGGGTCAACAGTTGCTCGACGAAATGCAGAAGTACAACCATCAGGCGGGGTTGAAGATCGTCGGCGAGACCATGCCGCAAGAGCGCAACCGCGTGACGCTCGCCGATGAGAAAGACCAGTACGGCCTGCCGGTCGCGCGCGTGACCTATTCGCTGTGCGATAACGACAAGCGCCTCGTCGCGCATTCGCTCGACTTCATGAGTGTCGCGCTCGAAGCGGCCGGCGCGCGCGATGTCTGGCGCGAAACCGACGACACGTGCCATCTGAACGGCACCGCGCGCATGGGCGACGATCCCGCGACGAGCGTCGTCAACGCGGACTGCCGAAGCTGGGACATCGACAATCTCTGGATATGCGACGGCTCGGTGTTTCCGACAGTGGGCGGCGTGAACCCTTCTCTGACGATACAGGCCATCGCCATGCGCACCGCCGACCGGATCGAGGCGCTTGCGGGACGCGGCGAACTGTAGATGACAATGGATCTGCTCAAGGACATCTTCGGCACGCAGGGACACGTCACGGTGCTTCAGGAATGCGCCCGGGCGGCGATCGTATTTTGCTGGGGATTGTTTCTCGTGCGAGTCGCCGGGCGCAGAATCTTCGGACGATGGGCGGCTCTCGACATCGTGGTGGCGATCATCGTCGGGTCGAACTTGAGCCGGGCGGTCACCGGAAACGCGCCGCTCACCGGCACGCTGGTCGCAACGGCGTTCATGATCGCGGCGCACTGGGTGGTCGCGCATCTTGCCTCGCGCTACCGGCTGTGGACGTTCATTGCGGAGGGCAGTCCCATTACGTTGTTCTCTCAGGGCAAGCCATGCGAAAAAGCACTCATGCGATACGGCGTGTCCGAGAATGACATCAACGAGGCGCTGAGCGAGAACGGCGTCGACGACGTGAAAGACGTGCAGAAGATCACGCTCGAACCCAGCGGAAAAATCAGCGTGTCGAAGCAGAAAACGAAGTAATTGACGACGAATGCGAACGGCTTGCGCGGACCGCGATGCGGAACGACGCTTGCTTATGTCACGACGTGATATTGGTCCCCCAGGAGCGCGCAGATGAGCAAAGAAGCCAAGAACCCATCGTATCCTTTCGCTTCTGGCGGGTGGGGATCGATGAAAGCAGTCGCCACGATCCTCATGCAGGAGAAAGTGCCGATCAAGGACAGCGCCATCCTGCTCAAGCAGAACAAGCCCGACGGCTTCATGTGCGTGAGCTGCTCGTGGGCGAAGCCCGCGGATCCGCATACGTTCGAATTCTGCGAAAGCGGCGCGAAGGCGACTGCCTGGGATACGACCGCCAAGCGAATGACGCCCGAGTTCTTCGAACTGCACACCGTTAAGCAATTGCTCAACTGGCACGATCACGATCTCGAAGAAGCAGGACGATTGACCGCGCCCATGCGCTACGACGCAGCCACGGACAAGTACGTGGAAGTCACCTGGCAGCAGGCGTTCGACGAGATCGGCAAGGAGCTGAACGCGCTGGACCCGGAGACCGTCGTCTTCTACGCGTCAGGGCGCGCCTCGCTCGAAACCGCATACATGTACCAGCTTTTCGCGCGCATGTACGGCTGCAACAATCTGCCGGACAGCTCGAACATGTGTCATGAAAGTTCGAGCGTCGGTCTGAAGGAAGCGATCGGTGTCGGCGTCGGGACCATCACGCTCGAAGACTTCGAGAAGACGGATCTCATGTTCTTCTTCGGCCAGAACGTCGGCACGAATAGCCCGCGCATGCTGCACCAGTTGCAGGACGCGCGCAAACGCGGCGTGCCGATCATCACGTTCAATCCGCTTCGCGAGCCGGGTCTCGTCTCCTTTGCAAATCCTCAGTCGCCCGTGGAGATGCTGACGCCCAAGGAAACGCAGATCAGCACTCAATATCATCAGTTGAAGACCGGCGGCGATACGGCTGCCATCCTCGGTATTTGCAAGGCGGTGATCGAGGCCGACGACCGCGCACAGGCCCAAGGCACGGAACGCATGATCGATGTCGCGTTCATCGAGGAACACACGACCGGCTTCGAAGAGTTCGCGGCCTGCGCGCGTCAGACCGAATGGAGCGAGATCGAACGAATCAGCGGACTGCCGCGCTCGGCGCTGCTCGAAGCGGCCAATGAGTACATGAAAGCCAAGGCCGTGATGGCGCACTACGGCATGGGCCTCACGCAGCACAGGCTCGGCGTGCAGAACGTGCGCATGCTCTGCAACCTCCTCTTTCTGCGCGGCAACGTCGGCAAGCCGGGTGCCGGGCCTTCGCCGATACGCGGCCATTCCAACGTGCAGGGTCAGCGCACAGTCGGCATCACGGAAAAGCCGGAACTCGCGCCGCTCGATCAGCTCGCGAAGCAGTTCTCGTTCGAGCCGCCGCGAAAGAAAGGCATGAATACTGTCGAAGCATTCGAGGCGATGGTGAAAGGCAAAGTGAAGGCGGTCTTCAATCTCGGCGGCAATCTGGTGCGTTCGGTGCCGGACCGGTTGCAGACGGAGCCCGCATGGTCGAGCCTTCGCCTCACGATCAACGTGGCCACGAAGCTCAATCGCAGTCACCTCGTGCATGGCGAGATATCGTACGTGCTGCCGTGCCTGAGTCGTATCGAGTTTCATCGCACGCGACTGGGCGAACAGGCGGTCTCGATGGAAGACAGCACGGGCTGCATGCACGGCTCGAAAGGCGTGACCGAACCGGCAAGCGAGAAGGCGCGCGCGGAGCAATTCATCGTCGCGGGCATCGCGAAGGCGACGCTCGGCTCCCGTTCGACAGTCGACTGGGATGCGTGGAGCGACGACTATTCGCTCGTCCGAAACGAGATTGCGACGACGTATCCCGAGACGTTCCATGACTTCAACGAGCGCATGTGGGAGCCGGGCGGCTTTCATCGGCCGCTGCCCGCTTGCGAACGGGTCTGGCAAACGAAATCGGGCAAAGCGGAATTCATGACGCCGAACTCGCTCGTCGAGGACCCCGACATGCCCGAGAAGGCGCCGGAAGCATTGCGGCTCATGACCTTGCGCAGCGACAGCCAGTTCAACACGACTATCTATAACCTCGACGACCGGTTCCGAGGCGTGAAGGATTCCCGCATGGTTATCCTGATGAACGAGGCCGACATCGCCAAGCATCATCTGAAGGAAGGCCAGGAAATCACCTTGCAGACCATTGCAGACGACGGCATCGACCGCCGGCTGTCGGGGCTGAAAATCAAGGCGTATGCGATTCCCGAAGGCTGCATCGGCGGCTATTACCCGGAGTGCAATGTATTGCTGCCGCTATGGCATTACGCTGAAGAGAGCAAGGTGCCGGGCGCGAAGTCGATTCCGGTGCGCATTGTTTGAATCCCGTTTGATTCACGCGTCGCTCATCTGAGCGACCCGCTGCCGGCCCGCGTGCGTTACTGCGCACGCGGGCCGCTTCTCATTGATGGATCTTCGAGCGAAGGCGCTCCACTTCGCGGTCCGAGACCGGCGCCGCATGATTGCCCCATGTGCCACGAACGAAGCTGACGACCTGAGCGATTTGAGCGCTCGTCAGTTGGCCATGAAAGCCCGGCATCTTCTGCGGCGCAGGCCCTGTGTCCGTCTCCGGGCTCTTGCTGCCCTCGATCACGATGCGCATGACCGATGTCGGATCTTCTGCCAGCACGAGCGGGTTGCCGGCCAGCGCGGCCACCTTGCCAGGCTGACCCTTGCCGTCCGCCTGATGACAGCGCGCGCAGAACGACAGATAGACGCCCGCGCCGGGACGCTCGACTTCGCCAGTCTGAATGCTGCGCGCCGTCTGCACCTTCGCGTGCTCGTTGTTGGCGTAACTGCCGTAGGTCTGCTGAGGAGGCAGTGACTTGAGATAAGTGGCGATCGCATGCAGGTCGGCATCGGTCATGTACTGCGTGCTGTCCCCGATGACCGGCGCCATGGCCCCGAAAGCAATCGCGCCTGCGCCGTGACCGGTACGCAGAAAATCGACGATGTCCTGCGCAGTCCAGCGTCCTAGTCCGCTGCCCGGATCGCCGGTAAGGTTAGGTGCAAGCCAGTGATCGTTAACGCCGCTCGTGAGATACCACGGCGACTTTTCACTGTAGCCGAGCTCGTTGTAAGCGGGACCGCGCGGCGTATGGCACGCGCCGCAATGCCCCAATCCCTGCACCAGGTACGCGCCGCGATTCCATTGCGCGCTGCGCTTCGGATCGGGCTCGTACTGGTCGCGATTCCCGAATGCCCAGCTCCAGAACAACATGCCCCATCGCTGATTGAACGGAAAAGGCAGATGCGTTTCCGGCGCGCGCTTCGCGCTCGGCTTCACGCCATGCATCAGATACGCATAGAGCGCGGTGACGTCGTCATCCGTCATGTTGGCGAGCGACGGATACGGCATGGCCGGATAAAGCCGCTTGCCGTCGCGGCGCTTTCCATAGCGAATCGCGTCCGAGAACTCCTTCAGCGTATAGCGTCCGATACCCAAGGTCGGGTCCGGCGTGATGTTGCTCGCATAGATCGGGCCGAACGGTGAGTTCACCGGCATGCCACCGGCAAGCGGCGTGTGATCGGCCGCGTCGTGACACGCGCTGCAATCGCCCGCTTTCGCGAGGTATTCGCCGCGAGCGATCAATTGCGGCGAGCTGGTCATCGGCGACTGCGCCGTGACGTTGTCGGGAAGATTGTCGTTCGCCCGGCCACTGCATGCGCCCAGGGTGGCGAGCACGACTGGCATCAGTGCAGCGGCGATGTGGTTTTTTAAACTCGTCGCGTTCATTTCAATGCCATTGATTGCAGGAATCGAGGAACACTTCGGCCAGAATGGTGAAGACCAGCGCGAGGACGAAGAGACAGCCGATCAACGCACTGCACAGCGCAATGAAGCGCTTGCGGGCCAGCTGTTCTTCGAAGCGCGAAGGCTTATCCGACGAAGAAGCGCTCGCTTTGGCCTGCTGCTCTTTCTTCTGCAAGAAGCGAAAGCCGTAGACCGCCATGCTTGCACAGACAAGCGACACGATCACAGCCGCAGCCGACGTACCGTACAGCCACGCATGAAAGTGCCTGAAAACCGGCTCCGCCCGACGAATCGACTCGGCATAGCAGGCCTGCGCCGAGATGGTCTCGGAGATCATCACCTGCAGCAGCCACGCGCCCGGCGAGAGGAAAAAGCCCGCGCACGCGCAGACGACGAGACGTCGCTTTTCTTCTTTCGTGAGATGCTGCTCGGGCAGCGCGGACGTTTGCATCAGTGACCCCGCATCCAGAAAGGCGTCACGTAGAGCGACGTGAAGATGAAGAGCCACACCACGTCGACGAAGTGCCAGTACAAGCCGCCGATACGCATCGGTGCATTGCGTTCCTCGTCGAAATAGCCGAGCGCGATCCACACGGCGAGCAACACGAGAATCACGATGCCGACCATGACGTGCGCCATGTGAAAGCCGGTGATCGTGAAATACAGCGAGCCATAGAGATGCGCCGTGATGCCGTAAGGATGGTCGTGCCATTCCTTCAACTGCATGCCGGAGAACACGCAGCCGAGCGCAATGGCGCCGAGCATCCACGCGAATGCCGGCCAGCGCTTGCCCTTCTTGAGCGTTCGCTCCGACATCCACGCCAGCACGCTACTCATGATGAGCACGCCCGTAGCCGTCGCGCCGGTGCCGATCTTCGGCATGCCCTCGGGCGGCCACGGCAACGTGGTTTGCGACTGCGAATAGAAATAGCAGAAGATGAGATAGCCGAAGAGACTCGCTTCGGTGGCGACCAGTGCGATCACACCCCACCATCCGCCCGAATGCTCGCCCGTGCTTCCGACAGGCAGCACGTCGTTCTTCTTCGCGGTCTGCGCCGGAATGGTTTCTTCAGGCGTCGGCGGTTCGCGTTGCCCGAGCGAGCGGCGCGGCCACATCCATGCCACCAGCGTCGCACCGCAACCCGCGACCATGAGAGCAGTTAACCACGGCGAGCGAAGCAGCAGCGCCGCGAAACACAGCGCAGCGAAAAGAGCCAGCAGGAATGGCGACCATGCGTCCTCCGGCATCTTGAGTATCGCGTCGGGCTTGCCGTTGAACGGATGCACGCCGAGCGCCTCGCGTCCCTGATGCAGCAGATAACCGGACTTCAGGCTCGACTGCCGCCCTTTGGGTTGCAAGCGATCTTCCCACATAGGATGCCGCGACTCGACAATCGGCAGCACCGCGAAGTTGTAGGCCGCGGGCGGCGAGTCAGTCGACCATTCCAGGCCCGGCGCATCCCAGGGATTCTGCGGCGCCTTCTTTCCTCGCTTCGCCGAAATGAGTGCATTGACCAGAAAGATGCCGACGCCGATGGCGAAGATGAAAGAGCCGATCGTCGTAATGAGATTGGAGGTGTCCCATCCCATGCCTTCCGGATACGTATAAATGCGCCGCGGCATGCCGAGCAGCCCCGAAATATGCATCGGGAAGAAGCCGACATTGAAGCCGACGAGAATGATCCAGAACGCGATCTTGCCCCAGCGCTCGCTCATCAGACGCCCGGTGAATTTCGGGAACCAATAAGTTATGCCGCCGAATACCGGGAATACGTTGATGCCGAGCAGCACGTAATGAAGATGCGCGACGACGAAGTAAGTATCAGTGAGTTGCCAGTCGAGCGGCACCGCTGCGGTCATCACGCCCGACACGCCGCCGATCACGAACATCAGCACGAAGCTCGCGAAATAGAGGAACGGCGTGGAGAACACGGGGCGCCCCGTCCAGATCGTCGCGATCCACGCGAAGACGGCGACCGCGCTCGGAATCGTAATGAGCACGCTCGCTGCGCCGAAAAAGGCCAGCGCAAGCGGCGGAATGCCGGTCGCGAACATGTGATGAATCCAGACTTCGAATCCGATGATCATCGTCGCGACCGTGGACATGGCCACTGCCGCGTAACCGACGAGCGGACGCCGACAAAACGTGGGCAATGCATCCGAGACGATGCCCATCGCGGGCAGCACGACGACATAGACCCAAGGATGCGCGAACATCCAGAAAAGGTGCTGCCAGAGCAGCGGCCTGCCGTCGCTCGCGACATCGAAGAAATGCGTGCCGATGTTGCGGTCCATCCATAACAGGAAGAACGCGAGACTCACGGACGGCACGGCAAAGAGGTTCGCGAAGGAAATGGTCAGCGTGCCCCATACGATGATCGGCAGCCGGTCCACCGACATGCCCACCGCGCGCATGCGAAACAGCGTCACAACGAAATTCACTGCGCCTACCGTTGTGGAAATGCCGAGCAACACCATGCCGAGCGAATAGACGTCTATGTTTATTCCACGGCTGTATTCGAGCGACGAAAGCGGCACATAGTTGAACCAGCCCGCATTAGGCGCTTCGCCGAGCGGAAAGCTGCAATAGAGAAAAATGCCGGCAAAGAGAAAGACCCAATACGAAAGCGCGTTCAGACGCGGGAACGCCATGTCGCGCGAGCCCAGCATCAACGGCCAGAGAAAGTTCGCGAAGCCGCTCAGCACCGGCAGCGCGTAGAGAAAGATCATCGTGATGCCGTGCATCGTGAACAGCTCGGCGAACTGTCCCGGCGTGACGAGCGTCTCGTTCGGCCGCGCGAGTTGCAAGCGCATGATGAGCGCCTCGACGCCGCCCAACAGCAGAAACACGAACGCGGTCACGATATAGCGCAGGCCGATCTTCTTGTGATCGACTGTCGTGATGAAGCCGCGCCATCCCGATTCGCCTTCCCATAGATCGAGCAGCCGCTTCTCGGCTTCCGATCCTTTCGGGACGCTGCCGAACTCCGGCTCGCGTCTGAACGCGACGCGGTGCGAGTGCCCGGCGCTTCGATCCCCTGTCACGGCCATCGTCTTGTCCTTACCTGAGAGTAGCGAGGTATGCCGACAGCTCGCCTGATTCAACGGGCGAAAGCTTCATGTCGGGCATGAGCGTGCCGGGCTTGATTTCCTGCGCGTGCTGAATCCAGTCCATCAGATTCTCCGGCGTATTGACGACCGTGCCCGCCGCCAATAGCCGGCGCGACAGCACATGCGTGAGATCGGGCGCCTGCACGCCGGCCGCATTGCTGCCGCGTACCGCGTGGCAGCCCGCGCAGCGTTCCTCGAAGAGCTTCCTGCCGTGCACGGCCTGCGTCGTGGCCGGCGCGGCTGCTGTGCGCTGCTGCGCGGCGTACCATCGGTCATAGTCGGCTTGCGGCTGCGCATAGACTTCGAATGCCATGTGAGCATGTTGCACGCCGCAGTACTGCGTGCACTGGCCGCGGAAAATGCCGGGCTTGTCCGCCTGTATCCACTGACGGTTGGTGTTGCCGGGTATGGTCTGCGTCTTGCCGGACAATTGCGGCACCCAGAACGCATGAATGACGTCTGCGCTCTTCAGCAGCACGAGCACCGGCACGCCTACCGGAATATGCAGTTCGTTCGCGGTCGTGAAGGCGCTCGGGCCCTGACCGTAGTCCACTTTCCACCACCAGTCGTAAGCGGTGACCGTGACGGTGAGAGCCGGCGTTTTGGGCGGATCGGCGACCTCGGCCAGCACCGTCAGCATGTAGATGGCGATGCCGAACAACGCCACGGTCGATATGGCCGTGCCGACATAGATAAAACTCAGGCCGCCGCCCTTGCCGAGCGCACGGTGGTCTTCTTTCTTGCGGTGACGGAAGGTCGCAATCAGCAGCATCACCGCGATGATGATGCACACAAGACTGCATATCGCCGTCAGCACCCAATCGAGATGCAGGACGGGATGCGCCGCAGGTCCCTTGCTGTGAAGGAAGTAGGCAAGCGGCGTCGGTCCGCTCGTGAGTGAATCGGATGTGTCGGGCGCTGCCTCGTTCGCAAATGCCGTGATCTGACGAAGCGAGACCGCGAGCGCCAGCCCCGTTCGCAAGATAGATACGAAAAACCGACGCACACAGATCACATCTTCTCCTTGATGCCTCGCCGGATGAGCCAGTAGTTGACCGGGTATGTCGTCAGGAAGCCCGCCACCATCGCAAGTTGCATGCGCACCCAGTACGCCGAGTCAGTCGGCTCGAGCGGCGTGGCAAGCTTCGCGAAAGCGATCATCACGCCGAACATGCCCACCTCGTACGCGACGAGAGAGAGCGTGTCCGCCTTGACTGCCGCGATCACGCCATCGCGAAAGCCAAAGCCTCGCATTGGCGCGATCGAGAAATACTGGAAAGCCACGCCGATCAGGTAAGCCAGCACGAACGCCAGCGCGAGCCGCCCGATCAGTTCCGAGCCCGCGATGCTGAAGGCAAGCAGAAAGGCGAGCCATTCCCCAATGAAATCTCCCAACGCGCAACCTGCACCGCAATGCGTCGCGCCCAGAAATGTGGCTTGCCACATCGGCGCTTCGCGCTGCTTTGCGCCGGGCGTCGCGCGACCGAACGCGAAATAGAAAACCAAGCCTATCGGGCCCCAGTACAGCATCGTCAACGGCCATACCACGGACATGATCGCCATCGGTTGCCGATGTCCGAGCATTGCTATGTCGACTACCACTGCACATGCGGAAAGCACCGATAACGCCAGCCATGCCGTTGGCATGACGACCGACCAGTGTGCCGGCATCTCGGTTCTCCTGCGGTGTTCACGGTCGGCCTGCTCGCGCTCGCACGCCTTTGAGAGGTCATCGAGAAAAGGGACTCATCTGGGGGCTTGCACGAAGCAAGCCGCATTCCGGGTCATCTTCCGCGCGCGCGCCCCGGTCGATCCGCCATGCGCCAGAGAAGGTATCGAGCTTCGATTTCTATCACATTGTGCTTTTTTCCTGCTGATTGCAAATTGTTCCTGAGCGCCGCCCCGCGCGACTTCAGGCCGCTAGCATGCCCGGATGCATCTGCTACCATGAATGGCACGTCCGGCCGAAAAGCAATGCATTTACCGACCCACTGAACCGAAGATCCGTGCGCAGAAAATGAAGCAACCGAATAACCGCGGGACCAAGGGTCTGCCGAGCAAGACGGATCTCGAATCGCTTTCGAATTTCCGCTATCAGCTCCGCAAGTTCCTTCGCTACTCCGAAGAAATCACTCACGCGGCCGGCATCACGCCTCTCCAGTATCAACTCCTTTTGCATGTGCGCGGCATGCCGGGACGGACGTGGGCGAGCGTCGGCGAACTGGCCGAACGCCTTCAGGCCGCGCCCAACGGCACGGCCGCACTGGTAAGCCGGTGCGAGCGCGCAGGACTCGTCGTCCGAAAGCCGGGGGAAAGCGATCGGCGCCAGGTGGAAGTGCATTTAACGCCCAAGGGCGAGCGATGCTTGTTGAAGCTCGCTGCCATGCATCTCACCGAGATGCAAACCTTCGGCTGGCTGGCAAACAGTGTTTGATGCTTCCATAGGGTCGTCTGCGCATGAGCGATTCAGCCCACGACAAAACAGCACCGCGTGACCTATTGGCACGGCTGCTGCTCTGAGGCGTTTGACTGTCGTTCTTCCAACCGTTGTTCCTGACATCGCCCTATGCGTCGACGAGGAGGCACCGAATGCCAAAGGTAGTCGTCATCACAGGCGCGGGTGCCGGCGTAGGTCGCGCGACCGTGGATGAATTCGCGCGGCAAGGCTACGACGTCGCCCTTCTCTCACGCGACGCCGAGCGGCTGGAGCGGGCGGCGTCGCAAGTCCGCGAGACCTATGGCGTGCGCGCGCTGCCCATTCCGACGGATGTAGCGGATGCGCAGGCGGTTGAGCGCGCGGCATCGCATGTCGAAGAGACACTGGGACCGATCGACGTCTGGGTGAACGTCGCGATGGCGACCGCATTCGCGCCGGTCTCCGAACTCACGGCAGAAGAGATCGAGCGCGGCACGAAGGTCACTTATCTCGGGCAGGTCCACGGCATGATGGCCGCCCTCGCGCGCATGCGCACGCGCAATCGCGGCACGATCGTGAATGTAGGCTCCGCGTTGGGCTACCGCTCGGTGCCGCTGCAATCCGTGTATTGCGGCGCGAAGTTCGCCATTCGCGGCTTCACGGACTCGCTTCGCTCCGAGATCATCCATGACCGGCTGAAGATCCATCTCACGATGGTCGCGCTGCCCGCTCTGAACACGCCTCAGTTCGACTGGGCGCTCAACAAAATGGGGAAGCGCGCGCGACCCGTCGCGCCGATTTTCGAACCCGAGGTCGCCGCGCGCGCCATCTACTTCGCCGCGACTCACCGCCGGCGCGAGGTCTGGGTGGGCTTCTCGAGCGTCAAGGCAATCCTCGCGAATCGCATCGCGCCTAATCTGATCGACCGCTATCTGGCGCGCAGCGGTTATAGCGGGCAGCTTACCGACGAACCGCTCCCGCATGACGCGCCGAGCAATCTGTTCGAGCCTGTTCCCGGCGATTACAGCGCGCACGGGCGCTTCGGCGACGAATCGCGGGAACGCAGCGTCGAATTGTTCACCGATCGCCACCGCGCGTTATTGTGGGGGCTCGCAGGCATCGGCACCATCGGTTTGTTCGGACTTCTATCTAAACGATGGGGCGGGCAGCGGTGAGCCGGCCCATCGAAGACTATGCGCTGCTGGGCGACGGCCAGACCGCGGCGCTCCTGAGCCGCGATGGCTCCATCGACTGGCTATGCTGGCCACGCTTCGACGACGACGCGTGCTTCGCCGCGCTGCTCGGCACGTCCGACAACGGATGCTGGTCGCTTGCGCCTGCCGGCGACATCGAACGTCAGGCGCGGCGCTACCAGGAGAACACGCTCGTCATGGAGACCGACTTCGAACTGCGCGACGGCGCGGTTCGCCTGATCGACTTCATGCCTGTGGGCGAAGCATCGAGTTCGGTGGTGCGCATGGTCGTGGGCCTGCGCGGCGTCGTGCAGATGGACATGAGCCTCTGCTTACGCTTCAACTATGGCGCGCTGCGTCCGTGGAGCGAGCCGATCGACGGCGCGATTCAGTCTTGCATCGGCCCGGATGGCGTTTTCCTGCGCGCGGACATTGCGCTCTCTATGGACAAAGGTCGCGCGCAGGCGTCGTTCGCCGTGCATGCCGGCGAATCCGTCACCTTCGTGTTGAGCTATGGCGCGCCAAACGAGACGCCGCCCCCGCCCGTGGAGGCGCAAGCCGCGCTGCGACGAACGCAGCACTTCTGGCGCGACTGGATAGGCCGCTTCGATAACGGCAGGACGGACTGGCCGGAAGCGGCCAGGCGCTCGCTGCTGACGCTCAAGGCGCTCACGCACGGCCGCACCGGCGCCATCGTCGCCGCGCCCACGACCTCGCTGCCAGAGGCGCCGGGCGGACGGATGAATTGGGACTACCGTTACGGCTGGCTGCGCGATACGAGCTTCGCCATGGTCGCCTTGCTGAACGCGGGTTTCAACGACGAAGCGAGTGCATGGCGCGACTGGCTGCTGCGTTCAATCGGCGCGTCGCCCGAGCATATCCGCATCATGTATCGCGTCGACGGCGGGCGTCACCTGTCCGAATGGAACGTGGAATGGCTGCCGGGCCACCGCTATGCGTTGCCCGTGCGCGTGGGCAATGCGGCGGCGCATCAGCATCAGGTCGATGTCCTCGGCGAGATCATCGACTGTCTCGACGTGAGCCGGCGCGGCGGGCTCAAGCCCGCGAGCAGCGAGAACTTCGTCGAGACGCGCATCGTCGAGCATCTGGAACAGGTCTGGAATACGCCGGGCTCGGGTATTTGGGAGTCTCGCTCCACGCCGCGCCACTACACCTATTCACGCGTGATGGTGTGGGTCGCGCTCGATCGCTTCGTGAACAACCGGTCGGGCGACGCCGCTTGCGCCGCGCTCGTCGAACGCATTGCCTCGCTTCGGGAGACGGTGCGCGATGAGATTTGTCGCGAGGGGTGGAACGAAGGCATGGGCAGCTTCACGCAGTACTACGGCGCCGACGAACTCGACGCCAGCCTGCTTCTGATGCCGCTCGTCGGCTTTCTGCCTGCCGATGAGCCGCGCATGGCATCGACGATCGAAAGAATACGCCGCGACTTGAGCGAGAACGGACTCATCCGACGCCGCAAGAAGCGGCCGGACGGCCCCAACGAAGGCACCTTTCTAGCGTGTTCATGCTGGATGGCCGACTGCCTGCAAATGCAGGGACGCACGGAAGAAGCCCGGCAACAGTTCGAGCGCGTGCTTGCCGTGGCAAACGACCTTGGGCTGCTTTCAGAGCAATACAACGCAGAGCGCCACGAACTCGCCGGCAACTTTCCGCAGGCGCTCACTCATCTCGCCGTCATCAACTCCGCACTCGGTCTGTGCGGGCCGACGATACAGCGTGGAGGCGGCTGATCGCGACGCACCGTTTTGGACCGCTCACGGTGCAGAACATTCCTTCGACGATTGCAGCCACCGCGCCGCCGCAAACTACTTAGCCATCCGTAATTCTCCTGCCGAATGGGCATCCGGTTCAAGTTACCGATTCGGCGCGCGGCCTTTGTGGGGAAACACACACATACAAAACTATTAGGGATACGACGGTTTTTCCAATGCCCTAATGTCTCCTTGCGGTGACCCAACACCGTCCGTGGACAGAGGGGAGCACACATGAAAACGTCGCTGAAAGAAATCGGCGCTGCGATGCGCGCCTTGCTTCTCACGCTGGTCCTGATTCCTGCGCTATCGTTCGCGCAGAGCACGCTGACCGCGCGATCTTTCACCGATGTGGACGACACCGCCGATGCGACCGCCGGCAATTCCGCCGTATCCACAGCCGGAAGTCTCGCCTCGCTGTTGCAGCGGCTGCAATGCGCCTCGGGGCTCAATCCGTCAGGCAACTCGGCGACCGTCTCGCTCACGGCGAAGATGACGTCGTATCGAATCTACAACCCGTCCACCAACGTATTCGATACCGTCAACATGCGTTCGTACAACGGCTGTCCATCGGGACCGACCATCAGCATCAAGCCGGGCGCCACGCTGAAGCTGAACTTCACGAACAATCTTCCGCTGAATCCGAACGACGCCACTTGCCCCAGCCAGCCCGATCACGTCACGCCGCATTGCTTCAACAACACGAACATCCATACGCACGGGCTGCACGTATCGCCGTCCGGTAATGCCGACAACGTGCTGATCACCGTGCCGCCGAGCGGCGGAAAGTCCACGAGCGAAAGCACGCATCACTACGTCTACGAGATTCCGTCGAACCATCCGTCGGGCACCTTCTGGTATCACTCGCATCTGCACGGGTCGACCGCCATCGACGTGGCGAGCGGCATGGCCGGCGTGCTCATCGTGCGCGGCTCGCGTCAGGCGCGCCCGGGCGTCGCGAACGGCAGCGCGGACATCGATACGATCCTCAAGCGCAGGACATTCGGCTTGCCGCTGACCGAGCATGTGATGCTCTTCCAGCAGATCGAATACGCGTGCTTCAGCGACGCGACTTCCACCGTGCCGCTGCTCGACCCGACCACGGGCGAGTGGATCTGCCCATCGGGCAAAGTCGGCGAGATCCGGGGGTATAACAATCAGTTAGGGTTCGTTCCGGATACGCGGACGGGCGCGCCCGCCGGCGCGGTGAATTCGTCGTGGATCATTTCGGGCCGTTATACGCAGATCAACGGCGTGGTGCAGCCCATCTTCCCTAGCGCGATCGGCTTCGTGCCGGCCGGCGACATCCGGCGTTTTCGCATGGTGCACGGCGGCAACCGCGACACCATCAACGTGAAGATCGTGCGGGCGAACCTGTCATCGCTCGGCCTCGCCGATTCGCAATCGCTCAGCACCGCGCAAGTGAACACGGCGACCAACGCCGCAACATCCGCACTGGCGAACGACCGCACGAAGTCTTCGCAAGTCGTCACGCTCGACGCGCTGTGCAGCGGCGAGACGGTGAAGCAACTGGAGTTCGCCGAAGACGGCATCACCATGCAGACGATGGTGGAGAAAGACGTCAACTCGATGAACCCCGGTTATCGAAGCGACGTGCTGGTGGCGTTCCCGTCGCCTGGCTTGTACTGCATCCTCGACGAAGCGGCGTCCGCTTCCGCCACCATCAACTTCCGCGCCGGCGCGAGCAAGGTCAAGGACCGCCGGCTGTTGTCGTTCGCGCGCGTGGGCCCCGGCGTGAACATTCCCAATACGACCGTGGGCAGCCATTCGAAGTACTGGCAGTTCATCCGCGATCAACTCGTGGCCGCCAATCCCGCGCTCGCGCAACCCGGGAAGTCCGATCTCCAGTCGCTCAACCTGCGCGCTTTCGCGCCGACCGTGCCCGTCGACGGTCCCATCAAGCAGACGGTCAATCAGCAATTCCAGATCAATCTGCCGACGGGACCGAATCAGCCGCTGACTTTCCAGATCGAAGGCGCATCGTATGATCCGTCCGTCATCCGGGTGACCGGCACGCTGGGCACGGTGGATCAGTGGAACGTGTCCGCGTCGACTTTCGCGACGCACGTGTTCCATATCCATACGAACCCGTTCAAGATCATGGACATCAAGAATGCGGCGAATCATTCGATCTTCGACGGTTCGGGCAACTGCACGCAGGAGGAACTGGCAACCGGCGACACGGAGTACTGCAACCTGCAAGGCGTGATACGCGACACACTCTTCATCAAGGCAGGCTACACGCTGCAAATGCGCACGGCTTATGAAGACTTCACCGGCGAATTCGTGATGCACTGTCACATCCTCGATCACGAAGACCGCGGCATGATGGAAAACGTGGCTGTCGTATCGCCGACGACGGCATGGCTGCAGCGCTTGACGTCACCGGTCACGGCGATGAAGGCGAGCACGAGCCGATGGCTCGCCCGCCTGCGCGGCGAAGACGAGACGAAGCTGGCTCTTGCGGCATCGTTATGTTCTGCGAAGGACTTCGGGAGAGGTCAGTAACGGCGCACACCTCGCGATCAAGCCTGCGCGGGACGCAGCATGCCCTTGAACGACCACTTGTTGAGCGCGAGAAACGCGAGCAGCGTCGCTCCGAAGATACACTGCCGCCCTGCTTCGCCGATTTGCAGCGCGGTCAGCAGACTCGTGAGCGCGGTGAGCAGCAGCGCGGCCATCGCCACCGCGATGTAGTCGCCGCGTCCGCCTGCGAGCGACACGCCGCCGATCACCGCGACGACCACGCTCGGCAGCACATACGTGGTGCCGAGCCCGAGAAACGCCTGACCGACATAGCCGACCAGCAGCACGCCCGTCAGCGCCGCGATGACGCCGCTCGCCGTATAGACCGCGATGCGAATGGCGCGCACGCGCGTCCCCGCTATCGCCGCCGCGGTCGGATTCGCGCCGCTCGCGAGCAGCCGTCGTCCCCACGCGGAATGATCGAGGAAGCGCCACACGAGCGCGCCGGCCACGAGCCAGATCAGCGCGACGGTCGGCACGCCCGCGAGCGTTCTGCCGGCGAGCGCGGCGAGCGCCGGGCTCGCCGCCGTATTCACATGCATCACCGATGACCACACGATCAGGCCGCCATCCACGAGACTCGCCATCGCGAGCGTCATGACGAGCGGCGGTATCCGCAAGAGCGTGATGCCGACGCCGTTCACCGCGCCCACCAGCGCGCCGCTCGCGGCAGCAACGACGAAGGCCGCGCCCAGACCCGGCGACGCGGGCCCGAGCAGCGCCGCGCCGAGCATGCCGCCGAGCGTGGCCGCCGCGCCGACCGACAGGTCGAGCCCCTGTTCGCCCGCGATCATCACGAGCGATTGTGCGATGCCGAAGAGACCGAGAAACGTCGCGATCTTCAATTGATTGGCGACCTGCCCCGGACTCGCGAAACCCGGCACGGCGAACTGTCCGCCGACGAGGACGATGATCGCGAGCGCGAGCAGGAAGAGGCGGCGCGATTGGGTATTCGTCATCAAGCTCTCCTTTTCGCGCCGACGAACGTGAAACCGAGCGCGATCACGATCACCGCGCCCTTGAACACTTCCTGATAGTTGCTCGGAATGCCCGCGAAGTAGACGACGTTGCCGATCAGCGCGAGCACGAGCGAGCCGCAGATTGCCCCGAGCATGGAGCCGCGCCCGCCCGCGAGCGAGATGCTGCCGATCACCACGGCCGCCACCGAGTTCAGCGTGTACGGCAGGCCGAGGCGCGCATCGCCGGATGCAGTCTGCGCCGAGAGGCACACCGCCGCCGCGAATACGAAGAGCCACGCGAGCATATAGCCGAGCAGCTTGACGAGCCGCACGTCGACGCCGACCTTGAACATGGCGTCGGCGTTGCTGCCGGTTGCAATCAGCCGCCGCCCGAAACGGTGCCGTTGCAGCACGGCCCAGATCACGACAGCCGCGAGCACCGGCAGCGCCGCGACCGGCACCACGCCGATGCGCGCCGCAAACCATTCGCCGAGCGCGTCGGGAACGGTGCCGCCCGGCTGCGGCATCAAGAGCAGCGCGCAACCGAACCACACCGCGCCTGTCGCGAATGTGGCGATGAGCGCGCTCTGTTTCGCGTAGCCCACGAGAAAGCCGTTGCACGCACCGGCCGCGAGCGCGGCAAGCAGCGCCGCAAGACACGTCGCGCCCGTGCCCCAGCCCATGAGACCGGGCGCGGCGGCGAGCACGCAATTCACGAGCGAAATGCCCGCGCCCACCGACAGATCCAGCTCGCCCATCAACACGACGACCGCCTGCGCCATGCAGACGAGTATCACCGGCGCGGCGTTCTGCATGTTGCTCGCGAGCGAATCGAGCGTCAGAAAGTCGGGCTGAAGCCATGCATTGCACACGATCACGGCCAACAGCATGACGAGCGCCGGCAATGCGCTCGCGGCGCGCGCAAGCGTCGCTTTCAACGCCGCGCCGGTGCGTGTCATCGGCACGGCTTTCGTGCGGGGAAGCCCTTCGCTCAAGTGCGCTTTCATGCCGCGCTCCGGCCGAAGAGCGCACTGGTTACGCGGGATTCGTTCATCTCGTCTCCTTCCAGCAGCGCGACGATCCGGCCTTCGTACATGACGACGAGCCGGTCGCACACCGCGAGCAATTCTTCGGTGTCCGAAGCATAGACGAGCACCGCGGTTCCGGCCGCGGCGAGCGCGCCGATCGCTTCGTAAATGTCCTTGCGCGCGATGACATCCACGCCCTTAGTCGGATCGCTCAGAAGCAGCACATCGACTTGACGGTTCAGCCAGCGGCCGATCACGACCTTCTGCTGATTCCCGCCCGACAGATCGCGCACCGGCTGCCGCGCGTCGGATGTCTTGATGCGCAGGCGCTTCACGACGTCGTCGACGAAGCGGCGAATCGGCGCGCGATGCAACCGCCACGGGCTTTGCGCGAAGTTCACGCCGACCTGCGCGAGGTTGAACTCGACCGAATGATCGAGCCACAAGCCCTGACGATGCCGGTCGTTCGGCACGAGGCAAACGCCCGCCGCGATCATCTGGCGTGGCGAGCGCGGTTCGACCGTCTTCGCGCCGTGCGGTCCAGCCAGCGTCACCGTGCCGCCGTCCGGCACGCGAAAGCCGGCAAGCGCGTCGAGCAGTTCTTCCTGGCCGTGGCCCTGCAATCCCGCGATGCCGAGAATCTCGCCACGCTTCAGTTCGAGATCGACGCCGCGCAGCCGCGCGCCCGCTCGCAG
Source organism: Caballeronia sp. GAWG1-5s-s (assembly GCF_023631445.1). Taxonomy (NCBI): domain Bacteria; kingdom Pseudomonadati; phylum Pseudomonadota; class Betaproteobacteria; order Burkholderiales; family Burkholderiaceae; genus Caballeronia; species Caballeronia sp. GAWG1-5s-s. Next base: position 67,088 of record NZ_JALQDC010000030.1, on the reverse strand, counting down.
GCCGCGCACCGTCATCGCGACAGATGCGCCATCGCGCGACACGCGGTCCGTTTGCGCCGTTTCGCGCGCGCCATCGTGCAGATGCGCGGCCGCCGCGCCGCCCGCGACGCCGCCCATCAGTTCGAGCACGCGCGGCTCATCCAGTTGGCCGCGCACCGGCAACTCGCCGACCGCGCGGCCATTACAGAGCACCATCACGCGATCGCATAGCGACTCGATCTCCGCCATGCGATGCGAGATGAAGACGACCGCCGTGCCGCGCGCCGTCAGGCCGCGCACGGCGCGCATCAGGCTATCGACTTCGGCTGCGGCGAGCGCGGCGGTCGGCTCGTCGAGAATCAGCATGCGCGGCGCGAGCGCGAGCGCCCGCGCGATCTCGACCAGTTGCTGATCCGCCGCGGTCAGACTGCCCGCAGCGGCATCGACGTTCCAGCCCGGCCGCAGGCTTTCGAGCAATTGAAGCGCGCGCTCGCGCGTGCGCGGCTGGTTCAGGAAGCGCGCCGCGCGACATAGCTCCGCGCCCAGAAACACGTTCTCCCAGACCGGCAAATCGGGCGCGAGCCCCGGATGCTGATGCGCGATCGCGATGCCCGCCGCCCGCGCCGCTTTCGGCGAGCCCACGGCGAGCGGCACGCCGTCGAGTTCGATGGAACCGTGGTCCGGCATCCTGTCGCCCGCGAGAATGCTGGAGAGCGTCGATTTCCCCGAGCCGTTCGCGCCGAGCAAGCCGAGCACTTCGCCGGCTTCGAGCGCGAGGCTCGCGTCGTCGAGCGCCAGCACGCCGCCGTAGCGTTTCGTGAGCCCCTTCGCGATCAATAAGGACATGGCGCCGCCGTCACTGCACGAACAGCGCGTCGAGTTCGGCTTCGGAGAGCCATTGCCCGAGGAAGTAGCTGTCCGGCTTGCCGTTCATCGACGCGAGCGTGGCATCGAGCGTGTCGCTCGTCACCGTCTTCGTAATCGGGAAGTAGTACGTGTTGTCCGGCAGGGCTTTGAGCTTGCGTCCCTGCGCGAGACGCACCGCGATGCCGAGCGCCGTGCGGCTGATATCGGGCGGATTCACCTGCACGAAGACCTTCATCGGATTGCCCGCGTCGCGCTGCTTCTTCCATTCAGTGAGAAAGCCCTTTTGCGCCTCGCCGGTCATGATCGGCACGCGGCGGTTCGCGTTCTCGAAGGCGCGCAGCACGCCGAGCGCCATCGCGTCTTCGGTGAACACGGCGTCGATTTTCGGCTGCGCGGCGATGACCGTCGCCATCACGGACTGCGCCTTCGCCTCGTCCCATTCGCCGTAGCCGGACCATACGACCTTGATGCCGGGATACTTCGCGAACGTATCGAGCGCGGCTTTCTTGCGCGCTTCTGCCGCCGGGTGCCCGGGAATGCCGTCGAGCACCACGACGTTGCCCGTGCCGTGCAGTTGCTCCGCGATCCATTCGGCGTAGCGCTGGCCCCACTTGTAGTGATCGACCGTCACGTTGGTCGCATAGCGGTTCGACACGGCCTGATCGAACGAGACGACCGGAATCTTGCTGCGCTCCGCTTCGTTGATGACGCCGTTGAGCGCGGTCGCGGAATTCGCATCGACCATGATCGCGCCGACTTTCTGGCGGATCATGTTGCGCATGTCCTGAATCTGCTGGCCGGTGTTCGCGCCCGACTGCTGGATGACCAGCTTGTCGGCCATGCCCTTCGCCTTGTAGGTCTCGAATTGCTGGTTCGCGCCGTCGATCATCTGGTTGCGCCATTCGGTGCCGAAGTAGCCGTTGGATAGCCCGATGGTCGGCGCGGCGGCGAACGCCGATGCGCACGCGAGGCTGGTCGCCAGCGCGGCGAGCAAAGTGCGCGGTTTCATGTGGTCGTCTCCTGATTTTTTCGTAAGCGAAGGCGCCGGCCGCAAGGAACGGCCGGCGCCATGCAACGCGTCTGCGAGCGTTTAGTGCACCGGCGCGGGCGCGGCTTGCTCGACGCCTGCATCGGCCGGCAGCGGCGTGCCGATATGCAGTTCCCCGCGCGGCGGCAGCGAATCATGCGTCGTCTTGAAGATGTCGCCGTCTTTCATCACGAGCGTGATCTTCTTCGGGTCCTGCAAGATGGTCAGGTCCGCGAGCGGATTGCCGTCCACGAGGATGATGTCGGCGAGATAGCCTTCGCGAATCTGGCCGAGCTCGTCGGGCATCATCATCAGTTCGCCGCCGTAGCGCGTCGCGGAAACGAGCACTTCGATCGGCGTCATGCCGATGTAATCGACGAAGTACTGAAGGTCGCGCGCGTTGGTGCCGTGCGGCATCCACGCGAAGCCGTAATCGCCGCCCGGCAGGACGCGGATGCCGCGCTTGTGCATCTTGCGCAGCGTTTCGGCGGCGGTTTCGAGCTCGCGCTTGTAGCCCATCTTCGTCGCCATTTCTTCCGTGATGCCCCACTTCTCCGCGTGATACAGCGTGCTGATGAGCCAGCCGATGCCCGGCGCGACGAAGTGCTTCTCCTTGTTGGCTTCGAGCATGTCGAGCGCTTCTTCGTCGGCGAAGCTCGCGTGGAAGATCAGTTCGAGCCCGTGCCGCACGCACTGCTTGACCGATTCGCTCGACCGCGCATGCGCCGCCACGCGCTTGCCGGCGCGCTTCGCTTCAGCCGCGAGCATCGCGATTTCTTCTTCCGAGAACGGCGACGATTCCGCCGAAATGCCGGCGATGTACTCACCCGAGAGATTGATCTTCAGGTGATCGACGCCGTACTTGACAAACATGCGCGTGGTCGCGCGCATCTCTTCCGGGCCGCTCACGACCGCGCCGAAGTTCAGTTCCTTGAACGGCATGTGCGGCAGCGTGTTGTCGGCGAGGCCGCCGAGAATCGTGATTTCCTGACTGCCCGCGAGATAGCGCGGCCCCGGGAACTCGCCGGCGTTCACGGCGTTGCGCAGCACCACATCGAGCCGCGGCTTCGCGGCGGCCGCGCCGAGCGCGGAGGTCCAGCCCATTTCGAGGTAGCGCTTCGCCACGCGCACGCACCACAGCATGTGCTCTTCGGGCGGCATGAACTGGATGGCGGATAGCGACGGCTGGTCATTCCACGAGAAATGCGTGTGCGCCTCGGTCATGCCGGGCATCAGGAACGCGCCGCGGCCGTCGATGCGCCGCGCGTCGGGCGCGCTGATCGGCGCTTCCTCGCGCGCCACGCGCACGATGCGGCGGCCATCGACGAGCACCTGGCCCTTGAACGGCTGCGCGCCGCTGCCATCGAAAATGGATACGTTGTCGAACAGGATCGAACTCATGTGTGTCTCCTCCACGCGGACCCGGCGCATTCGCGCGCGGGCCGCCGGTTGATTACGGTCTGACCTGGTTGGTGTTCTTCCGGCGCCGGTCGTGGCCGTCTCTGCGGCGCTTCTTCGACGCGGCGTGCCGGCTCGTTCAGTTCTTCACTGCGCTGCCTCATAGAAGCGCTTGAGTTCCGCCATCGATTCGGCGGGCTTCTCGAACGTCGTCCAGTGGCCGCAGCCGTTCAGCACGACGACCTTCGCGCCTTTGATGCGCTCGGCCATCGCTTTCACCGCATCCGGCTTGCCGACGCCGTCCTGATCGCCGGTGACGAGCAGCGTCGGCACTTCGATGCGCTCGATCTCGGCGGCCTGCGCGCCCGCGAGCGCCTCGCAACTTTGCGCGTAGCCTTCGGGCGACTGCCGCATCACGCTTTCGCGCACGAGCGCGAGCGTCACCGGGCGCTGCGACTTCGTTTCGTCGCTGGTCGCGCCCTTGACGATGGCATCGGCAATCTCCTGCACCCCCGGCACGCCCTTCTCGCGCGCGATTCCGGCGCGCTGGCGCATGCCTTCGCGGCCCGCATCCGGCGGCGCGACGAGCGGCCCGAAGAGCGCCAGGCTCTTCACCAGTTCCGGATGCTTCACGGCCAGATGCTGCGCGACGATCGTGCCCATCGAATGCGCGACGACATCGGCCTTCGTGACTTGCATCTCGCGCAGGACCGAGGCGATCGTGTCAACATACAGATCGATCGACAGCTTCTGCTCCGGCAACGGCGAACGCGCGCTGCCCGGCAGGTCGATGCGAATGGCCTTCTTGCCCTCGAATGCCGGCAGCACCGGCGTCCAGTTGTTCGACGATCCGCCGAGACCGTGAATGCACACGACCGGCGCGCCTTCGCCCTCGGTCTCGATGAATACGCCCTGCACTTCTCTCGTTGCCATGTTCACGCCACCTCGTTTTCAAGAATGCCGATGCCCGGAATCTCCATGCGCACGACGTCGCCGCTTTGCAGGAATTTCGGAGGATTGAAGCCGATGCCCACGCCCGCGGGCGTGCCCGTCGCGATGACGTCGCCCGGCTGAAGCTCCATGCCGGCCGAAAGCGTCTCGATGATCGTCGGGATATCGAAAATCAGAAGCTTCGAGTTCGATTCCTGACGCAGCTCGCCGTTGATCCAGCAGCGCACGTCGATGTTCTCGGCGTCGATCTCGTCCGCCGTGACGAGAAACGGACCCATCGGGCAGAAGCCGTCGAGCGACTTGCCGATGAACCATTGGCGATGCAGCTTTTGCAGATCGCGCGCGGTCACGTCGTTGATGATCGTGTAGCCGAAGACGTGGTTCATCGCGTCGGCCTTCTTGATGCCGCGCCCGGCCTTGCCGATCACGACGCCGATCTCCACTTCGTAGTCCATCTGCTGCGTCACGTCGGCGTGGCGCGGAATGCGCTCGCCTGTCGCGATGATCGTCGAGACGGGCTTGGTGAACACGACCGGCGCTTCCGGAATGTGCTCGCCCGCCTGCGCGCTCTTGTCGAAGCCCGACTTGCTGAATTCTTCGGCGTGGTCGTGATAGTTCTTGCCGACACAGAACACGTTGCGGCGCGGCTGGTCGATCGGCGCGAGCACTTGCGCCGAGGCGAGCGGCTTGCCTTCGCCGCGCGGCTTGAGCGTTTCGCGCAGGTCGGCGAATTGTTGAACCAATTGGACCATGTCGCCGGAGAAGCCGTCGCAAAGCTCGGAAACCGGCCAGTACTTGCCGCCTTCCGAATCCACGAGAGCGACTGTTTTCGCGCCATCTACCCGCAAAGTTGCTAATTTCATGGTGGGCCTTTAATCTAGACTTGTCGGTGAATCTGGAGCCACTCTAGGACCAAAAAAGGACAAAGAGAACTAGGGTTAACCAATCATCGATACCAATTGGTCTAAAAGGATGCGCAGGAAAAGTCATGAGCAGCGTCGACGAAATCAGGCTGACAGTCAGGTCCAAAGGAGCGCGCGAGCTCGCCCACTATCTCGAAGAGGCGATCCGCAGCGGCCGGCTGGGTGTGGGCGTGCGTCTGCCGCCGGAGCGCGAGCTGAGCGAAGAGTTCGGCGCGTCGCGGGGCGCCGTGCGCCGCGTGCTCGCGGATCTCAAGGAACGCGGGCTCATTCGCCAGGCAGTCGGCAGCGGCACGTTCGTGATGCCGGGCGGGATGTCGGCAAGCCCGGTGGCGCCGCTAACGCCGCTAACGCCGCCCGAGCCGCAACCGGAGCCAAAGAACGACGTCGTGCAGACGAGCCCTGCCGAACTGATGGAAGCGCGGCTCTTGATCGAACCGCTGATGCCGGGCTTGATCGTGCGCTATGCGACGGTCGCCGACTTTACGCACATGACCGAGTGCATCGAGCGTTCGGAAGCGGCGGCGAGCATCGAAGAATTCGAGCACTGGGATGGCGAGTTGCATCGCGCGTTCGCAGTGGCCACGCATAACAGCTTCTTTCTGCGCGTGCTGGAATTGACGAACGAAGTGCGCGAGCAAGGCGAATGGGGACGCCTGAAGCGCAAGTCGCTCACGCCGGAGCGTCGCAGTCAGTACGAGGCGCAACACCGCGCCATCGTCGATGCGCTTCGGGATCGCGACGCCGAGCTGGCTTGCGAGCTACTGACCGGGCATCTGCTTCAGATTCGCGAGAACCTTTTCGGGCGTTAGCGCAGGTCCTCGCCGCCGCCCGCATCGCCACGCTTTTCGCGGACTCATTCACCGCATGAGTCCGTGCGTGCGTTTCATCGGGAAAGCTCTAATCGAAGCGCCGAAAATAGCTGCATATAGTGGCTCTGTTCTTTTTTCCCGCCTGTGCGCTGCATAAACCAAAATATGAGACAACCGCGCGATTCAGTGCGTCATGCCCGCCGCGATTCCCGTTTCTGAGCGCCAAGACGCGAATAAATAAGCATTCAGAGCTTCATCGAAACGCATCGAAAGAAAATCATCTCGACGTCTTTCCAATGTGAAAGCCGCTCTGAAGTGATTAGCAAGCGATCACCCATTATCTGGACGCAATCGACGACACGTCGACTCGCATCGACCAAGAAACGGAGGTGGACATGACGCAGAACCGGGACACGAAAGACGATAACAACAGCATCAGCACCGCAAGGCGCGGCCTGATGCAGGGCGCGGGGCTCGGCGCGGCGCTGTCGCTGCTGGGCGGCGTCACGGGCGCGGGCGGACTGATTTCGAGCGCTCAGGCTGCCGAATCCGCTTTTCCGCAGCACAAGAAGTGGAAGATCGTGTTCGTCAATCACGTCACCACGAATCCGTTTTTCGTGCCGACGCAATACGGCATACAGGACGCGTGCTCGCTCTTCGGCATGGACTATCAGTGGACCGGCTCAGCCACGTCCGATGCCGGCGAAATGGTGCGCGCCGTGAACTCCGCGATTGCCGCGAAAGCCGATGCCATCGCCGTGCCGATCGTCGATCCGACTGCATTCGACAAGCCGATTCAGGCCGCGCTCGATGCCGGCATTCCGGTGTTCGCCTATAACGCCGACGCGCCGCGCGGCAAGACGAGTCCGCGTCTCGCGTATATCGGGCAGGAACTGTATCTCTCGGGTTATCAGATGGGCGAGCGCATTGCGAGTCTCGTCGATAGCGGCATGGTGGCGCTTTTCATCTCGACGCCGGGTCAGTTGAACATCCAGCCGCGTCTGGACGGCGCGAGCGATGCCATCAAGAAGTCGGGCAAGAAGATCGACATTCAGACCGTGGCGACGGGCGCGACGGTCAACGAGGAACTGTCCAAGATCAAGTCGTTCTATCTGGGACACCAGAACCTCAAAGGCATGTTCGCCGTCGATGCAGGCAGCACGCAAGGCGTCGCGCAAGTGATGAAGGAATCGAACCTGCCGTCGAAGGGCGTGCATGGCGGCGGCTTCGACCTGTTGCCGCAAACCGTCCAGCTGATCCACGAAGGCTTCCTCGATTTCACCATCGACCAGCAGCCGTACGTGCAGGGCTTCTATACCGTGGTGGAAGCGTTCACGTTCCTCGCGTCGGGCGGACTCGTCGGACCGGCGAACATCAACACGGGTCTCAAGTTCGTGACCAAGGCGACCGTCGAGCCGTACCTCAATACGTCGACGCGTTATGAAGGCAAGACCACCAAGCCGCAAATCGTTCCGATGAGCGGCGCGATCAAGTCCTGATGAATACGCTGAACGAGCCGGGCAAAACACACGGCGCCGCGCCGGTCGCGAGACCGCGCGGCGCGCTCTTCGCCCAATGGGCGGCCGAGTTGCGGATACTGCTCGTCGCGGTGCTGCTCGCCGCGTACTTTCAGATTCTCAACCACGACTTCCTGCTCTCCAACGCGAGCCTCGTCAACCTGTCGCAGTTCATCGCGCCGGTGGCGATCATCGCGCTGGGCGAAATCATGCTGATGATCGGCGGCGATATCGATCTGTCGGCGGGCATGGTGTTCGCGTTCGCGCCGTTCATGATGGTCTTCGCCAACGATGCCGGCGCGCCGATGTGGCTCGCCGTGATCGCGGGCCTCGTCGCGGCGGCCATCATCGGCTTCGTGAACGGCGCGGTGACCGTGTATCTGCGCCTGCCCTCCTTCGTCACGACGCTCGGCACGCTGTTCCTCATCAACGGCATCACGCTCACGGTGTCGCGCGGCACGCCGGTCGCGACGCCCGGCTCGCCGGAGTTCGCCGCCGTCATGGGCGCGTGGGGCTACAGCGAGATCATCTGGACGGTCGGGCTCGCGATCATCATGCATGTGCTGTTGCGGCACACGCGCTGGGGCCTGCATACGCAGGCGGCGGGCGCGAACCCGCTCGGCGCGGGCGAAGCGGGCATTCTCGTGAACCGGCTGCGTCTGGGTAACTTCGTTCTCGCGGCGGTGCTCGCGGGCCTCACGGGCATACTCGAAGGCTTCCGCATCACGTCCATCGATCCGCAGGCGGGCGGCAATCAGATCATGTTCCTCGCGGTCGCGGCAGCCGTGATCGGCGGCACGCCGCTGACGGGCGGCTCGGGCACGATCGTCGGCGGCGTGATCGGCGCAGCGGTGCTCGGCATTCTGAACGACGGCTTCACGCTCATCGGCATCAACGCGTTCACGTTCAACATCATTCTCGGCGCCGCGATTCTCGCCGCGATGATCTTCAACATTCACGTCGGGCGCATTCGCCGCAAGGGAGGACGGTAATGGCTGAAGCGCAAACCGCCGCGCCCGATCTCGCCTTGCGCGGCGACAACCTCGTGAAACGCTTCGGCGCGGTGACCGCGCTCGACGGCGTCTCGCTCACGCTCGGCAAGGGCGAAATTCTCGGCGTGCTCGGCGACAACGGCGCGGGCAAGTCCACGCTCGTCAAGATTCTCACGGGCTTTCATCAGCAGACGAGCGGCACGCTGCACGTGCACGGCCAGGAAACGCTGATCCGTTCCGTCGATCACGCGCGTTCGCTCGGCATCGAATGCGTGTATCAGGACCTCGCGCTCGCCAATTCGCTCAGCATCTACCACAACATGTTTCTGAACCGCGAGATCGTGCGGCGCGGGCCGCTCAGTCTCATGCGGCTCGTGGATCACAAGCAGATGCGCGAGCGCGCGGCGCAATGTCTCGACGATATCGGCGTGCATGTGCCGTCCGTCGATTTGCCGGTGGAGCGTCTGTCGGGCGGTCAGCGCCAGGCGATCGCCGTGGCCCGCGCCGTCAATTCGAACGCGCGCATTCTGCTGCTCGACGAACCGCTCGCCGCAATGGGCGCGCGCGAAGCGGGGCTCATCATCGACCTCGTGCTGCGGCTAAAGGAGAAAGGCGGACTGTCGATCATCATGATCATGCACAACTATGCGCAGACGCTCGACATAGCGGATCGCATCATGTTGATGCAGCGCGGCCGCGTCACGTATGAGCAGCGCAGCGCGAATACGTCGGTGGCCGAGCTGATGGATATCGTGCGGCGTGAATATCGCGCGATGCGGGCAGCCACGGCGCATTGAACGCGCTTGGCCGCGCTTGGCCGATGCCCGAGCGTTACTCGACTTCCCCGCCCCGCCGATAAAACCGATGCCGCGAGCATGATGCAAGCCCGCGGCATCGGCAATCAGACTGCCACTACTGCGCCGCGCACGTGAAGCTCGACGCGACGTTCACATCGCCCGAACCGTTATAGCGCGGGAACGCCGGGTACTCGCACAGCGGGCGCGTGCGGCCCGGCACGCCGGTCTTGTCCGCGACGATCTGCGCAGGCGGCGTCACGCCCTTCTCGACCCAGTTCTCGAGCGTCGTCAGCGAGTCCCATCCCGCGTTGAAGATGCTGCTGGTCGAGTGCCCGTAGCCGGGAATCTCGTAATAGCGCACGAAATTGCTGACCGTGGACGCGCCCATCGTCTGACGCAGGCGCTGGTAATACTGCTCCGTGGCCTGCGTGCTCACCAGTGCATCGGCCATGCCGTGCGCCATCAGGATCTTGCCGCCCTTCGCATTGAACGCGGACAGGTCCGTCTTGTTCACGTCCTGCTCGGCCGTCAGCGCGCTGATGCGTGCCTGATACGCGCCCGGGCTTTGCGGATCGACCGTGAGCGAATTGACGCTCGGGTCACGCGCCACGAAGTAGCGAATCCACTGGTCCCAGAAGACGCTGAAGTAAGGCGCGGTGGCAGGCATCGGGCTCGCCGGCTGCAGCAGATTCAACGCAAGGCTGATGACGGTCGGCTGCACCGGCGATGCATTTACGACGCCCAGGTCCGCGCCCCACACGTTGAAGCCGGGATACTGCGTCTCTCCGCTGGCGAGCTGATAGTTGAATGTGATCGGCGTCGCGTACACCTTCAGCGCGGTGATCTGCGCATCGGAAAGGCACGTGTCGCCCGTGTCCGCGCCGTTCGCGCATCGCAGCGGCGTGCCGTTCACCGTCGCGGTCGCCGGATCGAAGCTCGCATTGCAGGCGGCCACGTTGCTGATGAGACCGTCGGCCACGCCGTCGAGCGCATCGCAGGCGGACACCGCGGCATCGAGCAGTACCTTGCGCTTCGCCTGATTCGGATAGGCGCCCGGCTGCGCGAGCGCGCGCGTGATGCGGCCGAACTGAAGGTCCAGCGACGCGGCATTCCATGCCGGATACAGCACGATGGAGCCGTCCCAGTCCTGCGGCCAACGCTGCACGACGGCCAACGCCTCGCGTCCGCCGGACGAGCCGCCTGCGAAGTAGGCGCGCTTGGGCTTGTCCACCGCATAACGCTTGCCGATCAGATAGACCGCCGCATCGCGCGTTTTCTTGAGCGCATCGCCGGAGAAGTTCGCGACGGCTTCGTCGTTAGTGCCGAACGAACCGTCGCGGCTGCCGAGCGCGCCCGCCTGATGGCCCGAATCGCTCGCGAACACCGCATAGCCGCGAGCAAGCGGCGCGGGCTGTGTCGTCGGGCCGGCCGGGACGTTGCCCGTCACGGCGGGTATCGTGCCGTCATAGCCGCCGCCACCGAACATCATCGCCTTGCTGTTCCACTGCGTCGGCATCGCAACCTGGAAGTTGATCTTCGGCGCGGTCTGATCGACGGGCGCAATCGATCCGCTCACGAGGCAATACTCGGGCGTCGCCGAGACGCCCGTTCCCGAAGCGGGCACGACCGCGGCGGCGGCGACGGTCGCGCCCGTCGTCGGCAAACCGATCGCGTTTGCAGGCACGCTCATTCCCGCGAGTTGCGCACAACTGAGCGCAGCGGTCGGCGGCGTGCCGTTATTGTTATCGTCGTTTCCGCCATGACACGCGGCAAGCGCCAGCGCGGCAAACGGTGCAGCCGCCACCGCTGCCTTGTTGACGTATCGAATAGTGCGAGGCCTGCAGAATGCTTCGGGCATGTCTCCTTCCTCCTGGCAATTGGATCGCTCTCGTGAACGGCTCTCGTGAACGGCGTTCTGGTGCCGCGTCGTGCGGTGCGCTTTTTTGCGTCCGCATAAGAATCGTTGACGGCGGCGCGATGGAAGTCAAGCGGGGCGTGTACCAACGCGTGGGATGGCAATCAATTCAATAAGACTTACTGCGCCAGCAGGAATAAGAGTGAGTTGCGAAGGTAGGCTTTACCTCGTCGATGAGCGGCTCATCGGCTCGTGTTCGCTTTGATTTGGCAGGAGAGAGTAGCCCGCATGCGTGCCTTCGTTTCGCATGAGTTGGTGAATTGGGCCGATGATTGATCGCTCGCCATGCAAGGCGAGCGAGTAGCACGCTTCTTTGCCGTGCTCGAAGAAGCGCCGGAGTCATTGACATGACGACCCGGCGCTCGCGTGACTTAACTGGCCTCGGCTGCGTTCGCGCTGCCATTTTGCGCAGGCTCGGATACCGAAGCGCGCTTGACGGAAGCCTTCTTTGCAGCCTTCTTCGTCGCCGTTTTCCTGGTCGCGGCCTGCGCTTTCTTTGCGACTTTCTTCGTGGCCGTCTTCTTGGTTGCCGTCTTTTTCGCCGGCGCGCCGTTCGCCCCTGTCGCATCGATCAGAAACTTGGTCCTGTCTTTAGCGGAGGCGAGCCACGCCGGCGCCTTGCCTCGGCCACTCCATTCCGCGCCCGTCTTCGGATCGCGATACTTCGGCGGCTGCGGGCCGCGTACATAATTGCCGAGCGGCTTGGCCGCTTTCGCATCGGCGGATGAACCCGTGCTCGCGCCAGCGTCGATGAGGAACCTGTTGCGGTTCTTCGCATTGGCAATCCAGCCGGGCGCGCGGCCGTGACCGCTCCACGTCGCGCCGGTCTTCGGATCGCGATATTTCGCAGTCGACGCGCCGCCTTTCTGCGACCCGGTGCTCGCGTCGCGTTTCGCGTCGATGTTCTTGCCGGCCCCGTGCGCGCGCAAGTCGTCGACAGTCAAACCATATTCGTCCATCAACGAATGAATTCGGGCGATGACACCCGCCGACTCTTTCTTCGCTATTGCTTCGGCTTGCGCCTGTAGCTTGGCTATCTTCGTCTGAATGTCTTTGAGCGTTGCCATAGGACTCCCCTTTTCGATTGCAATGCCCGCACTATGCCATATGCGTTGCCCGCGAAACACATTCATCGCGTGACACAATGGCCGACATCGATCGAATCAAACGCAATTTGACGAATTTTTGGCGCGCAAGAAGCCGCGAAATGCACGCTATCCGAAGATACGCGCCCAAATCTTACGAATGCGGCGAGCGCGGTCCTCGAATAGAAATGAAGCGATGAGCGCGAAGATTCCCGATACCACGCCCGTCAGAATATGTTCGACGTACGGATTGGAGTAATGACTTGCGTGTGAATACGCATCGCCTAACGCAGTCAGCAAGCCCACCAGCAATGCATTGCCGGATCGGTTTCCATAGAGTTTCATCGCCGGCGTGAAAGTGAGGAGCACCGCGAGCAGTCCGGTCAGAAGACCAGTTTTGAATGCGATAGTCCAGTGCGCCAGACTCATGACATTGCTCCAGCTACCCGGCATGCAGGTCATGCATGCACTCGTCGGCTGCCAGAAGCGCTGCACGAACAATCGGACGCGACGCTTCCACTCGGTTGACATGATCGTTGCCCTCGGCAATCGCGACGCCGGATGACTCACGTTACGACGACGAGCGGCTATGCGCAATCCCTGTCTGGTTACGCCTCTCGTTCAAGACTCAACGCAGCCCAGACCCAGAAGCGTCGCTTCGATTGCATCGTCGAGCGGCGTATGCGGCTCATGACCGAGCACATCGAGCAGCCGTGTGTTGATCATGCGCACCGGCGTTCGCCACAAATAACGCATTTCGCGCATCTCGCGGAAAGTCACGTTGAAGGGCGATGCAAGCGTCAGCAGCCACCACGGAAAGGCGCCGATCGCAGGCGCTCGCCCGGTGTGTCGCGCGACCACGCGTTGAATGGCTGCGGCGAATTGCGTGCCGTCCTCGTCCCAGTGGCCGCCCATATGAAAGCGCGCGAAACGATCCAGTCTATCGCGGCGCGCGAGCAATTCGACCATGGTGCGCGCCACGTCCGGCAGATACGACCATGCATGTCCGACACCGGCCATCCCCGGATAGACGATTTTTTCGACCCGCTGCCCCGGCTTGACGAGCCCTTGCGAGAACCAGTTGTTGCCCGCTTTCGGCCCGCCGAAGAAATCGCCCGCGCGCACAATCAATGTCTGCACGCCGTCGCGGCTTGCACGTTCGAGCCGCGCTTCCATCTCGACGCGAATCGCGCCTTTCTTCGTGACCGGATGCTGCGGCGCATCTTCGGCGATAACGGGAAACGCGTCCGGTCCGAAGTTGTACACCGTGCCCGGCAGCACGATCGTCGCGCGTTCCGTCTTCGCTGCCGCGATCGTGTTGTCGAGCATCGGCAGCACGAGGTCGGCCCAGCGCCGGTAGCCGGGCGGATTCACCGCATGCACGATGACCGTCGCTCCCTTCGCCGCGCGCGTCACGTCCGCGCGATTCATCGCATCGCCGTGCATCCATTCGATGCCGTCCGTCTGCTCGCTCGCCGCAGCGGAACGCCGCAGGCCGCGCACATGCCAGCCTGCATCGCGCAACTGCCGCGCAACCTCGCCGCCGATGCCGCCGGTTGCGCCCAGCACCAAAGCCGTTTCCCGAGTCATTCCACGCTCCTGTTATGTCGATTGGATGATTCTGCGCGAGACACGCCTGCAATAGAATTGCTGAACCACGTAGAGCGGATATACAAATTTGCATGGCGGACAACATAGGCTGGGAACTCTATCGCACGCTATTGGCGGTGCTTCAGGAAGGATCGCTGTCGGCGGCGGCGCGCGCATTGGGCATCACGCAACCGACCGCTGGCCGTCACATCGAGGCGCTCGAACGGGCGTTGAACGTGAGCCTCTTCACGCGTTCGCAAACCGGCTTGCAGCCGACGGACGTCGCGCTCACCCTGCGCGCTCATGCGGAGGCAATGCAGAGCACGGCTCTATCGCTGGAACGCGCGGCCAGTGGTCACGGCAATGGCGGCGACGTGCGAGGCGTGGTGCGCGTATCGGCGAGCGAAGTGGTCGGCGTCGAAGTGCTGCCGCCCATCATCGCGGCGCTGCGGCAAAGGCATCCACAGCTGGTCGTGGAACTGGTGCTGTCCAATCGCGTGCAGGACCTGCTCAGGCGCGAAGCCGATATCGCCGTGCGCATGGTGCGGCCGAAGCAGACGCAACTCGTCGCGCGACGTATCGGCAGCATCGAACTCGGGCTGCATGCGCATCGCGACTATCTCGCGATGCACGGCACGCCCCGGAACGCGGCGGCGCTGTGGAAACACGCGATCATCGGCTACGATCAATGGACGGCCTTTGTCCGCGAGGCGAGCAAGGCATTTCCCGGCTACTCGCGCGGCGCGCTTTCGCTACGCACCGACAGCGATGTCGCGCAATTCGCGCTGATCCGCGCGGGCGCGGGCATCGGCGTGTGTCAGGTGCCGCTCGCCCGCCGCGACGCGGCGCTCGTCCGCGTGCTGCCCAAGCTGGTCGCGCTGCAACTGGAAACGTGGGTGACCATGCACGAGGACCTGCGCGCATCGCCGCCGTGCCGCGCGACCTTCGATGCGCTCGTGCAAGGGCTTCTGGACTATGTGCGGTGATGCAGCGATGCTTCAGGCGCGCGTGAAACGACTCGGCGCGGGCGGGTGAGACAATCGTCGAGAGTTGGCATCAACCATCGGAGAACGTCATGTCACGCAGCGTCGCAGAGAAACGCGCGGCCTTTCGCGCATTGCATGAGTCGGGTTGCTTCATATTGCCGAACCCTTGGGACGCGGGCAGCGCGCGTTATCTCGCGAGCCTCGGCTTTCAGGCGCTCGCGACGACGAGCTCCGGCTTTGCCTGGTCCACCGGACACGCCGACAACCACGTCACGCGCGATCTCGTCCTCGCGCATTTGCGCGCGATGGTGGACGCCACTGATCTGCCCGTGAACGCCGACTTCGAGAACGGCTTCGGCGCGACGCCCGCCGAGGTTGCCGCAAGCGTCGAGCTGGCGGTCGCGACCGGCGTGGCCGGCTTGTCGATCGAAGATTCCACCGGCGACGCGTCCGCGCCGCTCTTTCCGCTCGACGTCGCCGTCGCGCGCCTGCAAGCGGCGCGGCGCGCCATCGATGCGAACGGCGGCGACACGCTCTTGATCGGCCGCGCGGAGAACTTCTTTGCCGGAACGCCCGATCTGAACGACACGCTCGCGCGCCTCGCGGCCTACGCGGCAGCGGGCGCCGACTGCCTTTACGCGCCCGGCATTCACACTCGCGAGCAGATCGAGGCCGTGGTCGCCACCGTCGCGCCCAAACCCGTCAACGTGCTCATCGGCGGACCGTCGGCCTTCACGCTGAGCGACCTCGCCGCGCTCGGCGTGCGGCGCGTGAGCGTCGGCGGCGCGCTGGCGCGGGCCGCGTGGGGCGGTTTCATGCGCGCGGCCGCGACGCTTGCCGACGGACGCTTCGACGGTTTCGAAGGCGCGGCATCCGGCGCCCAACTCAACGCGCTGTTTTCAGGCAACGCATGACTTCGAAGGAGCGTGTGATGGCTCGTGAAATCATTCGCGTGGAACCGCTTTCCAGTTGGCTCGAACGAAGGAAGGCGCCGGCATCGGTTGTCACGCGTCATCGCGACACCGTGTATGTCTCCGGTCTTCCGCCCTTCGATCCCGAGACCGGCGACGTGCTCGACGCGCCCATCGAGCAGCAGACGCAAGGCGTGCTGGAGCAATTGAAGCTATGCGTGGAGACGGCGGGATCGTCGCTAGATCAGGTCTTGAAGTGCAATGTCTACTGCACGTCGGTGGAGATGTTTTCCGTCGTGAACGAAATCTATGCGCGCTTCTTCGGGCATGCGCCGCCGGCGCGCATCTTCGTGAATGTACCCGCGTGGCCGGGACGCTTCGACATCGAGATCGACTGCGTCGCGGCGGTGTCACAGTAAGTCAGCAAGAGCCGCATCATTCCGGCGTCTGCGCGCCGCGCCATACGCGGCACTGCTGGCGCACGACTTCGTGCAGCGAATCGTGCGCGCCGTAGATGCGGCGCAGCCACATCGCATCGGTCATCCCCTGCGTCACGGTGCGCCTGATCGCATCGAGCGCTTCATCAGCGGCGAGCGCGTGGGCGTGCGGCGCGATGGCGTCGAGCGTGGCGAGAATGTCTTCGCGAATCGGGCGGCGATTTAATGTCTCCGGATTCACGCATACGCCATCCAGTCCGAAGCGGCACGCCATGAACCGGTTCGCCCGATAGACTTCATAGTCGCGCTCGGTCAGGCGCAGAGGCAAATCGGTCAGCAGATAGCGCGCGAGCGACTGAATATACGCGGCAATGGCCGCGGCCCATTCGACGCGCAGCGGCGTATCCATCACGCGCACTTCGATGGTCCCGTATCCCGGACTCGGACGAATGTCCCAATAGAAGTCTTTCAGGCTTTTGACGAGACCCGTGTGCGTCATGCGCTCGAAGTACGCTTCGAACTCACTCCATTTCGTCACGAACGGCGCTTGCCCCGACAACGGAAACGGCGCGACGGAATTCAGGCGGGCGCATTGAAACTGCGTGTCGCTGCCTTGCACGAATGGAGAAGACGCGGCGAGCGCAATGAAATGCGGCACGTAACGCGAAAGCGAGTGCAACAGAACGAGTGCCGAGTCCGGGTCCGCGCAGCCGACATGCACGTGCTGGCCGAAAATCGTGAATTGCTGATAGAGCGCGCCATAAAGCCCCATCAAATATTCGGAGCGCTCGCGTCCGTCGGAACGCTGGTCGTACCAGTTCTGGAAGAAATTGGTTCCTCCGCCGCACACGCCGACATTGAGAAAGTCGCCTGCCCGAACGAGCGTATCGCGAAGCACCTGCAATTCGCTTCTTGCCTGATCGAAGTTCTTGCAGATGCCCGTCGACAACTCGATCATGCCTTCGGTTGTCTCTGGATTAATCGCGCCCTCGAAACGCTCTTCTCTTACGCGATTCAGAAGTTCTGTCGTCGCCTTCGTCAGGTTGTAGTCGTGCGTATTCACGACCTGAACTTCCAGTTCGACTCCGATCGTAAACGGCTCTGACGATGCAAATGGCTGGAGCATGGAGTGTCCTGTTTCGCGGGAGACGAGACGAAGCGGCGAGTTCATTCTACGCGACGAGCAAGACTTGACGAGGAGACGGCATGCGTCCCGTTCGAAGTGAAATCGAACGATCGATCGTAATGCGCAAAGAGTTTCGATAAGAAAGGCGTTGCCGTGCCAGCCTCTTTGTCCGAGACATGGTGTGTCTTATTCAGCAGGCATATTCACTATCAAGATTTCAATGCTTTCTGAACATGCCCACTACTACTAAGCACGCGCCCTACGACCCGCCGCACGACCCGGAAACGCTCGTTCTCACCTGGATAAGACGCGCCCGCGAAGCGCAAATACGTCACTACGCGATGGCCGACCGCCTGAGTGCCTGCGCGCGACAATTGGGGCTCGCGGTCATCGCCATCACCGCGCTCACGGGCACATCGGCGTTCGTGTCGCTGGTGACGCTGGCCGTGTCGCCGGGATTACGCGTGGTCGTCGGACTCACGAGCATGAGCGCTGCGGTGCTCGCCTCATTGCAGACATTTCTGCGCTATAGCGAACGCGCGGAGTTGCATCGCAAAGCCGGCGCGCGCTATGGCGCGGTGCGCCGACGACTCGAGACCATTCACGTCGACGGCGCGCGCGAAGAAGCGATGTTCAGCATCGACGTCGTGCGCGACGAGCTCGACGATATCGCGCAAAACGCGCCGCACGTGCCGCGGCGTGTCATGCGAACGCCTTAGCGACCGCGCTGTTCAAGGCCCATACCCATCGTTGAGCGTGTGCAGAAACGCGACGATATCGTGAATATCCTCTTGCGTCATAGCGGGCGTATCGCCGGGCTTGCGATCGAACGGCGCGTCCTTGTCGTCCACGTTCGCGTGAAATTGCGGCGGCAGGTCGTCGTATTTACGCACCTCGCCTTTGGCGTTCTTCGGGTAGAACTTCTGCGGCGCGGTATTGCGCTCGTTATAGAACGCCATCACGTCGTCCAGTGAACGATAGATGCCGTTATGAAAGAACGCGTGCCGCGTCGCGACGTTGCGCAGCGTGGGCGTGAGGAACATGCCGCAATACTGCGTCTGTTCGCGCAGGTCTTCGCGGAACGGCCCGCACACGCCCATGTCGTAGAACGTCGGATCGCGATTGATCGCGAGCGCCTTATTGCGCGGCACGCCTAGCGATTCGTACTGGAAGTCGGTGAACATCGGCGGCAGACCGTCGGGGCTCGGCTTAGACACATGACAGCCCGCGCAATTCGCCTTGTCGGGATCGTTGAAGAGGCGCAGTCCGTGCAATTCCGCCTGCGTCAGCCGCGCCTTGCCTTCGAGCCAGTAGTCGTATTTGCTCGTGTACGGATGAAACGCCTGCTCCTCCACCTGATAGCGGGCCACGGCGAACATGGCCTCCGATACCGCCAGATCGCCGCTATCGAAAATGCGCGGCCCGAAGAGCTTCTCGAAGTCCCCCTTGTACGACGTATGCGCGAGCTTGTCCGCGACTTGCGCGAGGCTCGCGTTCGCCATTTCGACCGGGTTGACCATCGGCCCGCTCGCTTGCGCCTGCAACGTGTCCGCGCGGCCGTCCCAGAAGAGGCCGCCTTGCGGCACCATCGCCGGGGCGGTGGGCGCCACGCCCGCGCTTTTCTGCGCGCGGGCCGTGCCGCTCGCCTGCGCGGCGAGTTTCGCGAGATCCGGCGCTTCGTCGGCATCGCCCTGATCGGGACCGATGCTGAATGCCGGCTGGCGATACAGATACATGAGTGACGGCGGCGGCCGGTAGCCCGGCAGCGTCAGATGCGGCCCGCCCTGTTGCACGGCGAGGTCGTTCGGCGGGCCGAATGCGTGCGCCGGATCGTGGCACGAGGCGCACGACTGCTGGCCCGACGCCGAAAGACTGCGGTCGAAGAAGATGCGCTTGCCGAGTTGGGCGACGGCGCTCAGTTGCACTGCGGGCGGACGTTGCAAGA
Source organism: Caballeronia sp. GAWG1-5s-s (assembly GCF_023631445.1). Taxonomy (NCBI): domain Bacteria; kingdom Pseudomonadati; phylum Pseudomonadota; class Betaproteobacteria; order Burkholderiales; family Burkholderiaceae; genus Caballeronia; species Caballeronia sp. GAWG1-5s-s. The sequence continues at coordinate 47,833 of NZ_JALQDC010000030.1, read as the reverse complement.
CGACGGGGTGCGCGTTCGCGCCGGTCAGATTCTCGACGATATCGCCGATTACCGCGGGCATGCGCGACGGCGCGACGACGGCATACGCGCCGAACGCGCCCGCCGCGACGGTGAGCGCAGCGGCCACACGAAGCGCGCGGCGCTTCCGGTTCGGTTGATCACTGGACTGGCCGAGAGCCGGATCGACGGTAGTGGACATGGACTGATGAATACGAGAGCTTCGATGAAAACGCGTTGTCGCCGGCAAGCGGCGACAACAGAAAACGTGATGACACGCGCACGCACGGACGCGCAGCGCGTGCGCGTGTGCCTGTGCGTGTGTGGCGTGCTTAGATGGCCGGCACGGAAGCCACCGGCGAGCCGAGGTTCGGATCGACGAAGAGCTTCGCGTTGTTCCCCTTGCCGCTGAAGTCGAACATGCCCATGATGCTGCCGGCGGTCGCATCGAATGAGCCGCCGCCCAGACGCGCCGAGCCGAGCCAGTTGTCTTCGATGAAGCGCACCACGGACGCCTGGCTGATCGGCGTGTGATCGACGTAGTTCACCTTCGCCCACGGCGAGATCACGAGGAACGGAATGCGCGTGCCCGGACCGCAGCGGCCGTTCACGGCGCCGCCGTTCACGCCGATCGGCGCCGCGCCCGAGCCGCACTTGCCCGCGCCGTTCAGCTGGTCGGCCTGCGCGTCGAACGAAGACGCGGTCGGCGTGGCGTACGCGTGGTCGTACCAGCCGTCCGAGTCGTCCCATGCGACGATCACGGCGGTGCTGTTCCAGTCCGGCTGCTGCTGCAGGAAGTTCACGACCTTCGCCGTGAACGCCTGTTCGTCGAGCGGGTCCGAGTAGCCGGCGTGGCCGTCCTGGAACGCGGGCGCCTTCACGAAGCTCACCGACGGATAGTTGCCCGCCTTCACCGCCGCGAAGAAGTCGTCGCTGTCGTACTGATGGTTCGCGGGCTCCGGCGTCTTGCCGTCCGCTTCCACGGACGACCCGATGGCCGCCGTCGAGCTCGGGCGCAAGTGCTGCGGATTGGCCGTCGACGCGTAGTACTGGAACCAGTTGTGATGCGGGATATAGTCGGCCGTCGCCTGTCCGACCACCGGCGACACCGTGCTGCGCTTGCAGCCCGTCGTGCCGTTGCCGTTCACGGTCGCGAGGTTGAAGCCGCCCATGAAGCCGCCCCACGTGATGTTCTTCGCGTTGAGCAGATCGCCGATGTTCTTCGAGGTCATCATCGCCTGGTCGGTCGTGCTCGAGCAGACGTCGTAGCCGGGATCGACGTCGTTGATCATCGAGTAGCCGCCCTGACCGTCCGCGACATAGTACGAACCGGAGGCCGTCGTCATGTTGAACACGGGCTTGCTCGCCTTGACGATCTGCATGCCGTTGTTCTGGCCGGACACCACTTCGAGCGCGCCCGGCGTCGACGGGCCGTAGGTGTCGGTGTAGGCGTTGTCGCTCATCGCGAATTTCTGCGCGTAGTTCCAGAGCGCGGTGACCGTATTGCCGTCGAAGTAGCCCATCACCTGACCGGCCGTGCCGAACGAACCCGCGCCGCCGCTCGAACCCTTACCCGTGTACTTCGGGAACAGGTCGGCCGCGCCGTTGTTATAGGCCTGCTGCTCGGCGGTGTACGCGTGATTCTGGTCGGCGGTGGCCGCGTGCGTGCGGTCGAGGCGAAACGGATTGGCCGCCGCCGCGCCGTTCTGCGTATTCGTGAAGTTCGGGTTGGCGGTGAGCAGCGTGCCGCTCAGGCCGTTGACTGGCGGGGTGCCCGCCGCCGCCGTGAAGGCCGGTTCGCCGGCCGGATTCGTGGCGTTCGGGTAGGTCGCGAAGTAGTGATCGAACGAGACGTTCTCGTTGAAGATCACGACGAGATGCTTGATCGGCGTCGCCGTGGCGAGCTTGTTCTGCGCGCTTTGCGGGGTGTCGTTATGGTCGCTGCCGCAGGCGTACATGCCGATTGCGGCGGCGGCCGATGCGCCAACCATGAGGGCTCGACGAAACATGAAGGGGACTCCGGTGTCGTTTTGATAGTGGTTCGTTCGTTCGCGCTTTCAGGCGCCGCGAAAGCGAGAGCGCGCGCTGTGCACGCGCGACGGATTTAAGCATCCGCTGATGGCCTCATTAAGACAGCGCGCTTGCGGCGGACTTACTCTGAGTTGACGATTCGTCGCGACGGACTTTCGAAAGCGTTACGCTGCCGCGCCTCGACAAAAGGTACGCGGCGTTCTGCGGGTAAATGCGCCGTTCGTCCCGCTAAAGCATCGCATCCGCGCGACGTAAACCAGCTATCGCCTCGCGTTTGCCGCGCGGCCGGCTCGTTCGCTCGTCCATCCTTCAGGCCCATGCTTCGTCACCTTCTATCGATCACTCGCCGCTTCGTCGCCCGTGGCGGCGATGCGCCGGGCATGCTCGGGTGCGGAAGTGGTTTCGCGCATCGCGCAAGCTTTGCATCGACCGGGGGCCGCTGTCATGACCTTCGTTGATGCATCCGATCTCGCGTCGGACGAACGCCCGACGACGCATCGGCGCGGCGCCGGCTTTGCGCGGCGGTCGTATTGGCTGCGCTGCATCGGCCTCGCGATGGGCTTCGTCCTCGTTCAGACGGTGCTGTGGATGCAGCATGCATCGGCCGGCGCGCGGCTATTCGTGCTGGCGTATTGCTTCGGCTGGCCGCACGTCGCGTTTCTGATCGCGCGCAGCGGCGCCTACCCGGACCGCAGCGAGCGACGCAATATCTACGTGGACAACCTCGCGGGCGCGATGATCGTCGTCGCGATGAAGTTCGCGTGGCTGCCGTCCACGCTCGTCCTCTTGATGTTCATGATGAACAACGTGGCGGCGGGCGGCGCGCGCCTGCTCGCGCGCGGCTCGCTCTTTTGTCTCGCGGGATTCGCCCTCGGCGCGCTCGTATTTGGCGTCGGATTCGACTGGGGCAGCGTGTCGGCGAGCACCATCGCGAGTGCGCCGATGCTGATCGTCTATCCGTTGTCGCTCGGCATCGTCACGCACCGCACGGCGATCAAGCTCGCTGAGCGCTCCCGCGCGCTCAAGCATCTGAACGAACGCGACGTGCTCACCGGCCTACTGAACCGGGCGACGCTCGCGCGGCGTCTGGACGACACGCTCGCGCGGGCGCGCGCGGACGGTACGCGCGTGAGCGTGCTGTTCATCGATCTCGACGAGTTCAAGGTGGTGAACGATTCGCTCGGCCATCATCACGGCGACGAATTGCTGGCCACGGTCGCGGCGCGGCTCATGACGACGGCGGGCGTCACGGAGCAGATCGGGCGATACGGCGGCGACGAATTCGTGATGGTGTCGACGCTGCCCGCGCTGGAAGTGGTGACGTCGCTGGCCGCGCGGCTCATCGACGCGGTGAACGCGCCGGTGCGGCTCGGCAGCGACACGGTCGGTCCGCGTCTGAGCGTGGGCATCAGCACGTGTCCCGAAGACGGCAATGAAGCACAGCCGCTTCTGAACAAGGCCGACGCGGCGATGTATGCGGCCAAGCACGGGGGAAGGAACCGGTGGGTCGTGTTCGAGGAAGGATTGGCTGAGGCGGAGGTGTACGGGTAGATCGACGGCTGATATTCGTGAGACGACGCGCGTCGCGGTCAGCAACGCGCTTCATTGCGTCGGGCTACGAAGGCATTTTTTGTGGTCCGTAGCGCCGCCGTCCCCGCATTGGAAACTGGGCAGCATAGACCACGCACGGCGAGCGCAACTCCTTGCAATTTGCAACGCTCTACGAAACCGCGCCCGTATCGACCAAGCTTCATTGCGCGACCGAATCGAGCCCGGTCTTGCGTACGGTCGGCTGCGCGGCGGGCGATGCGAGGAACCGGAGCAGCGCCCGCGCTTCGTCCGGATGCCTCGCGCCGACCGGAATGCCGGGGTCGCGAACGGCGACTATCGAACATCGCGGGCGTATCGGCGGATCAGTTCGACGGAATGCGGCTCGCCATCCTTCGATACGTCCCGGCATAACGCGACGCGCGATTGGCCACGGCGCCGGTCGCGTTCAATTCGATGGGTCAAACGAGTGGAGCTGCGAGTTGTGCATAGCGCGCTTGCTCGCAGCGAGTCGAGCATCGGATAGAGGACGATGGTCATCGAACTCATATCGAGCGACGCGACTCCGGCAACGGGCTGCATGCAGCGCCTTGCGCGGCGGACATTCTGCAACGTCGAGGCGTCGGCTCGAAGGCGACACGCGCGAACCCCGGCATCGACTATTCATGCTTGTTCGACCAACCCGCGCCGCCGCCACGCCCTACTTGCCACTCGCCCCCGACGCCCCGCCCGCCTTCCCATGCTGCCGCGCAGTCTCATCGCGCTTCAGTTCCGCCGGCGGCGTGCCGGTCTGGGTCGCGCCGCCCTGGCCGCCCTGCGGACTCGCGCCTTGCCCGCTCTGTCCCGACTGCCCGCCGCGCACGCCGAGCCCTTCGTTGCGCTGCTGATTGCCCGGCGTCGCCTGCGCGAGCAGCAGGGCGGAGCCGCCCGCGTCGTTCGCCGAGGCGGACGTCGCGGCGATTACCGCAGTGGTGAGCACCAGACCCAATGCCGCTGTGTACTTGCCAGTCATTGCATTCTCCTTCGATTATTCGACCAGCATCCGTGCAATGCGCATGCCACGCGCGGCATCGCAGCGCTTACCACTCTACGCAAATCTTCCCAAGATGCGCCGCGCTTTGCTGATAGCGGAACGCATCCGCGAGCGCATCGAAGTCGAAAGTCTTGTCGATGACGGGCCGCACGCCGCTCTGTTCCAGCGCGCGCACATACTCCTGCTGTTGCCGCCGGCTGCCGACGATCAGCCCCTGCAAGCGCGCCTGCCGCGCCATCAGGAGCGACGTCGGCACGATGCCTTCGCGCCCCGTCAACACGCCGATCAACGAGATATGCCCGCCCACGCGCACCGCCTCGATGGACTGCGCGAGCGTGCCGGGCCCGCCTACTTCGATCACGTGATCGACGCCTCGTCCGCCGGTCAGCTCAAGCACCTGCGCCGCCCACTTCTCGTGTTTGCGGTAGTTGACGACCTCGTCCGCGCCGAGCGCCTTCACGCGCTCCAGCTTCTCGTCGGACGACGACGTGACGATGACTCGCGCGCCCATCATCTTGCCGATCTGCAACGCCGCAATCGACACGCCGCCGGTGCCGAGCGCGAGCACGGTATCGCCCGCCTTCAGCGCGCCGTCCACCACGAGCGCGCGCCACGCGGTGAGCCCCGCTGTCGTGATGGTCGCGGCTTCGGCGTGAGCCCAGCCGCGCGGCGCGTGGGTGAAAGCGGTCGCCGCGCGCACCACGTGCATCGCCGCCATGCCGTCGATGCCGTCGCCCGGCGTGCCCGCGAAGTTGCCCACCTCGGCTTGCGCCGCGCCGTCTAGCCATTGCGGGAAGAAGCACGACACCACAGCGTCGCCGACGGCGAACTCGGTCACGCCCTCGCCGAGCGCCTCGACGACGCCCGCGCCGTCCGCCATCGGCACGCGGCCATCGGCGGTCGGGCTCTTGCCGCTCACCACGAGCAGATCGTGAAAGTTGAGCGATGTCGCGTGTATCGCAACGCGGATCTGTCCCGGCCCCGGCTCGCCCGGGTCGGCGATGTCGCGAATCTCGAGCTTGTCCAGTCCGCCCGGCGCGCGGACGACGAATGCCTTCATCAGAATCTCCTTGGCCGCGCTGCGGCAGTGAATCGGTCGCGCGCTGAAAAGCGCACGCGACTCACGCCGCAACTCGTGGACCCGCTCCGTCTTGCGCGCGCGGTCAGCCTTTCTCGCTATCGAGATGCGCCATCTGCACGGCCGCATAGCGGTCTCCGGCGGCGGCGCCCTTTGGCACCGCGGCCTCGATGGCGGCGATATCGTCCGCGTTCAGCGAGACATCCAGCGCGCCCAGCGATTCGTCGAGCCGCTCCCGCGTGCGCGCGCCGATGACCGGCACGATGTCCTCGCCCTGCGCGAGCACCCACGCAATCGCGATCTGCGCCACGCTCACGCTCTTCTTCTGCGCGATCTGCGCGAGCGCATCGACGAGCGCGAGGTTGCGCTCGACGTTGCCGTCCTGAAACCGCGGGCTGTGCGCGCGCCAGTCGCCCCCTTGCGCCGATGCCTTCGTCCAGTGGCCGCTGAGGAGGCCGCGCGACAGCACGCCGTACGCCGTCATGCCGATGCCGAGTTCCCGGCACGCCGGCAGGATCGCGTCCTCGATGCCGCGCGAAATCAGCGAGTATTCGATTTGCAGATCGCACACCGGATGCACGGCCGCTGCCTTGCGGATGGTCGCCGCGCCCACTTCGGACAGTCCGACGTGGCGCACGTAGCCCGCCTGGATCATGTCCGCGATCGCGCCCACGGTGTCTTCTATCGGCACCTTGGGATCGAGCCGCGCGGGGCGGTAAATGTCGATATGGTCCACTTGCAGGCGCTGCAACGTGTAGGCGAGAAAGTTCTTCACCGCATTGGGCCGCGCGTCGTAGTCGGTCCAGTTGCCCGCCGGGTCACGCATGCCGCCGAACTTCACGCTGATGATCGCCGAATCGCGGCGCGACGGCGGCGCGCTCTTCAGCGCCTCGGCGATCAGCAATTCGTTGTGGCCCATGCCGTAGAAGTCGCCGGTATCGAGCAGCGTGACGCCGGCTTCGAGCGCGGCGTGAATCGTCGCGACGCTTTCCGCGCGGTCGGACGGGCCGTACATGCCGGACATGCCCATGCAGCCGAGACCGATGGCGGACGATTGCGGTCCCGTCTTGCCGAGTTGACGCACTTTCATGTGGGTTCTCCGAACGAGATAGTCAGACGATGGAGCCCGCGAACCCGGGCTTGCGATGCATTATCCGAGCAAACCCCGCGTGCGATAATCCGCCTCAATGCGAATGGGCTGTGCGCCGAGGCGAACAATGAGCGAACCGGATCTGTCGGACCTGCATGCGTATCTCGCGGTGGCGCGCTCGCGCGGCTTCCGTCAGGCGGCGCTCTTGCGCGGCGTGTCCGCTTCGTCTCTGAGCGACGCCATTCGCCGTCTCGAAGCGCGGCTCGGCGTGCGGCTCCTTAATCGCACCACGCGCAGCGTGACGCCGACGGAAGCCGGGCAGCGTCTGATCGAGCGGCTCACGCCCGCGTTCGCGGAGATCGCCGGCGCGCTCGACGCCGTCAACGTCTTTCGCGACAGTCCCACCGGCACGCTGCGTCTCAATGTGCCGACCATCGCCTCGCGGGAAATTCTTCCGTCCATCATTCCGCGCTTTCTTGCCGCGCATCCGGGCATCTCGCTCGAAGTCAGCGCAACCGACAACTTCATCGACGTGCTCGCCGCGGGCTTCGACGCAGGCATCCGCTACGACGAAAGCATCGAGCGCGACATGATCGCGGTGCCGATCGGACCGCGCACGCAACGCTTCGTCGCGGCCGCCGCGCCGGCCTATCTCGAAGCGCATGGTGAGCCGAAGCATCCGCGCGAACTGGTGAACCACGCGTGCATCGGGCATCGCTTCGAGAGCGGCGTGCTCGCGTCGTGGGAATTCAAGCGCGGCGGCAAGACGGTGCGCATCACGCCGCGCGGGCCGCTTGCCACCACGTCGATCGAACTGAGCCGCAGCGCCGCCCTCGCCGGACTCGGCTTGACCTATACCTTCGAAGAGTTCGTCCGCGCGGAGATCGAGCGCGGCACGCTGGTTCCCGTGCTCAAGCCGTGGTGGCAGAGCTTTCCGGGGCCGTCGCTCTACTACCCGAGCCGTGCTCATATGCCGGGGCCGCTGCGCGCGTTCGTCGATTTTCTTCGGGCCGAGAACGCGTCGCGAGTCGAAAAGTAACTTCTACCGCACGCCAAAAAACGTGCAGTAGATTCTTTAGACAAAAGCTAAAGTCGGTCTGGGGCGGGTCGTTAAACAAGCAAGAAGAGCAACACCTGGTTACAAACTCGGTAAGTCCTTCCTAAAGCGATTCAACTGCAAACGTTTGCACTCTTGCACTTCCGAATGGTGAACGCCACGGAAGCGAACGCGCTCGGCAGTTGAATCGAAGTTAATGCAGCTTTGCCCGCCCGCAGGGATACGCGGGACGCATGGCCCGTTGCCGACCCGCCCCTGAAACGGCGCTCCGGACAGCACGCCTCTTCTTAACGATGCACGCTTGTCTATCAGTAGTACTTACCATACTAACCAACAAAAAGTCATGACCCAGACCACCACTCGACGCCTCTTCGCGCGCAAGGCGGCCATCGCCGCCGCAATGACCACGGGATTGCTGCTTGCCGCTTGCGGCGGTGGCAGCGCCGCCGACTCCGCCTTCGATGCAGCCGCAACCGCGAAGGCCTCGACCGTGCCGGGCAGCATTTTCTACGGCATCAACGGCCACAATAACGAAGGCGGCGCGTACGACATTTCGACGCCCACGCTTCAGCTTCAACAGGTGAAAGACCTCGGCGCCACGCTTTACCGCAACGAGGTGTACAACCTCGGTTCGGCGACCAAGCTCGCCGGCATCGCGAAGACGGCAGCAGCGGCAGGCGTCACGGTTTATCCGGTGTTGCTCATCGGCGTGAGCAGCTTCACGAACGAAACCGATGCCTACAACGCGGGCTTCACGCTCGGCAAGCAAACGGCAACGGCGTATAAGTACCCGTACTACGAAGTGAGCAACGAGCTCGACAGCAGCCTTCTGACCGGCAATGTGGACGGCGTGTATCCGCAGCAGTTCGTCAACGCCAAGTTCCAGATTGCGCGCGGCATCGTGCGCGGCATGATCGCGGGCATCAAGTCGGTGGATACGAACGGCAAGATCATCATCGGCGGCGGCGCGTGGATGCACTACGGCTTCGACCAGATGCTCTGGAACGGCACGCAGCCGGACGGCACGTCGGGCTATCCGAAGGTGACGTGGGACATCACCGCGTGGCACTGGTATTCGGATCAGGGCGACATCACGCATGCTTGCGGCGGCACGGGCTGTCACGACATCCTCGCGACGCTGCAACAGTTCGGCAAGCCGATCTGGATCAACGAGTTCGGCGTGCGGCCGTGGCTCGGCACGGATGACCAGATCGCGGCGTACCTCGTGGGCAACAAGATGATGGCGCAGTTCGTTTCGATCGCTTCCAAGTACAACATCCAGTCGATCCAGGCGTATCAGCTGTACGACGACCCCGCAGGCGGCGAAGGCAACTACGGTCTCTTGAAGAACGACGGCAAGACCACCAAGGCGGCCTACAGCGCGTTCAAGAACTTCGTGGCGGCAAACCCGAAGTAAGCGGTACGCGGGCAGATCGACATAACGATCTGCCCGCTCAGACATCGACGAATACTGGACGACGACGCGCTTCGCGAATGAAGCGCGTCGTCGTCCATTGTATTGTCGACCGGTATGCGCGTTGCTACGACGAGACGAACCGGCGGACAAGGACGATGCCGCCGGCTCGACCACTCACCTGTGACTCTGGCACAGAGCAAGGAGCGCGCTATGAGCGACAAGGCATTTCTCACCACGCGACAGGGACATCCTGTTCCCGACAATCAGAGCCTGCGCACCGTCGGCGAACGCGGCCCGGCGACGCTGGAAAATTATCCGTTCATCGAAAAGATTACTCACTTCGATCGCGAACGCATTCCCGAGCGCGTCGTGCATGCGCGCGGCACCGCGGCTCACGGCTATTTCGAGCCGTACGGCAAGATCGGCAATGAACCGGCATCCAAGTACACACGCGCCAAGGTCCTGACGCAAACCGGCGTCAAGACGCCCGTTTTCCTGCGCTTTTCCACGGTGATCGGCGGCAAGGAGTCGCCCGAGACGGCACGCGATCCGCGCGGCTTTGCCATCAAGTTCTATACGGAAGACGGCAACTGGGACCTCGTCGGTAATAACCTCAAGATTTTCTTCATCCGCGATGCGATCAAGTTCCCCGACATGATCCACGCGTTCAAGCCCGATCCTGTCTCGAACCGGCAGGAACCGTGGCGCTTCTACGATTTCATCGCGCATCATCCGGAATCGCTGCACATGGTGACGTGGGTCAAGAGTCCGTGGGGCATTCCCGCCGACTACCGCCACATGCAGGGTTCCAGCGTCAACACGTACAAGCTCGTGAACGATCAGGGCGAAGCGGTGCTCGTCAAGTTCTCGTTCGAGCCGAAAGCGGGCGTCAGGAATCTGACCTCGCAGCAGGCGTCCGAGATTCAGGCGAAGGACGTGGGCCATGCCACGCGCGACCTGTACGACGCGATCGAACGCGGCGAGTATCCCGAGTGGGAAATGTGCGTGCAGATCATGTCGGACGACGAGCATCCCGAGCTCGACTTCGATCCGCTCGACGACACGAAACGTTGGCCCGAGGACAAGTTTCCGCTGCTGCCGGTGGGACGTCTCGTGCTCGACCGGAACCCGAAGAACGTGTTCGCCGAAACGGAGCAGTCCGCGTTCGGCACCGGCGTGCTGGTGGACGGCATCGACTTCTCCGACGACAAGATGCTGCAAGGACGCACGCTCTCGTATTCGGATACGCAGCGGTATCGCGTCGGCCCGAACTATCTGCAACTGCCGGTCAATGCGCCGAAAAACGGCGCGCGCACGAATCAGCGCGACGGGCAGATGGCGTACTACGTCGATCAGGCGGGCGAGAATCCGCACGTCAACTATGAGCCGAGCATGATGGGTGGCCTGAAAGAAGCGCCGAAGAAGGAGCACGACTACCACCAGTGGGTCCAAGGGCATCTCGGACGCTATCAGACGTCGCGCACGCAGGACGACTACAAGCAGGCCGGCGAGCGGTATCGCACGTTCGAGGATTGGGAGCGCGATGACCTGATCGCGAACCTCGTCGAAGACATGAAGGCGTGCCCGAAGCCGATCGCGCTGCGCATGGCGTGGCACTTCTGGCATTGCGATCCGGACTACGGAACGCGCGTCGCGCAGGGCGCGGGCATCGACCTCGAAGAAGCCAAGAAGCTGCCGCCGCTGGAAGGCAAGCCGCTTCCCGGCGAAGGCCGCGAAACGCCGGCCTACACGACCAACGAGCCGGAAGCCGAAGCGGCGCGTTGATCGACGAACGGTTCGGGGCGCATGATGCAAGCGCTCCGAGCCGTGCGCGTGGCTAGAAGAATCGCGGCGCGAGAAAGATGGTCAGCGCCGCGATCAGCCATGCGGCGAGTCCGCCGAGAATCGCGAGCCGGTAGTCCACGAAATGCACGAGCACGTAGCATGTTCCCAGAAACACGAGGTAGGCGGGAATGGTGCGCGCGCCGGAGAGGCACGTGGTCCTGAAACCGCCCGCATCGCCCTTTGCGCCGACCACGAGGAGCGCCATGATCGCGAAGGTGGGCGCAAGAGGCAGAATGCCGGGAAGCACGTTGCCCCGTTTGGATGCCATCGCGATCAGCGCGGTGACGAGACCGCCGAGCAGACCCTTCCACAATACGTCCATCGAATTTCCGTTTGATGCAGGTGCGAAGCGGGGATTATAGGGAGAGTGGGACGGGCGTGGGCGCTCCACCACCTTCGGCTCAAACCACCCCCTCATCACACCGCGCCTCGCCCCACTGCGCGAGCCGCCCCACTTCCACCCGATTCCCGCCGCCCGCCTTGGCCGCATACAAGGCCCGGTCCGCCGCGCCGAGCACATCGGCGAGCGCGCTCTCGGGCGTGCCGGACCGCGCGAGGCCGATGCTCACCGTCGCCCGCAACTCCGCGCCGTTCGCGCCGCGAGAGGTCGCCGCGGCGAAGCGTCTGACGACGTCCTCCGCGAGCTCTTTCGCCCGATCGCCGTGCGGCCCGGCCAGCACCGCCGCGAACTCTTCGCCGCCGATGCGCGCGAGAACCGCTTCCGGTCCCAGCACGCTTCGCGCGACGAGCGCGAACGTCTTCAGCACTTCGTCGCCGGCCTGATGGCCGTATCGGTCATTGATGGTTTTGAAGTGGTCGAGGTCGATGGCGAGCACCGACACGTCGCGCCCGGCGGCCGCGCGCGCGCCGTCTTCGAAGAACGAGCGGCGATTGCCGAGCCCGGTCAGATAATCGGTCTGCGATTGCCGCAAAAGCTGTGCGTGAGCTTCATCGCGGACGAGCCGCAGCAGCGTCATCGGCAAGAGGACGGAATAGAGGATGCCCTCGTACATCGTGATCTTGGCGATCAGCATCAAAAGCGGCGTGCCGAGCGCCGCCATCCACGGAAGAACGCACGCGCGCGCGGCGTAGAGGAGCGCATGCACGCCGCACACGATCACGGCGATGCGCCGCGCCGGTCCCCAGTGCATGCGGTCGCTCCGCAGCAATTCGCGCGAGGTCATCGCGGCCGCGGCGGCGATGGGCAGCGCGCTCGCATAACTCCACACGGTCTCCTGCCAGCGCACGCCGCCGATCGCCCACGCGAGCGCCTGCACGGCGAGCAGGCCGATGGAGAACGCCCGATAACGCCGCCCGTTCAACGCCGCGACGCCGCGCAGGATCAACAGATAGCCCGCCTCGATAACGAGGTTGCTCAACGCCGAGCCGAGCACGCCCGGCACCGCGTGCCGGAACGACGCCGCCCCGCAGCCGATGGCGAGCGCGCCGTATCCCGCCGCGAGGATCTTGAGTTCCCTGCTGCGCCCGGGGTTCGTGCGATGTTCCCAGAACGTCATCCCGCAACTGACGAGAAGCGTTCCGACGACTAGGACATAGAAGGTGATGAGGTCGACACGCATGCGCTCGCTTGCCTGATATCTGCTGGAAATGACGATTCCATACGAGGGAGTTAACGGCTCGACGCATCGAATGCTGAAGGGCGCGTTGAACCGCGAAGCGCCGCCCGGCGGTACCATGTCCGTTTCGCCGCACGGCTGCGCACGCCTGTCACATGGAACTGAAGCAGATCCAGTACTTCATCGCGCTATTCGAAGAAGGCACCGTCACGCGGGCGGCCAAGCGCCTCAATATCGCACAGCCCGCGTTGAGCATGCAGATCGCGAAGCTCGAAGCCGAGCTGCGGCAAACGCTTTTCGAACGCGGGCCGCACGGCATGGCGCCGACCGAAGCCGCGCGCCTCATGTACCGGCTCTACACGCCGATCATGCGCGACATCGGCCATGCGCGCGAGCAGCTGAGCCGGCGCGATGTCATCGTGACGGGGCGCGTGTCGCTCGGCATGGTGTCGTCGGAGGCGCAGAGCGTCTTGCCCGAATCGCTCGCGCGCTTCGACGCCCTCTTTCCGCAAGTGGAAGTATCGGTGGCGGACGGCTTCAGCGCGCAACTCATCGACGCCGTGGAATCCGGCCGGCTCGATGCCGCGATCATCAACAAGCCGCGCGGCCGCCTCGCGTTGGATGTCGAGCCGCTACTCGTGGAAGAAATGGTGCTCGTGACGAGCGCGGCGCACGGGCCGGATCTGCCGGAGACGATCGACCTCGTCGCGCAGTCCGACATCGAACTCGTGCTGCCCACGCGGCGCAACGGCCTGCGAGGGGCGCTCGACGCCGCGCTCATGGCGGCTGACATCGTCATCAAGCCGAAGTTCGAAATCGACCTTCTCAGCACGATCGTTCAGTTCGTCGAGCAAAGCAGCGTCGCGACCATCCTGCCGCGCGTCGTCGTGCAGTCGAAAGTGGACGAAGGACGGCTGCGCGTGCGCACGATCGACAAGCCGCCCATCGTGCGCCACATCATTCAGGTCACGCATCCGAAGCGGCCCATTGGGCCGGCGGCGCAGGCGCTCATCGCCATCATCACCGAGGAGATCCGGCGTGTGACCACGGGCGCGCCGGCTCCTTCCGCATGATGCGAATCAGCCGCGGCGCGCAGTCGTTGGCACCGTGCGCGGCGCATCGCTGCGCGTGCCGAACAGCGTGTCGCAGATCGGGAAGGTGAGATTGAAGTTCTGCGTCGCCATCTGCTCGGGATCGTGATGCGTCACGTGCAGCCGGCGCACCGTGTTGACGAACGGCACGCGGTCGAGAAACGGACTGTCCGTGACATGCGAGAGCGTGTGCAAGCCTTCGTACATCAGGTAGTACGCCGCCATCGTCAGAAGCGCGATATAGCCTGCGTTGCGCGTGAACACGAAGCCGATCAGCAACGCGAGCGGCGCGGCCGCGAGCACGAACGCGACCGGCGCGAACGGCGGAAACAGCAGCGCGCGCCAGTGCTTGTGGCCTTTGTACTCCAGCGTCACATGCGTGAAGAAGCGGTGATGCACCGCGCAGTGGCGCTTGTAGACCATGCTGAAGTACTTCGTCGGCCGATGCAGCACATAACGGTGCGCGGCCCATTCCGCCCAGTTGCCGAACAGAAAGAGCGGCACGACCGCGAGCCATTCGGCGAACGTCGGCGCGTGAAGCTGCATGGCGCAATACACGATCACCGCCGTCGTGAAGACGAGCGTGAAACCCAGATGCATCTCTCCGCGATACCACTTCGGCGTCGCATCCACGTATTCGTCGCGGAACTTGTACGAGCGCGCGCGAACGTCCTCGTCATATTTCATGATGAGCGTCTCCAGTGTTTCTATTAGAGGATGCGGGCGCGTGCGTCGCGCGCCCGCAAGGACATGCTTCAGGACTTCAGGACGGATTGCGCGCCGCGCTGTTGTCCAGCTTGCCGAGCGTTTCCGGCACGACGAACGCGCCGACGAGGAAGATGATGCTGATGGCGCCGACAAAGATCGCGAGCGTCGACGGCAACTGGCTTGCGTCTTTCGCGACGAGCGAAACGAAGGTCGGCATCATCCCGCCGATGGCGAAGCCGATGTTCCACGAGAGACCGGTGCCGGTCGCGCGGATCGCGGTCGGGAAGCGCTCGTTCAGGAAGATCAGAATCGGCGCATATCCCGCGCTGCCGAGTGCGGAGAGCAGCACCGCGTAGACGCCGATCATCGTGATGCTCTGCGCCGTCGGCAACAACAGGAAAAGCCCCGGTAGCGCGACCAGCCGGATGAGGCCGATCCACACGAACGCGCTCTTGCGTCCGATGAACGTCGAGAGATGCCCCGCCGCGATCGATGCGATCACCACCGCGACGCTGCAGATCATCAGGATCGCGGCGGCCGCGCCGTTCGGCGCATGGCTCACGACCTTGAGGAACGTCGGCAGATAGCCTGAGGTGAGGTAATAGCCGCTGCCGCCGCCGATGGTGAGCAGCAGGTTCACGAACAGCACCCCGCGATACTCGCGCGAAAACAGCGTGCGGATGGGCGAGCGCACGACTTCGACCGGCGCGGTCTTGATCTGCGCAGCGGCCTTGGCCGCTTTCTCCGCCGCGAGCTTCTTCCAGAGCGGCGATTCTTCGAGGCTGTTGAAGACGAAGAGGCCGAGCACCGAACTCACGATGCCGGTGAAGAACATGCAGCGCCAGCCCCACGCATCGAAGAGTTCGCCCGGAAAGATGGACGACATCGCCAGATACGTGAGGGAGGCGAGCAACGCGCCGAGGCCCGCGCCGCCGCCGCCGATCAGGCCCGACACCGCGCCGCGATACTTCGGCGCGACCGATTCGGTGCCGATGGTATGCGTCGATGCCACGACGCCGCCGACGAACACGCCCTGCACGAGACGCAGCAGCAGGAACAGGATCGGCGCGACGAGGCCCGCCTGCGCGACGGTCGGCAGCACGCCGAACGCCGCCGTCGAGATGCCGACGCCGACCACCGCGAAGATCATCGCGCCCTTGCGGCCGTGGCGGTCCGCGTACGAGCCGAAGAGCGCGGAGCCGAGCGGACGCATGAGCAGCGTCACCGCGAACGACGCATACACCGCCGCGAGCGACAGCATCGCGTGTTCGGACGGGAAGAAGAGACGCCCGACCACCGGCGCGACGTATAACAACACGAAGAGGTCGAACAGATCGAGCGCCCAGCCCATGCACGAGGCCAGCACCGCGCCCATGATCTGCCGCTGATTCACCGGAAGCGCGGCGGCCCCGTCTTGTGCAGCTACGGACATGTGTATCTCCTAGTTTGTCACCGGGCCGTCTTTCGATCGCCCCGGTTTCGCAGGCACGTTTCTTATTGCGTGCTCTTGTCGAGGTTGAAAAAAATCGTTAGTGGGCGGCGGCGAGCGGCGGTGACCCCGAGACGTCGAGTTCCGCGCGTTCGCGCCGCGCCGCGACCATCGCGTCGGCGATCTTCTCGGCGATCATGATGGTCGGTATGTTCGTATTGGCCGATGGCAGCTTCGGCATCAGCGACGCATCCACCACGCGCAAGCCTCGCGCGCCATGCACGCGGCCTTGGCCGTCGGTGACGGCATCGCGGTCGTTTGCGCCGCCCATGCGGCAGGTGCCGCTCGCGTGCCATACGCCGAACACGTTCGCGCGGATGAAGTCCGCGAGCGCGCGGTCGTCGGCCAAAAGCGCGTTCATCTTCAGGCCGCGCGTGAAGAAGCGTTCGATCAACATCCGGCGCACGGGCGCGGGCGTGTCCAGCAGCAGCCCGAGCGCGGACGTGAGCAGCGCGTTGCCCTCGCCGACTCGGCTCAACGCCTTCACGCGCGGCGAAAACGCCGCCGGGAAGAAGTCGCGTGCATCGCGGCTCAGACCCGACGCTTCCACGATGCGCGCCAGCATCCGCACGCCCACGGCGAGCCGCGCTAGATCGCGTTCGTCGTCCAGCAGATTGAGATCGACGCGCGGCGCGGCGGCGGCATCGGCGGAAACGAGCTGCACGCGGCCACGCGAATACGGCCGGTTGCACCACAGAAAGAACAGCCCGAGCCGGTTGCCGAGCGCATGCCATGCGGCGCGCGTCGCGCTCGACAGATACAGGTCCGACTCGTCGCAGCCCGCGACGCCCGAACTGAGACGCGCGGCCATCATGCTGGCGCGGCGTCGCGCGAGCGGCATGCGAAAGCGCGGCTCGAGAAAATGACAGAACGTGAGCGACGGATGATCCTGCAGATTGCGTCCGACGCCCGGCAGATCCACCGCGCACGCGATGCCCAGCGCCGAAAGTTCGCCCGCATCGCCAATGCCGGCGCGCATCAACAGCGCCGGCGATTGCAGCGCGCCCGCGCTCACGACCACTTCGCCCGCATCGAAACGCAGGCGCTCCCCGTTCTCGGCCACCGCGATCACGCCGCGCGCCGTCGCGCCTTCCATCACGATGCGCTCGACGCGCAGCTTCGAATACACCGAGAGATTGGGGCGCTTGCGCGTGGCGTCGTCCAGATAGGCGATGGCCGTGGACACGCGCTTATCGTCCTCGTTCGAGAACGCGCCGGGAAAGAAGCCGTCGCCGAACTCGCCGTTCTGATCGTGCAACTCGGCGACGCCCTGCGCGCGCAAGCCCTTGCCGAACGCATGACAGAACGCCGGCCAGTCCTTCGGCATGATGCGGCGGATCGGCACCGGGCCGTCGCCGCCGTGCAGTTCGCCGCCGGGAAAGTCGAGGTCGCGCTCCAGCTTGCGGAAGTACGGCAGCACGTCGCGCCACGCCCAGCCCTCGGCGCCTGTCGCGGCCCAGTCGTCGTAATCACGCGGCAAGCCGCGATTGGCCGACTGCACGTTGATGCTCGACCCGCCGCCCATCACGCGGCCCTGCTCGTACACGCGCGGCGCGGCCTGCTTCGTGGCTTTCGCCTTCAGGTCCGGCCAGATGTACGTGTCGCCGCAGAACACCGGCATCGGATAGCTGTCGAGGATGGCCTCGGGAACCGCGCCCGGTGGCGTGTCCGCGCCCGCCTCGATCAGCGCGACGCGCAGCGACGGCAACGCCGACAGCCGATGCGCGAGCACGCATCCTGCCGAACCGCCGCCCACGATCACGTAATCGAAGCGTTCCATGTCGTCTTCCTCTCTCTGCGTGGGTCAGGAGCCGCGAAACACCGGCTTGCGCTTGCCGTGGAACGCTTCGACGCCTTCGCGGAAGTCGTCCGACGAGCGCAGGCGGCTATAGCAATGCCCTTCCAGTTCGATCGCGATGGAAAGCGGCGCGTCTTCCGAATCGTTCAGCAGCTTCTTCGCGGTGCGCTGGGCGAGCGGCGAGAACGCGCGCAGTTCGTCGACGAGCGCGTCCGTCGCGGCTTCGAGCTCGGCGTTCGGCACGCAGTCCACCGCGATGCCCCACTCGTACGCCTGCTTGCCGGGAATGCGGCGCGAGCGCATCACGATGTCCTTGGTCCGGCCGATGCCGACCATCGCCTGCAAGCGCGCCGAGCCGCCCGAGCCCGGAATCTGGCCGAGCTTCTGTTCGGGCAGCGCGTAGAAGGTCGTGTCGGTGACGATGCGGAAATCGCACGCGAGCGACAACTCGAAGCCCACGCCGAAGCAGAAGCCGCGATTGGCCGCGATCACCGGCTTCGAGCAGCGCGCGGGCGCCGCGATGTTCCATGCGAGCTTCGATACGTGTTCCGGCGATGCTTCGAGAAAGCCCTTGATGTCGCCGCCGCTCGAAAAGTGCTCGCCGTTCGCGCGCACGACGATCACGCGCACGCGCTCGTCGTCGTCGAGTGCTTCGAATGCGGCGCGCAACTGGTCGCGGGCGTGCATCGAAATGACGTTGAACGGCGGACGGTGCAGGATGATGTCGGCACGTTCGCGTTCGGCGTCGATCTCGACCGAGAAGCCGTCGAGCTCTTGCAGCAGCGTCTGGCCGCGATGATTCAGGTCAGTCATTCGAATTACTCCTTCGTGGTTTCTGTATGTTGTGCGGCCGGCGCAGTGTCGGGCACGTACTCGCCCGCCGAGAGCTTGCGGCGCAGGATCTTGCCGACCGGCGACTTCGGAATGTCATCGACGAACACGTAGTCGCGCGGGCGCTTGAAGTTGAGGAGGTCGGACTGGCGGCACCAGTCGTCGAGCCCTTCGGCATCGACATATTCGCGGCGCTTGATGAACGCGACCACGCGCTGGCCCCAGCGCTCGTCCTTCACGCCCGCGACCGCGACTTCATCGACGGCCGGATGCAGCGACAGCACCGACTCGATATCCACCGGCGAAATGTTCTCGCCGCCGCTGATGATCATGTCGTCCACGCGGCCGGTCACGTAGAGATCGCCGTCGGCGTCGAAATAGCCGGTGTCGCCGGTGAAGTACCAGCCGTCGCGCAGAGACTTCGCGTTCGCGTCCGGGCGATTCCAGTAGCCTTCGAATGCTTCGTCGCCGAGCAGGTCCGCGATGATCTGCCCTTCCTCCCCGACGGCCGCCGTCTGGTCGGGCGAGACGGCGTCGAGCTTCACCACGCGCAGCCGCGTGTTGATGCCCGCGCGCCCCGCGCTGCCCGGCTTCTTGGTCGCGTCCTGATCGATGCTGAACGTGTAGACCTCGGACGAGCCGTAGTGATTGACGAACAGCTCCGGCTCGAACGCGGCCGAGAGGCGCTTGAGCAGCCCGTCGTTCATCGGCGCGCCCGCGAAGCCGAGCTTTCTGACCGACGACGTATCCGTGCTCGCGAAACCGCTGTCGGCGAGCAGATCGTGATAGAGCGTCGGCACGAGATAAAGGCACGTCAGCCGATGCTGCGCGATGGATTCCAGCGCGAGCTTCGCGTTCCAGCGGCGCACGCAGACGAACACGCCATCGACGAGCGCCATCGCGAGCAGCGAGCGCACGCCCATCGTGTGATAGAGCGGCATCACGCCAAGCGTGCGTTCGCCGCGCCGGTACAGGTTCTGCGCAACGTGCGCGAGCGCGCCCGCGCGTTCGTGGCGGTGGCGGCGCGGCACGCCCTTCGGCTTGCCGGTGGTGCCGGACGTGTACAGGATCAGCGAGATGTCGTCGGCGGTGGCGTGTGCGCTGTCGTCGATGCGCCCGGCTGTGCAGTCGCCCGCGCATTCCGGCGTGTGCTCGGCGGTCAGCGCGTCGAACGTCAGCGTGCCGCCGGATACGTCATCGAGCCCGATGCGCGGCAGGTTCTGCGCCGACGCGCTCTGCATCACGGCATCGGCGGAAACGGGTTCGTAGACGATCGCCTTCACGCCCGCATCCGTCACGCAGTATTCGACTTCCTCCGGCTTCGCGCGCCAGTTGAGCGGCACGATCACGATGCCCGCGAACTGCCCCGCCCAATGCAGCGTCGCCATTTCCCAGCGGTTTTGCAGCACGACGAGCAGCCGGTCGCCGCGTCGCACGCCGAGCGCGCGCAGGCCATCGGCGACATTCAGGATCACGCGATGCCACGCCGCGTAGGTGAGTTCCAGGTCGCCGTCGACGAGCGCGAGCGCGTTCGGGCTGCGCTCGACGCTTTGCAGGAAAGTGCGGCCGAGATCAAGCATGTTCGGTCTCCTTCGTGTTTGCTTTTCCCTGACGGCGCGCGGCGACATCGAGCACGGCCGCGACGATCGGCGTATAGCCCGTGCAGCGGCAGATGTGGCCCGAGAGCATCTCGCGCACCTGTTCTTCCGTGGGGTCCGGCACGCGTTGCAGATAATCCGCGCACGACATCAGAATGCCCGCCGTGCAGAAGCCGCACTGCAGCGCGTGATGACGCTGAAACGCCTGCTGCAAGTCGCCGAGCGTCTGCTCCGGCGCGAGACCTTCGACGGTATCGATGCGCCGTCCGTCCGCCTGCACCGCGAGCATCAGGCACGACCGTGCCGCGATGCCGTCGACATGCACCGTGCATGCGCCGCAGACGCCATGCTCGCAGCCGACGTGCGTGCCCGTCGCGCCGAGTTCGTGCCGGATGAAATCCGACAGCAGTTCGCGCGGCTCGCAATAGCCGCTGCGTTCGCGGCCGTTGAGCGTCAGCGTGATGCGCTGCTGCTCGCCGTGCCGCATGATGTTGTCCGCCGTGTTGCTCACTTCGCCTCCTCGATCACGCGCCATCCCAATTGCCGGACCAGATTCCGGCGATACTTCGCGCTGATGTGCGCGTCGTCCTGCGCGTTCAGTTTCCAGCTCAGGTCGTTCAATGCGCCGCGCAGGTCGTCGCCTGTCAGACGGGGCCAGGTCTCGGCAACCGGCCGGTCCGCGACGCCACCTACCGCAATGCGGATCGCGTCGTCGGTCACGACCGCCGCGCACGCGACCACCGCGAAATCGCCGTGCCGCGCCGAGAACTCGGCAAACGCATGGCGCTCGCCGGGCTCTCTCAACGGAAAGCGCACGGCTTCCACCAGTTCGTCGGGCTCGCGCGCCGTCATGAGCATTCCCTGGAAGAAGTCCTGCGCGGCGAGCGTGCGGCGTTTCTTCTTCGAGCGCAGCATGACGTCGCCGCCGAGCGCGCTCAGCACGAGCGGCAATTCCGCGCTCGGATCGGCATGCGCGATGGAACCGCACACCGTCCCGCGATTGCGGATCTGAAAATGCGAGATGTTTGGAAACGCCATCGCGAGCAACGGCACTTCGTCGCGCAACGAGCGGCGCCACTCGACGCTGCCTTGCGTCGCCGCCGCGCTCACGACGAGATGCCCCGTTTTGTCGTCGACGCGCACGGCGTCCAGCTCGGCGGTGCGCGAGATATCGACGAGCACGCGCGGCTGCGCGAGCCGCATGTTGAGCACCGTCATCAGCGACTGCCCGCCCGCCAGCACGCGGGCGTCTTCGCCGTGTTGCGCGAGCGCGTCGAGCGCGTGTTGCGTCGTCATCGCGCGCAGATAATCGAACGGCGCGGGTTTCATGCATGCCTCCTGAAACGGCCGAGGAGCCGCGCGATCCATGATTCGCGCTGCGCCACCGGCTTGCCCGCCGCCTGCCGGCCGAGCGATTCGAACAATTGCCTGAGCACCACCTTCGCCGCGCCTTCGAGCATGCGTCCGCCGACCGCCGCAACCTTGCCCGAAACCTGCGCTTCATAGTCGTATGTGAGGCGCGTGCCGCTACCGTTCGGCGTCAGTTCGACGAGACCGTTGCCGCGCGCGCTGCCGAGCGGCGAGATGCCCGCGCCCGCGAGACGCAGGCGGCGCGGCGCGTCGATCTCCGACAAGCCGATGCGCGCTTCGAAACGCGCCTTGATCATGCCGACGCCCACGGTCACGTCCGCGCGATACTGGTTCGGTGCGGTCTCCTCCAGCGCGTGACAGCCGGGGATGACGTTGGCGAGCGCCTTCGGATCGAGCAGCACGGCGAACACCGCTTCGGGCGTCGCGGGCAAATCGACCGTGCCTTGCGCCGTCAATGCCTTGCCGCCGCCCGGCGTCGCGGGCTTCGTCGCGGCCGCTTCGCGGTACTCGGGGCGCGACGGTTCCGGATCGTCGATGCCGATCAGCGCCATCACCTTTTGCGGCGTGAGCGGCAGGCGAATGTCGTCGACGCCGAGCGCATCCGCCACCGCATTCGCGATGCACGGCGGCGTGCTCATGTTGTTGCCTTCGCCGAGCCCTTTCGCGCCGAGCGGCGTGAACGGCGACGGCGTTTCCAGATGCACGATCACCGGATCGGGCACTTCGCAGGTCGTCGGCATCAGATAGTCGGCGAGCGTGCCCGACTGGAAGCTGCCGTCCGCGCCGTAGCGGAACTCTTCCATCAGCGCCGCGCCGAGTCCTTGCGCGAACGCGCCGCGAATCTGGCCGTCCGCGAGCGCGGGATTCAGAAGCGTGCCGGCGTCGTGCGCGGTCACGTAGCGGTCGATACGCACGCGTCCCGTCGCGCGGTCCACCTCGACGGCGCACATGTCGAACGCGAAGCCGTACGCCGCCGACGTGTTGATGCGGTCCTCTTCATCAGGCGCGTCCATGTGCGGCGGCGACCAGAACACCGTCTCGCGCAGACCCGGCTCCTCGCCCTCGGGCAGGAGCGCGGGCGCCCAGTGCGGCGCATTGCTCGCCGCGCGCGCGAACGGCAGCGCGCGGTCTTCGGCATCTTTCGGGAAGATGCGCGCGCGCTCGAACCGAACGTCATCCACTGCGCAGCCGAACTGCTTCGCGAGAATGCGCGAGAGCTTGTCGCGCACGCGCGTCGCGGCGAGATGCACCGTGCCAGCGACCGCGCCTGCGAAGCGGCTCGAATAGTTGCCCGCCGCGACGGACCACGCGTCCTTGTGCGTGTCGAATTCCACGTTCACGACGATGTCCTTCGGGTCCAGCCCGAGCACATCCGCGACCACTTGCGCGCACACCGTCATGTGGCCCTGTCCCGCAGGCGTCGACGCGATCGTGACGACGACGCCGCCCAGCAGGTCCACGCTCACGGTCGCGCTGGCTATCGCGCCGTTCTTCGGGCCGGCCTTCTTGCGCGCGTCGGGCGGCATGACGGTCGTGATATAGCCCATGTTCGACACGGACGGCTCGACGATCGCGGCAAAGCCGATGCCGTAGAGACGCCCTTCCTTGCGAGCCGCGTCGCGCCGAGCGACGAGTTCTTCGTAGCCGCCCTGCACGTTCGAAAGGCGCAGCGCCTCCTGATAGTTGCCCGAATCGAGCAGCGCGCCTGCCGCCGCGCGATACGGAAACGCATCGGCGGGAACGAAGTTGCGGCGGTACACGTCGAGCACATCGAGCTTCAGTTCGATGGCGATGCGCTGAATCAGCCGCTCCAGCGCGAAATACACCTGCGGTCCGCCGAAGCCGCGCACGAGGCCGGTCGGCGTCTTGTTGGTCAGCACCACGCGGTTGCGCACGGCGAGGTTCGGAATCGCATACGCGCCGGTCAGACAGCCGTGCATCCGGTAGAAGGTCGCGGGCTCCGGCGCGCGCACGTAGCCGCCCACGTCTTCCAGTTGATCGTACGAGAGCGCGAGAATGCGGCCGTCGCTTTCCACGGCGGCTTCGAGGGTCGACAGTCGCGCGGTCGCGGACGTCGCGGCGCTCAGGTGTTCGAGCCGGTCCTCGACCCATTTCACTGGCGCGCCGGCCTTGCGCGAGGCGAGGCACATCAAGACGACATACGGAAACACCGCCTGCTTCACGCCGAAGCTGCCGCCTGAATCGCGCGGGGCCTTGTGGCGCAAGCGGTTCGCGGGAACGTTGAGGGCCATCGCCATCACGGCGTGCAGCGAGAACGGCCCCATGAAGTTCGACGTGACGTCGTAGCCTTCGTCGCCCGACAGGTATTCGGCAATCACGACGCCGCATTCGATCGGCGCGCACGTATTGCGCGGATAGTGCGCGACGAGTTTCACGCGATGCGGCGCGCGCTCGAACGCGGATTGCGGGTCGCCATAGCTGAAATGGCGGTCGCTGATCACGTTGGTGCCGACGCGTTCGTGCAGCACCGGCGAATCCTCTTGCACTGCTTGTTCGATGGACGTGACCGGATCGCGCAACGCGTACTCGACCTTGATGAGGTCCATCGCATCTTCGGCAATGGCGCGCGATTCCGCCATCACGACCGCGACCGGCTCGCCGACGTAGCGCACGCGATCCATCGCGAGCGCCCACTGCTCCATCGGCGACTTCACGCCGACCACGAACGGACGCGACCACGGACGCAAGTCGTCGCGCGTGAGAATGGCGCGCACGCCATGCAGTTTCGACGCGGCTTTGGTGTCGATGGACACGATGTCCGCATGTGCATGCGGCGAGCGCAGAATGGCGGCTTGCAGCGTGCCCGGCTTCACGGCGAGGTCGTCGCCGTAGCGGCCACGGCCCGTCAGAATCGCGGGGTCTTCGAAACGCGGCATCGGACGGCCGACGTGGCGTTCGGGCGCGGCGGCAACGTTCTCAGCGACGCGTGCGTTGATATCCGCGAAGCCTGTATCGCGCTGGTTCATGTCGTCACTCCTTGCTCTCGGCGCGGCTGCCGAATTCATCGGCAAGACCGCTCCAGCGGCGCGCGATCTCGCCGTGCTCGATGCCGAACAAATCCAGAATGCGCCCGACCGTGTGATCGACCACATCGTCGATGGTCTTCGGATGCGCGTAGAACGCGGGCACGGGCGGCATCACGATGGCGCCCATTTCGGTTGCGAGCGTCATGTTGCGCAGATGCGCGAGGTTGAGCGGCGTCTCGCGCGCGACCAGCACGAGGCGGCGGCGCTCTTTGAGCATGACGTCGGCGGCGCGCGTCAGCAGGTTGTCGGCGAAGCCGTTCGCAACCGCGGCAAGCGTCTTCATCGAACACGGCGCAATCACCATGCCGTCGCTCAGAAACGAACCGCTCGCCACCGCCGCGCCGATATCGCGCACGTTATGCACGACATCAGCGAGCGAATCGAGGTCGGCGCGCGTGAGGCCGAGTTCCTGCGCCGCCGTCACCGCGCCCGATGCCGAGACGATCAGATGCGTCTCGTGCGTGCCGAGCCGGCGAAGCGCGGCGATGAGACGCACGCCGATCACCGCGCCGCTCGCGCCCGAGATGCCGACGACGATGCGCTTCTTTCGCTCAGCCATGATCGCGCGCGAGGTAGGCGTCGAGCGCGCTGTTGTCATTTGCGACGAGCGCATCAAGATCGACCGTGTCTTGCCCCGGAATCCGCACGCGCGTGAAGACGTGCGCCGGATAGACGACCGGGCGCGTGGCGTCGAGACCCATCTTCGCGCTCACGCCTTGCAGATGCGCGGGTGCGTCTTCAGGCAGGCCGACCGTCGTCGAAGGATCGAGCGGCGAGCCTTGCGCGCCCGCTACCACCACGAGATCGCGGTCGGCCTGAAAGCGCGTGGCGATCGCCCATTCGATTTCGGCGGGATCGTGCACGTCCACATCCGTATCCACGACGACGACCTGCTTGATGTCGTAGTGCGCGCCGAACGCGCAGAGAATCACATTCTTCGCCTCGCCTTCGCGCTTCTTGTCGAACTGCACCCACAGGTGATAACGGCACACGCCGCCTACGGAAAGATGCACGTCCCTAACGGAAGGATGGCTGCGCTGAAGATGCGCGAGCAGCGTGGCTTCGCGCGGAATCGCGCCGAGCAGCAGATGCTCCATCTCGGCCGGCACGATCGTATGAAAAATCGGGTCGCGCCGATGCGTGACCGCCGTCACTTCGATGACTTCGCGCGATTCCTTTGCGCTGTAGTACTTCGGAAACTCGCCGAACGGGCCTTCCGGCTCGCGCACGTTCGGCAGAATGCGCCCTTCGATGATGATCTCCGCGAACGCCGGCACATGCACGCCGTTCGTCACGCACGACACGACCGGCAGCGGCGCGCCGTGCAGCGCGCCCGCGATCTCGAGCTCGTCGTGATCGATCGGCGTGATGGCTTGCGACGCGAGCATCGTCAGCGGATCGACGCCGATGGCGACCGCCACGTCGAGCGCATCGCCCGCTTCTTCGGCGGCGCGCTGGAATGCGTACAGATGGCGCGGCAGCAGCAGAATCGCCATGCGGTCGCGGCCGTGCACCTGAATGCGGTTGATGGAGACGTTCTGCACGCCCGTGCGCGGATTGCGCGCGATCACGAGACCCGCCGTGATGTAGGGGCCGTTGTCGTGCTCGCTGTGCGTGGGAATCGGCAAGAGCGCGTGCAAGTCGATGCCGTTCGTATGCACCACTTGCTGGCACGGCGCGTCGTCACGCTCGATCACTTTCGACGCGAGCGGCGCCGCGGCCGCAGCGGAAAATCGCGCGAGCAGTCCGGCTTCTTCGACGCCCATCGCTTCGGCGATCCATGCGCGCTTCGCCATGAAGCCGCTCACGACCGGCACTGAATGTCCGCCCGGACGCGTGAAGAAGGCCGCCTGCGTGCCGTCGAGCCGCTTGGCGATGGCCGCGAGTTCATGTTCGAGCGCGACGGGCTTGTCGATGGTCGCGACACGTCCAGTCTTCGCGAGATGCGCGAGCCAGTCGCGCAGCGAGAGCGAGCCCGCATCGGCGCCCTGGCGGCCCCATGCAAATTTGGAAATGCCGTTCGTTGCGGCATCGCGTGAGTTCATTGGTGTCTCCATCCGTTGCCTGCCGTTGACTGGAAATGCCGCAGCAAGCGCATGGTTGAAGCGTAGCGAGATCACTCCATAAGTTCTAATACTGTTTTCTGATGCGCCGGATCATCGGGTCTTATATCGGTGTTAGCCCCGATGACAGCGTTCTTACAGTTACGTATCAATAGATGCCTTTCACACGCCGCCCAGTCGGGCGCTGCTTCGCGCGATGCACTCAGGCCGCGTTTGACGCATAGTGATAACTCGACGCAGGCCTATTAGCGTTGCTGATGAGGATGGGATCAGATGGACCTCAAGCAAATCCAGTACTTCATCGCGCTCTTCGAAGACGGATCGGTCACGCGCGCGGCTAAACGGCTCAACATCGTGCAGCCCGCGTTGAGCATGCAGATCGCCAAGCTCGAAGACGAACTGCATCAGCAACTCTTCGAACGTGGCGCGCACGGCATGGCGCCGACCGCGGCGGGACGGCTCATGTATCGCCTCTTTCTACCGATCATGCGCGACCTCGCGCACGCGCGGCAGCAACTCGTGCAGCGCGATGAAGTCGTGACGGGGCACGTGGGCATCGGCCTGATCGCGTCGGTCACGGAGAGCGTGCTCGCCGACTCGCTCTCGCGTTTTCATGCGCGTTATCCGGATGTCGAAGTGACCGTCGCCGATGGCTACAGCGCGACGTTCATCGACTGGGTGGCGGGCGGCCAACTGGATGCGGCGATCATCAACAAGCCGCGCGCGCGTCTTTCGCTCGATTCGCGCCCGCTGCTGGACGAAGAGATGGTGCTCGCGACGAGCGCCGTGCACGGCCCCGACTTGCCGCACGCGATCGAACTGGCGCAGTTGCCCGAACTCGAACTCGTGCTGCCGACCAAGCGCCACGGTCTGCGCGGCGTGCTCGACAGCGCCGCGCAACATGAAGACGTGCTGCTCGCGCCGCGCTTTGAGATCGACGTGCTCTCCACTATTCTCAAGCTCGTCGAGCACACGCGCTTTGCGACGATTCTTCCGCGCATCGTGGTGGAACGCGCCGCGCGGCACGGCACCTTGCGCGCGTGCCCGATTCTCGCGCCGCGCATCGTGCGCCATATCGTGTGCGTGAGTCATCCGCGCCGGCCGTTGAGCGCGGCAGCCGAGGCGTTGATCGCGATCATCGGCGACGAACTGCACCAAGCATTGAATACTTCGGTGTCCGATACACTAACCGAATGAAGGAACGAACACGATGAACGCATTGCACTGGATCGGCGGCGAATGGACCGGCACGCCCACGCTCGACAGCATCGACCCCGCGACGGGCGAAGCCATCGGCCAATACGCCGACGGCGGCGCGCACGAAGCGGACGCCGCCATCGCCGCCGCGCGCCATGTGTTCGACCGCACGACGTGGGCGCAGGACGCGCGCTTGCGCCAGGACGTGCTGCTCGCGTGGGCCACGGCGCTCGAACAGCAGCGCGATTCGCTCGCGACGCTGCTCACGCGCGAGAACGGCAAGCCGATTGCGCAATCGCGCGGCGAGATCGCGGGCGCTATATCAGAGGTGCGCTATTACGCGGGGCTCGCGCGGCATATCGCGGGTCACGTGCTCGAACCGGAACCGGGCACCCTCTCCACGATGCTGCGCGAAGCCGCTGGCGTCGCGGCGATCATCGTGCCGTGGAACGCGCCGGCCGTGCTGCTCGTGCGCTCGCTCGCGCCCGCGCTCGCGGCAGGCTGCACGGCGGTCGTGAAGCCGGCCTCGCAGACGTCGCTCGTCACGGCCGCGATGCTACGCTGCTTCGAGCACACCGCGTTGCCCAAGGGCGCTGTCAATCTCGTGAACGAACAGGCGCACGCCGCCAGTCAGCGGCTCGCGGATTCGCACGGCGTGGACGTGGTGAGCTTCACGGGATCGACCGCGACGGGCAAGAAGATCATGGCCGCAGCGGCGGACAGTATGAAGAAGCTCTCGCTCGAACTCGGCGGCAAGTCGTGCTGCCTGGTGTTCGACGATGCCGACATCGCCGCGATCGCGCCGCGTCTCGCGCGCGCCGCAACCATCATCTCCGGTCAGCAATGCACGGCCGCGCGTCGCGTGCTGGTGCATGCGTCGCGCGCGGCCGACATGCGCGAGCATCTCGCGGGCGCGCTCGCCGCGCTGAACGTGGGGCCCGGCATCGATCCGGCGACGGATATCGGCGCGCTCATCGATGCGCCCACGCGCGATTCGGTGGACCGCACCATCGAACGCGCATGCGACGTGGCGGATCGCGTGCTGTTGCGCGGCGCACGCTCCGGTCACGCGTTTCTTTCGCCGACGCTCGTCGAGCACGGCGACCCGAAGGCGTTCTTCTGCCAGGACGAGATCTTCGGGCCGTTCGTCACGCTGGAAGTGTTCGAGAGCGAGCAGGAAGCGCTCGCGAAGGCCAATGACACGGTCTTCGGCCTGTCAGCGAGCGTGTGGACGCAAGACGGCCCGCGCGCCTTTCGCATGGCGCGTGCACTGCGCAACGGCACGGTCTGGATCAACGACCACAACAAGCTCTTCGCGGAAGCGGAAACCGGCGGCTACCGGCAAAGCGGCCTCGGGCGTCTGCATGGCTACGACGCGCTCGCCGACTTCACCGAGATCAAGCATATCTGCATGCCGTCCGGTGTCGCGGAAGGCATTGCTCCGTTGCGCTGACACGCTACGAAAGCGATCGGCGTTCGCGCGCCTGCGCCTTCGTCATCCATGCGACGCAGACGGCCATGAACGCCAGCAGAATCAACGACGCCCACAGGCGGCTCATCGCGAGACCGCCCTGCGCGACTGGTTTGTCGAAGAAGTCGCCGAGCGTCGCGCCGAGCGGCCGCGTCAGGACGAACGCCGCCCAGAACAACAGCGTGCGGGACAGCGCGGTCCAGAAGTACAGCGCCGCGACGCACGCGAGCAGTCCGCCGAACAGGAGCGCGCCGCCTTCGTACCCGAGCGCGAGGCCGCCGCGGTCGTCACCTGCGATCCAGTCACCGAGGGCCGTGCCGAGCGTTTGCGAAAAGAGGATCGTCACCCAATAGAACCATTCGACGCGCGGCGTGTTCACGGTGTCCACCGACACGCTGCCTTCCACGCGATACCACACCGCGAGGCTCAACACCAGGCATGCGGAGACGATCGCCACGCCGCCCGGATAGCCGAGGCCGAGCGAACGGTCGGCGAAGTCGGCGAGCGTGGTGCCGAGCGTCGTCGTCGCGACGATGGTGGCCCAGTAGAGAATCGGGTGAAAGCCGCGCGCCTTCACCTGCGCCGTCACGAACCCGACGAACAACAACGCGAAGATCGCCGAGCCGATCAGATAGCCGAGATTGAGCGACATGGACACCCAATCGCCGCCCGTTTCGCCGAGTGTCGTCGCGGCAATCTTCACGATCCAGAAGAAGAGCGTGATGTGTGGAACTTTGGATTCACTTTTCATTAGGACACCTTCCTGTTTCATGTGTTGCAGTATTATTGGAGCGACTCGGCGTTACGCCGACAAGTTCGCGCGATCCTCGCGCGCGGCGCTTTTCGTCGTGCCGTGCGCGCGGCGCACGCGCTCGGCGACGAGCCACGATGCGAGCGCGAGCCCGCCCGACAGCACTTCGCGCATGCGCTTGACGAGCGCGAGCGACAGCGCCGCCTCGGTGCCGATGCCGGCGAGCTGGCTCGTCAGCACGATGGCGGCATCCTGCACGCCGACGCCGAGCGGCACGAAAAAGGCCACATGCCGCGCAATTTGCGCAACGGCTTCGATGGCGACGGCATCGGAGAGCGTCACGGGCACGCCCATCGCCCAGAGCGCGAAGAAATTCTCGAGCGCGCCCGCGGCCTGCCCCGCGAGTTGCCACGCGAGCGCGGCGAGCCACGCGCGCGGACGTTGCGCGAGCGCGCGCAGGGCGGCATCGAGCCGTCGCGAATGGCCCGCGCGCAACAGCGGACTGTGGCCGAGCACGCGCCGCGCAAGCGCCATCAGCACATCGAACGGCGCGCCGCGGCGCAGCCACCAGGCGCATGCGGCGAGCGCCGCGAGCGTCGCCGCGCTCGCCGCTGCCAGCGGCCACAACGCGCGATGCAACGCGACCGAATGCGCAAGCGCCGCAATGCCGAAAATCGCGAATATCGCCTGCATGCCTAACGTGGCGAGCACTTCGACGATCACCGACGCGATGACCGCCGACGAATCGCGCAGCTTCCAGCAGGCGAGCCGCACGCCGACCACTTCGCCGCCCACGCTCGCGACCGGCAGCAGGCGGCTCACGCCATCGCGTACCGTCGCAATCCACCATACGAAGCGGTACGGCACGGCGCGCGCAAGCAGAATCCACCAGCCGAGCGCATCGAGCGCGAGCGGCAACGCGCGATACAGCACGAGCAGAAGCAACGGCAGCCATGCGTGCATGATCCGCTGGCTCGCGTGACCAATGCTCTCGCGCAGCGTGTAGACGATCACGGTTGCCAAGATGAGCGCGAGCACGCCCGGCCACGCCGTGGCGGCGGCCTTGCGTAGCGACATCACGCGCGCCCCGCGCCGAATACGTCGGAGAAGCCGCCAAGCGCGACGCCGCGCGCACGCGCCGCCGCGAGCGCCTGGCTCACGCGCGGCGACAGAAGCGCGTCGAGTTCGTCGGCGTGCCGGTAGTCGCGCATCGAAGCCGTGATCGGCGTATCGCCCGCCACCGCAGGATGACAGTAGATCTCGCCGACTCGCCCATCGTTCGCGTCGATGCCGGCGAGCGCGGCGAGCCACGCGGCTTCGTCCAGGCGCCCCGTCTGCGCCATGCCGACCACGTAGTCGTTATGCGCGATTCCCGCGCGCGCGAGACGCCGGCGCGTCAGCGCCATCCACGGCTTGAGCCACAACGGGGCGCTCGCCTCCGATGGCAGGCGCATCGCGCGCATGCCGTATTCGCGGCCGATCGAGAGTATCAGCGAAAGCACCACGGGATGCACATGCAGATGCTTGTGCGTGTTCACGTGGTCGAGCGCCAGCCCGGTCGCGCGAAACGCGTCGAACTGCGCGCGGATTTCCTCGGCAAGCTGACGGCGCACATGGGGAAGCAACGCATAGCGAAGGCCGTCTTTCAGCGGCGCATCGCGCATCCATCCGCTTTCGTCGGTCAACGCGGGAATCCGCGACGCGCCGAGCGTCGAGAGTCCATCGGCCAGCACCACATGCAGTCCCACGCGAAGCGACGGACACTGCCGCGCGCGCTCGACGGCGTCGCGCGCGGCGGGTGCCGCGACCATCAGGCTCGCGCACGCGAGGACGCCTTCGCGATGCGCGCGGATCACCGCCTCGTTGACGCGCTCGTGCAGGCCGAAGTCGTCGGCGGTGACGATCAACGCTCGCATGCGCTCACGCCTCGTGCGCCCGCAAGAAGCGGAAGAATTCCACCCCTTCGCGCAAGCGGCGCTTCATCATGTCCCAGCTCGTCAGCATTTCGCGCACGATCTCCCAGATCTTCGACGGGCGGAAATAGAACCGCTTGTAGAAGCGTTCGAGCTCGTGATAGATGTCCTCGCGCGACAGGTGCGGATAGCCGATCGCCGCAAGCTGCACGCCTTCCTTGCTGACGAGATTGATGACCTTGTTTTCGGCGAGCCAGCCGTTATCGACAGCCTGCTGATAGAGCGTCGTGCCCGGATAAGGCGCGGCGAGCGAAACCTGGATCGTATGCGGATTGATCTCCTTCGCATACCGAATCGTTTTCTCGATTGTCTCTTTCGTTTCGCCCGGCAAGCCGAGAATGAACGTGCCGTGCACCTTGATGCCGAGCTTGCGGCAATCGTCCGCGAAGCGCCGCGCGATGTCGGTTCGCAAGCCCTTCTTGATGTTGAGCAGAATCTGGTCGTCGCCGGATTCATAGCCCACGAGCAAGAGCCGCAGGCCGTTTTCCTTCATGATCTTCAACGTCGAATACGGGACGTTGGCCTTCGCGTTGCACGACCACGTCACGCCGAGCTTGCCCAGACCGCGGGCAATCTCTTCCACGCGCGGCTTGAAATCGGTGAACGTGTCGTCGTCGAACATGATCTCCTTTACTTCCGGCATGTTGTCGCGAATCCACTTCACTTCTTCGAGTACGTTCTCGACCGAACGCACGCGATAGCGATGCCCGCCCACCGTCTGCGGCCACAGGCAGAACGTGCAGCGCGAACGGCACCCGCGCCCCGTATAGATGGACACATACGGATAGTTCAGATAGCCGATGAAGTAGTTCTTGATGTTCAGATCGCGTTTGTAGACGGGCGCGACGAACGGCAGCTCGTCCATGTTTTCGAGGATCGGGCGCGCTTCGTTATGCTCGATCGAGCCGTCCTCGTTGCGCCACGACAGCCCCTTGATCGACGCGAACGGCAGGCCCTCGGCGACTTCCTTGCAGGTGTAGTCGAATTCCTCGCGGCATACGAAGTCGATCGCTTCGCTCGCGGTCAGCGAATTATGCGGATCGACCGCCACCTTCGCGCCGACCATGCCGATCAGCACCGACGGCTTGCGTTCTTTCAGATGCTCGGCGAAGAGCGCATCGGTCGGAAAGGACGGCGTGCTCGTATGGATGATGACGAGGTCGTATTGCGCGGCGATCGCGAGCGTTTCCTCGACGGACAGGCCGTCGGCGGGCGCGTCGAGCACGCGGCTTTGCGGCACGAGGGCGGCGGGCTGAGCAAGCCACGTCGGATACCAGAACGAGCGTATCTCGCGCTTGGCCTGGTAGCGCGATCCCGCGCCGCCGTCGAAGCCGTCGAAGGACGGGGCCTGAAGAAAGAGCGTCTGCTTCATGATGCGAAGTCCTGTGAATTCATGACGGGTCGTATGGGCTGTCGGACGAGCTGGTTTCGTACGCATCGCGCTTCGCGGCCGACGCATCGAGCGGCACGCGCACGCCGCGCCACATCACGCTCGAACCGAACAGCGCAGCGAACCAGGCGAGCCACATCAGCGCGTCGCGCAGTGGAATGAGCGGCAGGTCGCGCCAGAACGCGCCCCACGACCGCGCGCTGCGCGAGTGCAGCAAGAGGCGCGCGCTGATACCGAGCGACGTGCTGATATCGACGATAGCATCAGCAGTGGATTGTGCGAGGTCCGTGCCGCTCGTGTCGAAAGAAAAGCCGAGAATCGCGCTCGCCAGAAGCCACGGCGATGCAAACGTAATGCACAAGAAAGCGAAACCCAAGGGATTGATCGAACGGATGGTGCGTAGCCAGCGCGTCTCGCGCCGCCACAATGAAGCGAAATCGTCCTCGATGACATCGGTCGTGACGACGACATCGGACAGCACCGTGCGCAAGCCGATGACGCGCGCCCGCTCGGCGAGCCAGAAATCGTCGGCGAGGCAGTCGCGCAAGGCTTCGAGGCCGCCTATCTTCTGAAGCGTCTCGCGTGTCAGCGCGAGCGTCGCGCCGAAGCCGAAGCGCCCGTAGCCGAGCGCGTTCGCGACATACACGGACGGCGCGAACCATTCGTCGATGAAGAGGCCGCCGAGTCTCGCCCACATGCCGCCGACGCAGCGCGCCCGATAAAGGCACGTGACGACGCCCACGCCCGGGTCGGCAAGCGGCGCGGTCACGCGCATCAGGTAGTCCGGTTGCACCGCGATATCGCTGTCCGCGATCACGATCACATCATGCTTCGCGTGTCGCGACAGATTGATGAGATTCGCGACCTTGCGGTTGCTGCCATGCGGCGTTGCGTCGATGACGAGTTCGATGTCGCGCTCGGGGTAAGCCCGCGCGAGCCGCCGCACGACACTCGCCGCGGCATCCGACGCGTGCGCGACGCCGAACAGGAGTTGATATGAGGGATGAGTCTGCGCGCAAAACGTTTGAAGGTTCGCGTAGAGACGGGGCTCCGCGCCGCATAGCGGCTTCAGGATGCTGACCGGCGCGACGTGATCGGCGCTCGTGCAATCGGCGCTCGTGGGATCGTCGCTTTGCAACGCCACTGCGGTGCGCCGGCCGCCGTGCAGAAGCGCAGCGAGCGCCGCATGACAGGTCGCCGCGACACACAGGCCAATGACCAGCCACATCCATACGGGAATGAGATGCGCTGTCATGCGTGTCTCGGCCGCATTGAGTGAAGTACGGATCGTCGCATGGCGGCAGTGACCATTGAATGACCGGTAGGCGTGGTTGAACTCGGCACCGCCTGAGCGGCTTCACGGGATGCCTTTCGTCTGAGCGAAATCGGCGGACTCAGCGGGATATAGTGCGTGGCTCAAGCTTATGCAATGCTTAAGTAACAGCGGCTGCGTGTGACCGATATCAGGCAATAATGAGTCAGCCGTTCGCGTGCCTGATCGCGGCACGACGCTTGCGCGCAATGCTCCCGTATGCATCCAGTGGGAGATTCGAAATGAAATCGAGACTTGCAGTGACTGCGCTTCTGATCGCACTGACAGGCGGCGTGAATGTCGCCAGCGCGGCCGGCGCGGGTGGTGGCATGATCGGCGGCGCGGCGGGCGGGGCCGTGGGCGGAACGAGCGGCGCGGGCACGGGGACGAACGGCGTCAACGGACTGTCCGGCGCGACCGGCGCGAACACATCGGGGCCGAGCGACGGCGCCGGCATGACGCGCGGCGGCGGCATCGGCGGCGCGAATGACGGCACCATGAACGCAGCGCCGGGCAGGGGCGGCATGCAGCCGCCGGGCGCGACGCGCAACATGTCCTCCGGCGTGACGAGTCCGCAGAACACGCCTTCGCCGGGCGGCGGCGGATCGCGCGGCGGATGGTAAGACGCGCGTTCGCTTCCATGCATCAGGCCAGCGCGGTTCGCGCCGCGCTGGCGTAACGCATGTTCGTTTTGTCGGGGTCTCGATAGAAGCCGTCAGCGGGTAGAATAATCTGAAGTTCTCCCGCCCGCCCGGGCATCCGCAAGTCGTTGCCGACACCGATGCTTGTCCCTATCAAGCCTGCGAACGAAAGCGAGCGCATCGCCGCCCTGCGCGCACTGAATATCCTCGATACCGCGCCCGAAGAGCGCTTCGACCGCCTGACGCGGCTCGCCAAACGCCTGTTCGACGTGCCCATCGCGCTGGTGAGTCTCGTCGACGAAAATCGCCAGTGGTTCAAGTCATGCACCGGCCTCAAGACGCGTCAAACACCGCGTGATGTTTCGTTCTGCGCACATGCCATCGGCGGCAGCGACGTGTTGATCGTGCCCGATGCCCGCGCCGACGCGCGCTTCGACGACAATCCGCTCGTCGTCGGCCCGCCGTTCATCCGCTTTTATGCGGGCTATCCGCTCAGCCTGCCCAATGGCGCGAAGCTCGGCACGCTGTGTCTCATCGACCAGCAGCCGCGCGCGTTCGGCGAGGAAGACCGCCGGCTCTTGCGCGACCTCGGCCGCATGGCGGAACAGGAAATGGCCGCGCTGCAACTCGCGACCATCGACGAACTCACGCTGCTGTCCAACCAACGCGGCTTCGAGACGCTCGCGCAACATACGCTGAACGTTTGCAAGCGGCTCGCGCGCGAGGCCACGCTGCTTCTGATCGACCTGGACGGGTTTCGC
The DNA here is from genome assembly GCF_023631445.1 of Caballeronia sp. GAWG1-5s-s. NCBI lineage: Bacteria > Pseudomonadati > Pseudomonadota > Betaproteobacteria > Burkholderiales > Burkholderiaceae > Caballeronia > Caballeronia sp. GAWG1-5s-s. The sequence continues at coordinate 11,668 of NZ_JALQDC010000030.1, read as the reverse complement.
GAGATCAACGATACCTACGGGCACGCCGAAGGAGACCGCGCGTTACAGACCTTCTCCGACGTGCTGCGCGATGTGCTCGCCGAGAGCGACGTGATCGCGCGACTGAGCGGCGACGAGTTCGCCGTGCTGCTCACCGACACGAGCGCCGAGGACACCGACGACTTGATCGAACGGCTGCGCCACACGCTGCGTCAACGGGAAGCGCGCGTGCATCGTGGTTACGCGATCGGCTTTAACGTGCGGCAGACGCAGTTCGATCCGGCGCTTCATCGCAGCATGGCGGACCTGCTGGCCGAAAGCGGCTTCGGCGAGTAAGCCCGCCGCAATCTGTCAGCCGTTTTGTTTCTTGCCGTTCAACTCGGCAACGACGTCGAACATGTGCGGCACGTATTCGTCGCCGTGGCCGAGGTTGATGCCGAGCACGTAGATCTGGCGCACGGCTTCGGCGAGTATCGCGGTCGATGAATACGAGGCCGCAAGCTGGCTATACGAGCGCATGTCTTTCGCGGCATTTCGGATTGCGAACTGTTGTCCGCTGTCGTCGCCTTCGAGCAGATACGGCACGATGCGGTCGAAAGTCTTGCTATGCGCGCCGCTCAGACGGCACACCGCCGCGAATTCATGCAGGTTCAACTGCGCTTTCGCGGCCGTGCCGAACGCTTCAGCGAGAATCGCGCCGTTCGCCTGCGCAATGAAGTTGTGAATGAGCTTCGCGCGATAGCCCGATCCGTGCGCGCCCAGATGATGCACCGTCTCCCCGTACGCAGCCATGAGCGGCCGCACGCGTTCCAGCACCGCTGCATCGCCGCCTACCAGCACGTTGAGCCGGCCCTCGCGCGCTTCCTTCGGCGTGCGGTTCACGGGCGCATCGAGGAACGCCGCGCCCTTCTCGGCGAATGCGCTGGCCGCCTCGGCGGCGAAATCCGCATCGGCCGTCGTGCTGTCGATCACGATCAAACCGTCGTGCGCGCCCGCGAGCAGGCCGTCTTCGCGAAACACGGCATCGCGCACATGCGGCGTGCCCGTGACGCATACGATCACCACATCGACGTTGCGCGCGAGTTCGGCGGCGCTGCCGAGTTCGGTCGCGCCTTGCGCGACCAGTTCTTCGAGCGCCTGACGGCTGCGGTGCCCCACCACCGAGAGCTTGAATCCCTTCTTCATGACCTGCGAGGCGATGGCGCTGCCCATCAGTCCCAATCCGATCATGCCGACGCGTTCGATGCGCGCGGCAGATGCCGTTTCGTTCAGGCTCATGTTGTTCGTGTCCTTTGACGTTACGCTTAGAGGGTGACAGCTTCCTGCATCGGTTGCGGCGCGCGTGCCTGTATCGGCTCTGCGTTGCGCCGGGTCCATTGCAGATAGCGCGTGTCCAGTTCGGCCATGCTTTTGCAACCCAGTAGACCGATAACGCGATCCACTTCCGTCTTCAATATCTCGATGGCGCGGTCCACGCCCGCGCGACCGCCCGCCGCGAGACCCCACGTCGTCGCGCGACCGAGGAGTACCGCATCCGCGCCGAGCGCCATCGCCTTCACGATGTCGGAGCCGCGCCGGAAGCCGCCATCGAGCATCACGGCGAGACGCCCGTTCACTTCGGCGACGACTTCGGGCAGCACTTCCAGCGCCGCCACCGATCCGTCGAGTTGCCGCCCGCCGTGATTCGATAGCACGATGCCGTCCGCGCCCACGGACACGGCGCGCGCCGCGTCTTCCGGATGAATGAGCCCCTTGATGATGAGGCGTCCCGGCCAGCGATCACGCAGCCAGCGGATATCGTTCCACGACAGCGAAGGATCGAGTTCCTTCGCGAGCGCCGAGGCCGCGCCGCGCACGCTGTCTTGTCCGGGCGGCAGCAGATCGCCGAGATTCGCGAACTTCGGCATGCCGCCGGGCCAGAGCACATCCATCATCCAGCGCGGATGCGCGAGCACGTCGAGCGTATTGCGCAGATCGAGCTTCAGCGGACGCGCGTAGTTGCGCAAGTCCCATTCACGCTTGCCATAGATCGCGCTGTCGGTGGTGACGACGAGCGCCTCGACTTGCGCTTGCTTCGCGCGTTCGGCGAGCTTCGCGACGAAGTCCCGCGTGCGATACATGTAGACCTGCATCCACGCGCGCCCGCCAGCGCTCGCCACCACGCGTTCGAGCGGCACCGTCGAGGCATTGCTGAGAATGAACGGGATGCCTGCGGCAGCCGCCGCGCTTGCAAGCGTGATATCGCCTTCGCGCGAGAGCAGACCGCTGAAACCCGTCGGCCCGATCATGAACGGCGCAGCGCTGCGCCGCCCGAAGAGATCGATGCCGATGTCCCGCTTCGACACATCCACGAGCGAGCGCGGCCTGAAAGCGATATCCGCGAACACCGAGCGATTGCGCAGCAGCGTGGCTTCCTCTTCCGCGCCGCCTTCCACGTACTCGAAACAGAAGTTGGGCACGCGCCGCTGCGCCATGCCGCGAAGCTCCTCGATGCTGTGCGCGCGGCGCGGATCGTTACCCGTATAAAGACGACGTTGCACGACTGCTCTCCTGCTCGTTTCTGCTTATACCGGCAGCTTGCGTTGATAGTTGATGTTGAGTACCGACACCACCTGGAACACGGCCACCGCCACGAAGAACATCAACGCGAGGAAATACGAGCCCGTCGTCTGCACGATATAGCCGATGAAGATCGGCACGAAGATCCCCGCGATATTGCCGACGAAGTTCATGATGCCGTTGAGCGTGCCAGTGCGCGCGCGCGTCGCGAGCATCGCGGGCGTCGCCCAGTTGCAGCCGCCGTTCCAGCGCAGGAAGAAGAGCGCGACGCACAGCAGGGTCACGACGAGGAACGGTGTCTTCACGAAGGCGACGCCGAGCATCGACAACGCGACGGCCGCCGCGCCGATGATCATCATCGAGCGATACACGACGTTCGCACTCGCGCCCGACGCCTTCCACTTGTCGGCGAGCTGACCGCCGAGCACTTCGCCCACGAAGCCGCAGAAGAAGATCAGGAACGTCGCGCCGCCCAGCGACTTCAGATCGAAGCCGTGGACCTTGAAGAGGTACGTCGGCAGCCACGTCATCAGCCCGAAGAAGATCAGGTTGGTGCAGGTATGGCTCAGGCACATGCCCCACACCGACCGGTACGCGAAGAAGCGAAACAGCGATCCGCCCGCCGCGACCTTCGGCTCGTTCGCGTCTTCCTCGGCGTGCGCGCGTTCGATGTACGCGGCCTCTTCCTCGCTGATCGACGGATGCTCGCGCGGCGTATTGCGGATATACCACCACGCCCACACGCCGCACAGGATCGTGCCGACGCCCGCGACCACGAACGCCGCGCGCCACGAGCCGAGCAACGTCATCAGTGTTGCCACGACGATCGCGCCGACGCCCGAACCGAGCGCGCTGCCGCCATCCAGCAGCGCCGCGCCGCGCGTCTTCTCGTTCTGCGTAAGCCACAGTGCATTCAGCTTGCCGCCGCCCGGATAGATCGGCGCTTCCGTCACGCCGAGGCCCAAGCGCGTCAGCAACAACAGGAACCAGCCGGTACTGAGCGCGCCGAGCGCCTGAAAGAAGCCCCAGCCGACGGTCGCGACCGCGATCAGCGCGCGCGGCTTCAGGCGGTCCGCCAGCATGCCCGACGGAACCTGCATGAACAGATAGGTCCAGAAAAAGGAGCTCAAGATGAGACCCTGCCGTTCCGGCGTCAGGTCGAACTCCTGCGAGATGGCGGGCATCGCCACCGAAAGCGCCGCACGGTCGATATAGTTGATGGACACGAGCATCAGCAGCAGAAGGAAAATCTTCCACCGCACATTCGTCATCTTCACGGCTTGCACACGACTACTGCTCGACACATCCATTGTCCGTCTCCTAACCAGTCTTATATTTCAGGCGAGCGGAATCGCTCGCTCGTCATGCTTGAGTGCTTCAGTGGCCCCAGCGCAGCACCAGCGGATCGAGCCGGCGCGCGACTTCGAGCAAGCCTTCGCGCGTCTTCGGGTGCACAGACGCAAACGGGTGACGCACCGCGTCCGAGCCGATCACGCCGCCTTCCTTCATCAGGATCTTGCAGGCCGCGAGTCCGCACTGGCGGTTCTCGTAGTTGATGAGCGGAAGCCACTGCTGATAGAGCAATGCTGCCTGTTCCTTGTCGCCGCTCACGTAGGCATCGACGATCTTGCGGATGCCGTCCGGATAGCCGCCGCCTGTCATCGAGCCGGTCGCGCCCGCTTCGAGGTCGGGCATCAGCGTGATGGCTTCTTCGCCGTCCCACGGACCCACGACGCTGTCGCCGCCGAGTTCGATCAGCTCGCGCAGCTTCGAGGCAGCCTGCGCCGTTTCGATCTTGAAGTACGCGACGTTCTCGATCTCACGCGCCATGCGTGCGAGAAACGGCGCGGAGAGCGGCGTGCCCGCCACCGGCGCGTCTTGAATCATGATCGGAATGCCGATCGCATCCGACACCTTGCCGAAGAACTCGTAGATGCCCTTCTCGGTCACGCGGATGGTCGCGCCGTGATACGGCGGCATCATCATGACCATCGCGGCGCCCGCATCCTGCGCGGCGCGGCTGCGGCGCGCGCAGACGTCGGTGCTGAAGTGCGTCGTCGTGACGATCACCGGCACGCGGCCGGCCACGTGCTCCAGCACCACGCGCATCACCGTGTCGCGCTCTTCATCGGACAACGCGAATTGCTCGGAGAAGTTCGCGAGAATGCACAGGCCGTTGGAACCGGCATCGATCATGAAGTCGACGCAGCGCTTCTGGCCTTCGAGGTCCAGTTGTCCCGCCTCGTCGAAAATCGTCGGAACGACGGGAAAGACACCGCGGTATGAGGTCGTATTATTCATAGTTAGGAATGCGATGGTTAAGGGTTGAGTACGGGATAACCGGACTTCCATGCGCCTTCAGGTGATCGCGCCGATTTGCCAGGGCACGAATTCGTTCTGGCCGTAGCCGTGAATCTCGCTGCGGGTGCGCTTGCCCGATGCCGTGTCGAGCATCAGCTTGAAGAGGGCTTCGCCCATTTCCTCGATGCTCTTCTCGCCGCTCAAAATCGGGCCGCAGTTCAGGTCCATGTCTTCCTGCTGGCGGTTCCAGAGCGCGTCGTTCGTCGCGATCTTGAGCGAAGGCGACGGCGCGCAGCCGTAGGCCGAGCCGCGTCCCGTCGTGAAGCAGATGAGGTTCGCGCCGCCTGCCACCTGCCCTGTCGCGGAGATCGGGTCGTAGCCGGGCGTATCCATGAACACGAGGCCCTTCGCATCTACGCGCTGCGCGTACTCGTACACTTCGACGAGATTCGTATTGCCCGCCTTCGCGATGCCGCCGAGCGACTTTTCGAGCACGGTGGTCAAGCCGCCGGCCTTGTTGCCCGCCGACGGATTGTTGTTCATCGCGGCGCGGTTGCGCGCGCAATAGTCTTCCCACCAGTGAATGCGCGCGACGAGCTTTTCGCCGACCTCGCGATTGATCGCGCGGCGCGTGAGGAGATGCTCCGCGCCGTAGATCTCGGGCGTTTCGGAGAGAATCGCGGTGCCGCCGTGCGCCACGAGCAAGTCCACCGCTGCGCCGAGCGCGGGATTCGCGGAGATGCCCGAATAGCCATCCGAGCCGCCGCATTGCAGTCCGACGATCAGGTGCGATGCCGGCACCGGCTGGCGCTCCACGCGGTTCGCGGAAGCGAGCATGCCCTTCACCACCTCGATGCCGTGCGCGACCGTCTTCGCGGTGCCGCCGGTTTCCTGGATGCTGAACGTCTGGAGAAACGGCGCTTCGGTGAGGCCCTGCGTTTCCAGAATGCGCGAAATCTGGTTCGTCTCGCAGCCGAGGCCGATCACGAGGACGCCCGCGAAGTTCGCATGCGTCGCATAGCCGCCGAGCGTTCGCTGCAGCATGGCGAGCCCTTCGCCTTCGGGATCCACCGCGCAGCCCGCGCCGTGTGTCAACGCGACGACGCCGTCCACGTTCGGATAAGCTGCGAGGCTCGCGGGGTTCGTGTCGCGGCGAAAGTGATCGGCAATTGCGCGGGCGACGGTCGCCGAGCAGTTGACCGAGGTCAGAATGCCGATGTAATTGCGCGTCGCCACGCGGCCGTCCGGACGCACGATGCCGTCGAACGTGGCGGGCGTCTTCGCGTATTGCGTGGCGCGGGCGCTTGCGCTGAACGCGTAGTCGCGATCGAATTCGCCCATCGCCACGTTATGCGTGTGAACGTGCTCGCCCGGCGCAATGGCGCGGCTCGCGAAGCCGATGATCTGGCCGTAGCGCCGCACGGCTTCACCTTCATCGATGGCGCGCGTCGCCATCTTGTGGCCCGGCGGAATCAGTCCGGATACGGTGATGTCTTCGTCGGGGAGCCGCGCCCCGCCGACGAGCTGCTCTCGCGCGATGACGACGTCGTCGTCACGGTGCAGGCGAATAACGGGGGATCGTGGCCGGGCTTCGTCGAGCGGGCCAGTGCTGTTCTGGCTTGCGTTCTGCATGATGTGAACCCGTGACGGGTTTCTCGAGTGTCGTCTCCGAGACCGACTATACGGTTGCCGGACGCGGCATGTATATTGAATTGTTTCCATCCCCCGATCACTTCTCCTACTTGCCCCGCGACTCGCCGATGAACACGGTCCAGATGCTGCTGTCGAGACTCAGAATGAAACAGCTTCAATTGCTGATTGCGCTCGACGAACACAAGTCGCTGCACAAGGCCGCGGCGGTGCTGGCCGTCACGCAATCGGCGGCGAGCAAGGCGTTGCATGAACTGGAGGCGCTATTCGACACGCCCCTCTTCGAGCGCTCGGCGAGCGGCATGCTGCCGAATCAGTACGGGCATCGCGTCATTCAATACGCGCGGCTCCTGACCACGGACTTGACGCTCTTGTGTCAGGACATCGCGGAGATTCAGTCGGGGCGCGGCGGACGTCTTGCCATCGGCGCGATCATGGGCGCGATTCCGGCTGTCGTCGTGCCCGCGCTCGATGCGTTGCACGCGGACCAGCCGCATGTGTCGGTGGAAATCGTCGAGGACACGAGCGCGCGCATGCTGCTGCAACTCGATGAAGGGGTTCTCGATCTCGTGATCGGCAGATCGGCGGTCAGCGAACAGCCTTCGAAATACCGCTACTGGAAGCTCGCCGACGAGCCGCTCTCGGTGGTGGTCGGCTACCGGCATGCGACGAAGTCGCGCAGCCACGTGGAGATGCGCGATCTCGCGCATTGCCGCTGGGTCACGTACCCGAGCCAGATGCCATTGCGCGAACTGCTGGAACGCGAGATGGACCTCGCGGGCGTCGCCATGCCCGCCAACACGATCTCGACCGCATCCACGTTCGTCACGGTCGCGCTGCTCAATCAGAGCAAGGACCTCGTGTCCGTGCTGCCCACCGATATCGCGAACTTCTTCGCGCAGCACAAGATGCTGCGCATTCTTCCGGTGACGTTGCGCTCGCCTTCGCAGACGTACGGCATCGTGACGCGCAAGACCGGCGTGCTCTCGCCGATGGCCGAACGCTTCATCGCGCTGCTCACCAGCCGAACGCGCGTTTCGAACGCCTCATAAGACGGCGGGACCGGGGTTTGCTCGACTCGTCCGGGCCACTGTAGACAAGCCGAGGAGCCCCCGCCGTGACGCCCTTTGAGACAGCCATTCTTGTCCGACGTGAAGACCCGTGGTCGCTGGAAGCGCAGTCCCTGCTCGACGAACTGAGCGCCATGCTCGCCGTGTTTTCCGGCGACGGCGGCCAGAGCCGCTTCTCCCCGGAAGATGCGTGTTCGGCGCGCGGCGCATTCGTCGTCGCGCGAACCACGCAGGGTCTCGCGCTCGGATGCGGCGCGTTCCGGCGCTTCGATTACGGGGTGGCCGAACTCAAACGCATTTACAGCAGGCCGAATACGCGCGGCGTGGGCAAGGCGATTCTGTCGCAGCTCGAAGCGGATGCGGCCGCGGTCGGCTATCACACGCTGCTGCTCGAAACGCGCTCGTTCAACCGGCGCGCCATTGAGTTCTATCAGCGTAACGGCTTCACGCCGACTGGCCGTTACGGCATCTACGTTCATCAGCCCGACGCCTGCTGCTTCGAGAAGACCATCGGCGTCAAAGCTGATTAGCGCGGTACCCGCCGCGCCTCGCTCAGACGAGGTTGATCTCTACTTCGATGTTGCCGCGCGTCGCCTTCGAATACGGGCAGGTTTCGTGAGCAGCATCGACGAGCGCGCGCGCCACGTCGGGTTGCACGCCGGGCAGGCTCACGTTCAGGCGCGCGCCGAGCAAGTAGGCGTCGCCTGTCATGCCGAGATCCACTTCCGCGTCCACGGACAAGTCAGGCGGCAGTGTCATCTTCAGCTTGCGCGCCGCGAGCCCCATTGCGCCGATGAAACACGCCGACCAGCCCGCCGCGAAGAGTTGCTCCGGGTTGGTGCCCTTGCCCGCGCTGCCGGGCGACGACAAGTCGATGTCCAGGCGGCCGTCGGAGCTGCGCGCCGTGCCGTCGCGCCCGCCGGACGTGTGGGTCTTTGCCGTGTACAGCACTTTTTCGATCTTGGACATGATGTTTTCCTCAATGAATGGAAGGCCGCTATTTAGATCGCATGCGATCTAATCGGTTGCGCCATACTGCTTGATCGGTTCGGGGGTGTCAATTGCTTTTGCTTAAGCCGGCAATAGCCGCCTCTCGTTCCTCTTGTTCCCCATACGCAATAGTGTTTGTCCGCCGTGGGTGTTCGCGGCGCGGCGGCGCGCGCCTACAGTGAGCCTCCATCGGATCCGTCGATTCGAACGGCAAGACAGCCGACACACTCACACCGTCAGAGGCTCATCATGAATGCAGGCAAAGTGGTCATCGTCACAGGCGCGTCGCAAGGCATCGGCGCCGAAACCGTGAAGGCTTTTCGCGAACGCGGCCATCGTGTCATTGCGACTTCGCGTTCCATCGGCGAATCAGCCGACGAAAATCTGGTCACCATTGCCGGCGATATCGCCGATGCCGGCACGGCCGAGCGCATCGTCGCGACCGCCATCGAACGATTCGGGCGCATCGACACGCTGGTCAACAACGCGGGCATTTTTATCGCCAAGCCGTTCACGCAATACACGCCGGAAGACTACGCAGCGATCCAGCGCGTGAACGTGGACGGCTTCTTTCACATCACGCAGCGCGTCATCGCGCAGATGCAGGAAGCGGGCAGCGGGCATATCGTCACGGTGACGACGAGCCTCGTCGATCACCCGATCAGCGGCGTGCCTTCGGTGCTCGCTTCGCTCACGAAAGGCGGCCTGAACGCGGCGACGAAATCGCTCGCCATCGAGTACGCTCGTTCGGGCGTGCGGGTGAACGCGGTATCGCCGGGCGTGATCAAATCGCCGATGCACCCCGAAGAGACGCACGCCGCGTTGTCGGCGCTGCATCCGGTGGGCCGCATGGGCGAGATGAGCGACGTGGTCAATGCGATCCTCTTTCTCGACGATGCCCCGTTCGTCACGGGCGAGATCCTGCACGTCGATGGCGGCCAGAGCGCGGGGCATTGAGTCGTCATTTCACAGGAGTCTGATATGCCTATCGTCACCATTCAGGTCACGCGCGAAGGCACGCAGCCCGGCGCGAATGCGATTACCGCCGAAGAAAAGGCGCGGCTGATCGCGGGCGCAAGCCAGCTATTGCTCGACGTGCTGCACAAGCCGCTCGAAGCGACGTTCGTCGTGATAGAGGAAGTGGAGCTGGAAAACTGGGGCTGGGGCGGACTGCCGGTGCAGGACTACCGCAAGAAGCTCGCGGACAAGGCCGGATGACGCTCTACTTCGGCGCGCGATCGGCGCGTGCGCGCGGCAGGTGTTCGAAGAGAAAGTCGACGAACACCCTGACGCGCGACGACAGGTGGCGCGCGTGCGGATACAGCAGGATGAACGGACGCGTGCTGCGGTAGCCGGAGAGCACTTCGACGAGGCGCCCCGCGCGCAGGTCCTCTTCGACGATGAAGCGGTACGTCTGAAAGAGGCCCGCGCCCGCTCGCGCGAGCGTGACGCCCGCGAGCGCGTCTCCCGACGAGCCATAGGCGCCTCGCGTGACGATATCGGTGTCGCCCGATGCATCGCGAAACGTCCAGGCGATATTGCGCCCGCTGCTCGGCCGCTCGAACTGAATGCACTCGTGCGCTGCAAGATCGCCGGGCGACTCGGGCACGCCCTTGCGCTTCAGATACGCAGGCGTCGCTACGACGACCATCTCCGCGTCTTCGAGCTTGCGGGCAATGAGCGAGGAATCGTCCGGCGCGCGGCCGCGTATCGCGAGATCGAAGCCGTCGTCCGCGAATTCGATGTTGCGGTTGCTCAGATGCGTCTCGATGCTGACGTCCGGATAGCGCTCGCGAAACGCAGGCAGCAGCGGCAACACGCGGTAATGCCCGTACGGCGTCGGCATGCTGATGCGCAGCACGCCCGCGGGCGTGGTTTGTTGCCCTGTCACTTCGCGTTCGGCATCGACCAGTTCGCCGAGCGCTTGCCGACAGCGTTCGTAGTAACGCCGGCCGGAATCGGTCAGGCGGATCTGCCGTGTCGTGCGCACGAAAAGCCGTACGCCGAGGCGCTCTTCGAGCCGCGCGACCGACCGGCTCACCGCGGCCGGATTCACGCTCGCGGCATTCGCGGCGAGCGTGAAGCTCTCTAGCTCGGCAGCGAGGCAGAAGAGCTCGATACTGCCGAGCAGCAGGTCGTCGAACCTTCGTTGCATGCGTGCTCTTTTCCGGTTAGCGCCGGCGCTATGTCAGGCCGTTTCGTTGACTGAGCGGATGAGGTTCTCGCGCAGCGTGACGATCGCCTTCTGGACCTTCACGAATTCGGCGGGCTTGAGACCGGTGGCTGCGACGAGATCCATCTTGCCGCCCTTTTCCCGCAGCCGGCGGCCTTCCCTGGTCAGACTCACGCGCACCTGGCGCTCGTCTGCGGGGTCGCGCTGTCTTTGTACGTAGCCCATCGCTTCGAGCTTTTTCAGAATCGGCGTCAGTGTGTTGGATTCGAGAAAGAGGTTCTCGCCGAGCCTGCCGACGGTCTGATCGTCTTCTTCCCACAGCGCGATGATGGTGATGTACTGCGTGTAGGTCAGGCCGAGTTCTTCGAGAATGGGCTTGTACGCCTTGCCGAACGCGAGATTCGCCGAGTACACGGCAAAGCACAGAAAGTTCGACAGCGACGGTGCGCAAGACGACGATTCCGTCGATTTCATGATGCTCTCCGGAGCGAGACTTCGATGCAGGCATTATAGATCGCGCGCGATGGAATCGCTTCCGTCGAATCCCGCGTTAACCCTGCATTAAACCTCGAACGAGACGGGGAATTCCGCGCAGCGGCTTCGCGTCGTGTTACCGTACCTGCGTTCTTCGATCATACGAAGGACACGTTCTCGGGGCGGGGTGCAATTCCCCACCGGCGGTAATCGTCCCATGCGGACGTAGCCCGCGAGCCGCTCGGCCAGGATCATCGAAAGATGGAATTGGGCGATGTCGGCAGACCCGGTTGGATTCCGGGGCCGACGGTATAGTCCGGATGAAAGAGAACAGGACGGTGGGGGGGGGGGGGGGGGGGGGGGGGGGGGGGGCGCCCCCCCCCCCCCCCCCCCCCCCCCCCCCCCCCCCCCACCCTTTTGGGGGGGAGTTGCCGGGCGCGGCGGGCGCCTCGGTGGGGTCGGGGTGGGGGTT